>DATGRZ010000203.1:0-8331 GCA_035303065.1 Ruania sp.
ACCCAGCGGGTGGTGGTCGCCGACGGGGCGATGGGCACGATGCTGCAGGACGCCGACCTGACCCTGGAGGACTTCCAGGGCCTGGAGGGCTGCAACGAGATCCTGAACGTCACCCGCCCGGACGTGATCGAGGCCATCCACGACGCCTACTTCGCCGTCGGCGTGGACTGCGTGGAGACGAACACCTTCGGTGCGAACGCCTCCAACCTCGGCGACTACGACATCGTGGACCGGATCGCCGAGCTCGCCGAGTCCGGCGCCGCCATCGCCCGCCGCAGCGCCGACAAGCACGCCACTGCCGGCCAGCCCCGGTGGGTGCTCGGTGCGATGGGCCCGGGCACCAAGCTGCCCAGCCTCGGGCACGTGCCCTATGCCGACCTCAAGGCGAGCTTCGCCGAGCAGGCCGAGGGGCTGATCCGCGGTGGTGTGGATGCAATCCTGATCGAGACCAGTCAGGACCTGCTGCAGACGAAAGCTGCGGTCAACGCGACCAAGATCGCCCGGGAACGCGCCGCCGTCGACATCCCGATCATCGCCCAGGTGACCGTGGAGACCACCGGGACCATGCTGATGGGCTCGGAGATCGGCGCCGCACTGACCGTGCTGCAGGCCCTGGGCATCGATGCCATCGGGCTGAACTGCGCCACCGGCCCGACCGAGATGAGCGAGCACCTGCGCTACCTGGCCAAGCACGCGCAGGTGCCGATCACCTGCCAGCCGAATGCGGGCCTGCCGGTGCTCGGCAAGAACGGCGCCGAGTACCCGCTCACCCCGGACGAGCTGGCGGCTGCGCACACCCAGTTCACCACCGAGTTCGGCCTGTCCCTGGTGGGCGGTTGCTGCGGCACCACCCCGGAGCACCTGCGGGCTGTGGTGCAGGCCGTCCGCGGTCAGCCGATCACCCCCCGCGACCCCGAACCCACCCACGGGGTGGCCAGCCTGTACGCGCACACCGACTTCGACCAGGATGCGGCGTTCCTGGCGATCGGGGAGCGCACCAACGCCAACGGATCCAAAGCGTTCCGGGAGGCGATGCTCGCGGAGAACTGGGACGAGTGCGTGCAGATCGGCCGCGCGCAGACCCGCGACGGTGCGCACCTGCTGGACGTGTGCGTCGACTACGTCGGCCGGGACGGGGTGCGCGACGCCCAGGAAGTGATCTCCCGGCTGGCCAGCGCCTCCACGCTGCCGCTGATGATCGACTCCACCGAACCGGAGGTGATCCAGGCCGGGCTGGAGCTCGTCGGCGGACGGGCGGTGGTGAACTCGGTGAACTTCGAGGACGGCGACGGCCCCACCTCCCGGTACGCCCGGGTGATGCCGCTGGTGGCCGAGCACGGCGCCGCTGTGGTCGCCCTGACCATCGACGAGCAGGGGCAGGCCCGCACCGCCGAGCACAAGGTCGCGGTGGCCTCCCGGCTGATCGAGGATCTCACCACCCGGTGGGGGATGGCGGTCGAGGACATCATCGTGGACTGCCTCACCTTCCCGATCGCCACCGGGCAGGAGGAGACCCGCCGGGACGCGATCGAGACGATCGAGGCGATCCGCGAGCTGAAGTCCCGCTACCCGGGGGTGCACACCACCCTCGGGGTGTCCAACGTGTCGTTCGGGCTGAACCCGGCCGCCCGGGTGGTGCTGAACTCGGTATTCCTGCACGAGGCGGTACAGGCCGGGCTGGACTCGGCGATCGTGCACGCCGCGAAGATCCTGCCGCTCGCTTCCATCCCGGAGGAGCAGCGCCAGGCCGCGCTGGACCTGGTCTGGGACAAGCGGGAGTACCACGCCGACGGCGGGATGTCCCGGGATCCGCTCGCTCACCTCCTCGAGGTGTTCTCCGGGGTGGACACGGCCGCGATGAAGGATGCCCGCGCCGCTGAGCTGGCCGCGCTGCCGCTGACCGAACGGCTCGCCCGTCGGATCATCGACGGGGAGATGAAGGGGCTCACCGAGGACCTGGACGCCGCCCTCGACCAGGGGCTGAAGGCGCTGGACATCGTCAACGACCACCTGCTCGCCGGGATGAAGGTGGTCGGCGAGCGGTTCGGTGCCGGTGAGATGCAGCTGCCGTTCGTGCTGCAGTCCGCGGAGACGATGAAGACCGCCGTGGCGCACCTGGAACCGCACATGGAGAAGGTGGACGCCGAGGACAGTGCTGGGAAGGGAACGATCGTGCTCGGCACCGTGCGCGGCGACGTGCACGACATCGGCAAGAACCTGGTGGACATCATCCTGTCCAACAACGGCTACACCGTGGTGAACCTGGGCATCAAGCAGCCGGTGGCCGCGTTCATCGAAGCAGCCGAGACGCACCAGGCGGACGTGATCGGGATGAGCGGCCTGCTGGTGAAGTCCACTGTGGTGATGAGGGAGAACCTGGAGGAGCTGAACACCCGCCAGCTGGCCGGTAGCTACCCGGTGCTGCTCGGCGGGGCGGCGCTGACCCGGGTGTATGTGGAGGACGACCTGGCCGAGATGTACACCGGGCAGGTGCGCTACGCCCGGGACGCCTTCGAGGGGCTCCGGCTGATGGAACCGTTGGTGCAGATCGCTCGCGGCGCCGACCCCGACTCGGTCGGCCTGCCGCCGCTGAAGAAGCGCCGGCACGCGCAGGTGACCGTGACCGAGACAGCGCCGGAGAACCTGCCCGCCCGGTCCGACGTGGCTGCCGACAACCCGGTGCCGACGCCGCCGTTCTGGGGCACCCGGGTGGTCAAGGGCATCGCCCAGGCCGGCTATGCGGCGTTCCTGGACGAACGTGCCACGTTCATGGGCCAGTGGGGGCTCAAGCCCAGCCGAGGGGAGGGCCCTGGGTATGAGGAGCTGGTCGCCACCGAGGGCCGCCCGCGGCTGCGGCAGTGGCTGCAGCAGATCGCCACTGAGGAGCTGCTGGTGCCGTCGGTGGTGTACGGGTACTTCCCGGCGGTGGCCGACGGCAACGATGTGGTGGTGCTGCACCACGAGGGTCCGGACGGCGGCTCCGGTGGTACGCCCGGTACGGAGAGGCTCCGGTTCTCCTTCCCCCGGCAGCGCCGGGACCGGCACCTGTGCCTGGCCGACTACGTGCGCGCCCAGGACTCCGGGGAGGTGGATGTGCTCGGTGTACAGCTGGTCAGCGTGGGCTCGCGGGTGGCCGAGCGCACCGCGGAGCTGTTCGCCCAGGACCGGTACCGGGAGTACATGGAGCTGCACGGGCTGTCGGTGCAGCTGACCGAGGCGCTCGCAGAGTACTGGCACGCGCGGGTCCGTGAGGAGCTCGGCTTCGCCGCTGAGGACCCGGAGGAGCTGGAGGGCATGTTCAAGGTGGCCTACCGGGGCGCGCGGTACTCCTTCGGCTACCCGGCCTGCCCGGACCTGGGCGACCGGGCGAAGATCGTCGAGCTGCTCCGCCCGGACCGGATCGGGGTGAGCCTGAGCGAGGAGCTGCAGCTGCACCCGGAGCAGTCCACCGACGCCCTGGTGTTCCACCACCCGGAGGCGAAGTACTTCTCGGTGTGAGCCTGCGTGAGCAGGATCATGCTGCTCGGGCTCGTCTGGCCTCCCGTACGCAGGCGGGACCGGGGCAAGATAACTGTGTGAGCACTCCTGCGCTCGGGCCCGCCCCCGGGGCACCACCCGGACGGCCCGCAGATCCCGCTACCCGCACCAGCGAGGACGTCCTGCACGAGCTCGCCACGGACCCCGACCGCGGTCTCTCCAGCCAGGAGGCGGAGCGGCGGCTGGCCGCCGACGGGCCGAACGAGCTGCGTACCGCACCGCCGACCCCGTGGTGGCGCCGGCTCCTCGACCAGTTCCAGGATCCGCTGGTGTACCTGCTGCTGGTGGCGGTGCTCATCTCCGCGGTGGCCTGGTACGGGGAGGGCGCCGCGGGCGCCCCGGTCGACTCGATCGTGATCCTCGCCGTGGTGCTGCTGAACGCGCTGATCGGGCTGGTGCAGGAGGCCCGGGCCGAGGACGCGGTCGCAGCACTGAGCTCTATCACCACACCCAGTGCCACAGTGCTGCGGGACGGCCGGCTGCAGACTGTGCCGGCGGCGGAGGTGGTCCGTGGTGACATCCTTCGCCTGAGCGAGGGCGACGCCGTGGGCGCGGACGCGCGCGTGCTGACCGCCAGCAGGCTGAAGGTGCAGGAAGCCTCGCTCACCGGCGAGAGCCTGGCCGTCAGCAAGAGCCCGGCGGTGCTGTCCCGGCCGGTGCCCCTGGGTGACCGCCGAAACATGGTCTATCAGGGCACCGCGGTGACCGAGGGCGTCGGCTCGGCCGTGGTGACCGGCACCGGGATGGACACCCAGATGGGCGCCATCGCCCAGATGCTGGCGGAGACCAAGGAGGAGCCGACGCCGCTGGACCGGGAGATCGCGCAGATCTCCAAGGTGCTGGGCATCACGGTCATCGCGATCGCTGTGGTGGTGATGGTGGTGACCGCGCTGGTGAACCAGGTGTCCACCATGGGTGACCTGGTCACCGTGCTGCTGCTCGGCGTCTCGCTCGCCGTGGCCGCCGTGCCCGAGGGACTACCGGCGATCCTGTCCCTGGTGCTGGCTGTCGGGGTGCAACGGCTGGCCCGTCGCGGTGCGGTGGTCAAGAAGCTCGGCTCAGTAGAGACGCTCGGGTCGGCCTCGGTGATCTGCACCGACAAGACCGGCACCCTCACCCGCAACGAGATGACCTTGCGCCGCGTGCTCACCGCTGACGGCGAGGTGGACGTCAGCGGCATCGGCTACGCCCCGGTGGGCGAGGTGCGCAGCACCGACGGCAACGACCTGCCCGACCTGCTGCAGGAGGAAGTGCTACGCACCCTGGTCGGCGGCAGCCTGGCCAACAATGCCCAGCTCGCGAAGATCGACGACACCTGGAGCATCGAGGGGGACCCGACCGAGGCCGCGTTCCTGGTCGCCGCCGCCAAGCTCCCCGGTGCCGGGGAGCTCGCCGCCGGCTACCGGCGCGAGGGGGAGATCCCGTTCTCCTCTGCCCGCAAGCGGATGTCGGTGCTCACCGTCGCCCCCGACGGCCGGCGGCTGCTGGTGGCCAAGGGCGCCCCGGACGTGCTGCTGGACCGGTGCACCCACCTGGCCCGCGGGACCGACGTCGTCGAGCTGGTCGCCGCCGACCGCGAGCGGATGCTTGAGGGGGTACGCAGGTTCGGCGAGCAGGCGTTGCGCACGCTGGCAGTCGCCTACCGTCCGCTGACCGACGACGAACACCTCGACCCCGCCACACCGGGTGAGGAAGACGGACCCGCACGTGCCGAGGACCGGCTCGAGACAGGTCTGGTGCTCCTCGGTGTGGTGGGCATCATCGACCCGCCGCGTGAAGAGGCGGCCGTCGCGGTGGCCGAAGCACGTCGGGCTGGGATCCGGACGGTGATGATCACCGGCGACCACCCCGGCACCGCGGTCCGGATCGCCGCCGACCTGGGTATCGTCGACGCCGGCCAGCACGCCGCCGGCGCGGACCTGGTGCAGCACGTGCGCACCGGGGCGGAGCTGGACCGGCTGGACGAGGCCGGCCTGGCCGCGGTGGTCGAGGAGGTCAGCGTGTTCGCGCGGGTGTCCCCGGCGCACAAGAACCGGATCGTGGACGCCCTGCAGGCCAGCGGTCGGGTGGTGGCGATGACCGGTGACGGCGTCAACGACGCCCCAGCACTGAAGTCCGCGGACATCGGTGTGGCGATGGGCATCACCGGCACCGAGGTGACCAAGCAGGCCGGGAACATGATCCTCGGCGACGACAACTTCGCCACCATCGTGGTGGCGGTGCGGCTCGGCCGGGCGATCTTCGACAACATCAAGAAGTTTCTGCGCTACCTGCTCTCTTCGAACATGGGCGAGGTCTTCACCGTGTTCTTCGGCGTCGTGCTGGCCGGGGTGATCGGCCTGTCCGGTGCGGCCGCGCCGGGGGAGGTGGTCGTGCCGCTGCTGGCCGTGCAGATCCTGTGGATCAACCTGGTCACCGACTCCCTGCCGGCGTTGGCGATGGGGGTGGACCCGGAGATCGAGGACGTCATGGCCCGCCGACCGCGGGCGCTGACCGAGCGCATCCTGGACCGGCAGATGTGGACCGGCACCCTGTTCATCGGTCTGGTGATGGCCGCGGCCTCGCTGCTGACCATCGACATCTTCCTGCCCGGCGGGCTGGTGGCCGGGACAGACTCCCTGGACGTGGCCCGTACCGCCGGGTTCACCACGCTCGTGCTCGCGCAGCTGTTCAACACGCTGAACTCCCGGTCGGAGACGAGCAGCGCCTTCCACCGGCTGCTGGTGAACCGGTGGTTGTGGGCCGCCCTCGGCGCCGCGCTGGTCCTCCAGGTCGCAGTGGTCCACCTGCCGGTGCTGCAGGTGGCGTTCGGGACCGCGGCGCTGGACCTGACGCACTGGTTGGTGGCGGCCGCGATGGCCTCGTCCGTGCTCTGGATGGACGAGCTGCGCAAGGTCGTCCTGCGCGCCCGCCGGTGACGTCACCACCCGGAATGGTGACATGATCGCAGGGTGCGACTGACGATCCTCGGCGGCGGCGGGTTCCGCGTGCCGCTGGTCTACCGTGCCCTGCTTGGCGACACCTCGGAGAACCGGGTCACCCAGGTCCGGCTGTATGACACCGACGAGATGCGGCTGCGCGGCATCGCCCAGGTGCTCAGCGCGCTGGCCGCCGGCCAGCCGGACGCACCGGAGGTGCTGGTCACCACCGACCTGGACCGGGCGCTGACCGGTGCGGACTTCGTGTTCTCCGCGATCCGGGTGGGCGGCACCGCAGCACGGGCGCTGGATGAGCAGGTGGCGCTGCGACACCAGCTGATCGGGCAGGAGACCACCGGAGTGGGTGGGATCAGCTACGCGCTGCGCGGGCTGCCGGTGGTGGTCGAGCTCGCCGAGCGGATCGCCAGGTGCTGCCCGCGGGCGTGGGTGATCAACTTCACCAACCCGGCCGGGCTGGTGACCGAGGTGATGAGGCGCACGCTCGGAGACCGGGTGGTGGGCATCTGCGACTCCCCGGTAGGGCTGGCCCGCCGGGTGCTCACCACCCTGGAGAGCGCTGCCTTGGTGCGTCCGGGCAGCGCCGCCGGGGTGGGCCTGGGCGGCAGCGCCGTGCACATGGACTACGTCGGCCTGAACCACCTGGGCTGGCTGCGCGGGCTGCACGTGGACGGGCAGGACGTGCTGCCCGAACTGCTCGCCCGCCCGGACCTGCTCGGCTCCTTCGAGGAGGGCCGGCTGTTCAAGGCGGAGTGGCTGCAGACCCTGGGGGCAGTGCCGAACGAGTACCTGCACTACTACTACTACCAGCGGGAGGCGCTTGCGGCGGAGGCCGCTGCTGAGGCCACCCGCGGCGTCTACCTGGAGCGGCAGCAGTCCGGGTTCTACACGGTCGCCGCCGACCTGCCGCCGGACGAGGCCTACACCCTGTGGGAGCACACCCGAGCCGACCGGGAGGCCACCTACATGGCCACCAACCGGGAGGCGGCCGGCAGCTTCGAACGGGACGAGGCCGACCTGGTCTCCGGCGGGTACGACCAGGTGGCGCTGGCGATCATGCACGCTATCGCCCACGACGACGCCGCCGAGCTGATCTTGAACGTCGCCAACGATGGGCTGCTCGCCGAGCTGGACGAGACTGCTGTGGTCGAGGTGCCCTGCCGGGTGGACGCCGCGGGGGTGTACCCGCTGCCGGCCGACCCGCTACCGGGGTATGCCCGCGGGCTGGTCGCCCAGGTCAAGCACGTGGAGCGGTGCACGATGGAGGCGGCCTTGACCGGTAGTCGCGAGGCAGCTGTGCGGGCGCTGGCGGCACACCCGCTCACCGACAGCGTGGCAGTGGCCGCCGACGTCCTCGCGGACCTCCAGCAGACCCACCCCCAGCTGGCCTACCTCCAGTAGGTGAGCTCCGCCGTCGAGATCCTGACCGGCCGCCAGATGCGCGGCTGCAGCCGGGGTGATGAACTACCGATAGCGCAGTCGAGGAGAGGAGCACACCGTGCCGACGGTGGCTGAACAACTGGTCGATGGACTCTACGCCGCGGGAGTGCGCCGCATCTACGGACTGGTCGGGGACAGCCTGAACCCGATCACCGAGGCGGTCCGCACCCACGAGGACCTGGAGTGGGTGCACTGCCACAACGAGGAGGCCGCTGCGTTCGCCGCCGCGGCCGACGCCCAGCTCACCGGTGAGCTGGCGGTCTGTGCCGGCAGCTGCGGCCCCGGTAACACGCACCTGATCCAGGGGTTGTACGACGCGCACCGCACCGGGGCGCCCGTGCTCGCGATCGCCTCGCACATCCCGTCGGCGCAGATCGGCTCCACCTACTTCCAGGAGACCCACCCGGAGCGGGTGTTC
>DATGRZ010000204.1:0-4130 GCA_035303065.1 Ruania sp.
GCAGGTTCGATGATACGGCTGACGGTGGCGTCGGTGTCACTGAACAGGGTCTGGGCGGCTGTGAGCGGGAGGACCGTCACACCTAGTCCAAGCATGACGGCCCGCGCGAGCGGTTGCGTGTGCTCGAGTTCGACGGCAACATTCAACTCTCGACCGATGCCGAACATCGCGGCATCCATTCGTCGGCGCAGAGTGTGTTCGTCTCGAGGCATGATGAACCACAAATCTGCGACGCTGCTCAGCTGTACTTCGTCACCGAAACCACTGGAACCTGTTGTTCCCGGCGCCGCGACGAGATAGAGTTCCTCGGTAGAGATCGTCTCGAAGAGGATCCCTTCGATATGGCCGGGTTGATAGATCAGTCCAGCATCAATCTGGCCAATGCGGATGGCGTGGCTGTGGACAACGTTAAGAGTCTCCATAGTTCGAATCAAGATTCCCGGATACCGTTGCCGGATCATGCGCAGGATGGGAAGGATTGTGTAGGAGAACTGGCTGTAAGGAGCCAGGCCGATAGATACTTGGCCGGCGGGATTGTCCGCGCTACTCGCGATATCGTTGCGTGCTGCTTCTTCAAGTCGAAGGATTGCGCGGGCATAGCGGTACACCGATTGGCCAGCCGGGGTGGGATAAACCCCCTTTCTGCTGCGGACGAGCAGTTTCTCGCGAAACTCAGCCTCTAGCGCTGTCATATGCTGGCTCAGCGCTGGTTGCGCCACGAGCAGAATCTCTGCTGCACGCGTGATCGACTCCGCGTCGACGATCGCCACGAAGTACTGCAGCCGACGTGTTTCCATGTATAGAGTATAGGTTCATGACGCTGCTCAGCTGAGCTCGGCGAGCGCCTCGGCGACCTGCTCCAGCGCAGCCTGCAGCACGTCCTCGCTGGTGGCGAAGGAGATCCGGAAGTAGGGCGAGAGCCCGAACGCGGCCCCGTGCACCACCGCCACCCGGGCCCGGTCCAGCAGGTACAGCGTCAGCGCCTCGTCCGAGTCGATCACCCGGCCGTCCGGGGCGGTCGTGCCGAGCACGCCGGCGCAGCTGACGTAGACGTAGAAGGCACCATCGGGGGTGGTGCAGCTCAGCCCCGGGATCGCGTTGATCCCCGCCACCACCAGCTCCCGGCGGCGCCGGTAGATCTCGTTCGCCTCCGCGATGAACGACTGGTCCCCGGACAGGGCAGCGGCGGCGGCCGCCTGGCTCACCGACGACGGGCAGGTGGACACCTGGGACTGCAGCGTGTTCATCGCCTTCACCAGCTGCGCGGGACCCACCCCGTAGCCGATCCGCCAGCCGGTCATCGCATAGGCCTTGGACACTCCGTTGACCAGCAGCACCCGGTCGCGCAGGTCCGGGGCGACCTGCAGCAGGCTGGGTACCGGCTCGGCACCGAAGCCGATCTCGTCGTAGATCTCGTCGGTGAGCACGTGCACCTGCGGGTGCTCGCGGAGCACCTGCGCCAGCGCCGCGAGCTCGGTGCGGCCGTAGACGGCGCCGGTGGGGTTGCCCGGCGAGTTCAGGATCAGCCAGGTGGTGCGCGGCGTGATCGCCGCCGCCAGGGCCTCAGGGGTGAGCAGGAAGCCGTCCTCCTCCCGGGTCGGCACCACCACTGCCTGACCGTCGTTGGCAGCCACCATGTCCGGGTAGGACACCCAGTACGGCGCCGGCACGATCACCTCGGCACCGTCGTGCACCGTGGCCATGAGTGCCAGGAAGATCACCTGCTTCCCGCCGCCGCCCACGGCCAGCTCACCGGGGGAGTAGCGCAGCCCGATCCGGCGCTCCACCCGGTCCAGGATCGCGCGCTGCAGCTCCGGGGTGCCGTTGACCGACGTGTACTTCGTCTCCCCGGACCGGATCGCAGCCGCAGCGGCCGCCTTCACGTGCTCCGGGGTGTCGAAGTCCGGTTCGCCCACGGTCAGGCTGAGCACGTCCACCCCCTCGGCCCGCAGGTCCCGCACCCGCTGGGTGGCAGCAGTGCTGGGCGACTCCTTGATCCTGGTGACACGGTCGGCGAGAGGAAAGGCCATCGGGTCAGAGTACTGGCTCTGGGTGCCGGCGCCCGGACGGTGGGGTTGCCGGTGCCGATACTCTGCCCGGGCACGCGGACACCAGGGGAGAGGGACATGCGCAGAACAGTGATGGCATGCGGTGCGGCCATCGTCGTGCTGGCCGGGGGCTGCTCCGGAGACGACCCGGGTCCCGACCCGACCGCGCCACCGAGCAGCGAGCCGGGCGAGCCCACCGCGCCGGGCAGCAGCCCGAGCACAACACCGGACCCGCCGTTCGACCCGCAGCAGGTCGACCTGGCCGAGCAGGAGTGGCAGTTCGCCACGGTGTACCAGGACCCGGTGGACGTGCCGCTGGAAAGCGGTGAGGCCACCGGCGAGTTCGGTCAGTGGGAGGGGAAGTTCGAGCTCGGCGAGGACGAACCGCTCTACGTGGACATCGACGACGACGGTGACCAGGACGTGGTCGCCTCGATGTCCTTCTCCTTCGAGACCGCCCCGGAGACCTACCAGTGGGTGGCCACCACGTGGTTCGTCTGGCTCAACGACGGTGAGCAGCTCACCCAGCTGCCCTACCCGCTGGCCGGTTCCGGGGACTGCGACACCCAGGTGGACTCGGTGGCGACGGCCGACGGCGGCGCCGGTGTGGTCATCGACGAGGCGCAGATGGGCTGGCAGTCCGCCTGCGCTGAAGGAGCCGGGATCGAGGTGACCCGTACTGTGCACGTCTCCTACGACACCGACGACCAGCCGTGGTTGGTGCAGACCGACCCGTTCCCTTCCTGGGGTGGCGCCTGCCCGATGATGGTCGAGCCCTCCGACTCCGGCGGCGAGGTGCGCACCGCCCCGGGCCTGGAGCCTGCCTCACCGGAGGTCGCCCCGGTGGTCGTCACAGGCGGGGAGAGCTGGCTCGGCGACGAGGTCGACGGCTGGGACTTCGTCACCTACCTGCAGGAGGAGGACCCGAACTTCGTCTCCTACTGCGGCTGGACCCAGCGGTCAAACTGACGGTCATACGGCCGGAGCTTCGCCATATGCCGAGGTGCGGCCGTATGACCGTCAGTTTCCCGGCGCCCCGTACCCGCCGCCGCCCGGGGTGAGCAGCACCAGCGCGTCCCCGGCGGCCAGCTCGGCCGAGTCGCAGCCGGCCAGCTCGGTCTGGGACCCATCCGCCCGCCGCACCCACTGCTGACCGGGTGCCCCTGGTGAGCCGCCGGCCAGCCCGTAGGGCCGGTGCACGCGGTTCCCGGTCAGCAGGGTGAGCGTGACCGGCTCGGTGAACTGCAGCACGCGCCGGGCGCCGTCCCCACCGCGGTGCGCCCCCGCCCCACCGCTGCCGCGCCGCACCTCGAAGCACTCCAGGCGCACCGGCATCCGCCACTCCAGGATCTCCGGGTCGGTGAGCCTGGAGTTCGTCATGTGCGTCTGCACCACGTCGGTGCCGTCGAAGTCCGGGTCTGCCCCGGACCCGCTGGCCACTGTCTCGTAGTACTGGTGCCGATCGTTGCCGAAGGTGACGTTGTTCATCGTGCCCGCCCCCTCGGCCTGCGCCCCGAGCGCCCCGTAGAGCGCGGCGGTGATCGCCTGCGAGGTCTCCACGTTCCCGGCCACTACGGCAGCCGGGTAGGTCGGGGCCAGCATCGACCCTTCCGGGATGATGATCTCCAGCGGCTCCAGGCAGCCGGCGTTCAGCGGGATCTCGTCGGCGACCAGGGTGCGGAACACGTACAGCACCGCGGCCTTGGCCACCGCGGAGGGGGCGTTGAAGTTGCTGCCCAGCTGCGCTGAGGTGCCACTGAAGTCGATCCTGGCCCGGTGAGCTGCGCCGTCGACATCGATGGCCACCTGGATCACCCCGCCGCCGTCCATCTCCTGCCGCCAGGTGCCACTGGTCAGGGTGGGGATCACCCGTGCCACCGCCTCGGCCGCGTTCGCGCGCACGTGCTGCATGTACGCCTGCACCACGTCCAGCCCGTAGTCGGCGACCATGGCCTGCAGCTCGGCCACCCCGCGCTCGTTCGCGGCGATCTGCGCGCGCAGGTCGGTCAGGTTGTCCGCCGGGTTGCGGCTCGGGTAGCGGGCGGTGCTCAGCAGCTCGATGGTCTCCGCCTCCCGCAGGTG
>DATGRZ010000205.1:0-2114 GCA_035303065.1 Ruania sp.
CAGCTCGACTACGCCTGGCGGCGCCAGCTGTTCGCCCTGCTCGGCCGGATCGACAGGGACATCTCCCGGGTCGGGCTGGAGGGCAGCGAACCCGACCAGCTGCCGCTGGAGCGGGCGATCGGGTTCATCGACATCGTCTCCTACACCACCCGCGCGGCCGACCTCACCCCCCGCGGCCTGGCCACCCTGGTGCAGGACTTCGAGTCTGCCGCCCGGGACGAGGTGGCCCGCTACGGCGGACGCGTGGTCAAGACCATCGGGGACGCGGTGCTGTTCGTCGCCGACGACCTGCCCGCCGGTGCTCGGGTGGCCACCAGCCTGGTGCAGGTGATGGCCGACCAGGACATGCCGGTGCGCGGTGCCGTGGTGTGGGGCCGGTTGCTGTCCCGCTCCGGGGACGTGTTCGGCCCGGTGGTCAACCTCGCCTCCCGGCTGACCGACCTGGCCGCACCGAACACCATCCTGATGGACGACGTCTCCGCCGCGGTGCTGGACAATCTGCCCGCCGGCCAGGAGTTCACGTTCGTGCACGAGGACCCGGCCCAGGTGCAAGGCCTGGGCGAGGTGCGCCCGGTGGAGGTGCACCGCCGCGGCGACACGCCGTAGCGCACCAGACACGCCGCGGCATGACCGGTGCGGGAGAGGATGTTCTCCACCGGCCCAGCCGCACGGCGGAGCGACCGTCCCGGGTGTGGCGCACGCCGCAATTCGCAAAGTGAGCGCCACAGAGGAGATCGTGGCATTAGCATGACACTGTGACCCGAGTTCTATTAGCAGAAGATGACCCGGCCATTGCCGAGCCGTTGGCGCGGGCACTGACGCGTGAGGGCTACGACGTGTCGGTGCACGGCACCGGCCGGGGGGCCATCGACGACGCCGCCCAGGCCGACCTGTTCGTGCTCGACCTGGGCCTTCCGGACATGGACGGGCTGGACGTCGCCCGCTGGATCCGCAACCAGGGGCTGACCACCCCGATCCTGGTGCTCACCGCGCGCGCGGACGAGGTGGACCTGGTGGTCGGCCTGGACGCCGGCGCCGACGACTACGTGACCAAGCCGTTCCGGCTGGCCGAGCTGCTCGCTCGGGTGCGGGCGCTGCTGCGCCGGGCCGGGTCTGAGGGGGAGGAGAGCGACGAGATCGTCGCCCAGGACGTGCGGGTGGACGTTGCCGCCCACCGCGCCTTCCAGGCCAACCGTGAGCTACAGCTGACCGCCAAGGAGTTCGACCTGCTGCGCGTGCTGGTGCGTGAGGCGGGCTCAGTGGTCTCCCGGGACGCGCTGATGCGTGAGGTGTGGGCCTCCGACCCCACCGGTTCCACCAAGACCCTGGACATGCACGTGTCCTGGTTGCGGCGCAAGCTCGGTGACGACGCGAACGCCCCTCGGTACATCTCCACCGTGCGGGGTATGGGGTTCCGATTCGAGAACGGGGTGAGCTGACCTGCGCAGACGGGTGCTGACGGCCGCTATGGCCGCGGTCACCGTCGCGGTCCTGCTCCTCGGCGTGCCGATGTCCATCTTCGGCGCCCTGTACACCCGGGAGAACCTGGACCAGAACCTGCGCCTGCGCACCCAGTCGGTCACCCGCGCCGTGGAGACCCGGGTGAACATGAACTACCCGATCGACACCGACTTCCTGGAACGGTGGGCGGAGGCCGACAGCGAGACCCCCGCGCGGATCACGGTGACCAACCTGGACGGGTCGGTGGTCACCGCCGGACCCGACCTGGGGGAGCGCACCTACGGTGCGGAGAGCACCTCGCCCTCCGGAGCGCACGTGGTGCTGGAGATCAGCGGGTCGCTGGTGTTCTGGCGGGCGGCGCGGGTGGTGATCCTGGTGGTGGTCGCCTCGCTGGTGGCGTTCGCGCTCGCGGCGATGGTGGCGCTGTGGTCCGCCCGCCGGCTCGCCGCGCCGCTGATCTACCTGGCTGCCAGCGCGGAGCAGATCGGCTCCGGCCAGGTCCGGCCCCGGCTGAGTCCTCCGGGGTGGAGGAGATCGACCTGGTCGGTGCCGAGCTGGTGCGCACCAGTGATCGCCTCGCCGGACGGATCGCTGCCGAGCGGCAGTTCGCCGCGAACGTCTCCCACCAGCTGCGCACCCCGCTGACGGCGCTG
>DATGRZ010000206.1:0-14073 GCA_035303065.1 Ruania sp.
CTCGTTCCTGGAGGGCGGGGGCTTCGAGGCGTTCACGACCAACTTCGAGGACCTCGGCGGGCTGCGCCAGCTGCCCGGTCTGGCGGTGCAGCGGCTGATGGCCGACGGGTACGGCTTCGGCGCCGAGGGCGACTGGAAGACTGCGATCCTGGTGCGCCTGGCCAAGGTGATGGGCTACGGCCTGCCCGGCGGTGCCTCGCTGATGGAGGACTACACCTACGAGCTCACCCCCGGCAAGGAGAAGATCCTCGGCGCGCACATGCTGGAGATCTGCCCGTCGCTGACCACCAGCAAGCCGCGGGTGGAGATCCACCCGCTGGGCATCGGCGACCGGGAGGACCCGGTGCGGATGGTCTTCGACACGGACACCGGCCCTGCTGTGGTGGTGGCGCTGTCCGACATGCGCGAGCGGTTCCGCCTGGTGGCCAACGTGGTGGACGTGGTCGGCCCGGACGCCGAGCTGCCGAACCTGCCGGTCGCCCGCGCGGTGTGGGTGCCGCGCCCGGACTTCCGCACCTCGGCCCGCGCCTGGTTGACCGCCGGCGGGGCGCACCACACGGTGATGAGCACTGCACTGGGTATCGAGGTGTTCGAGGACTTCGCTGAGATCGCCCGCACCGAGCTGGCCGTGATCGATGAGTCGACGACGGTGCGCGCCTTCCAGCGCGAGCTGCGGTGGAACCAGGTGTACTACCGGATGACCGCCGGGGTCTGAGCCGGCGGCAGCTGCCGCAAGCCCGCACGGAGGTACTCCTGGTGCACAGAGGTAGGAGTTTTGTGCCTCAGTGTCACGTGAGTGCCTCCGTTCCGGCAGGGCGCGAGCGCACCGGCGGCCAGGCCCTCGGCTCGAGCGGGTGTCGATGCGAGGTAGGTTGAGCCGGATCGTTCGAGGAGGTGGCAGTGGCTAATCCGATCCTTTTCGCCAAGAAGTGCAGTGTTGAGGAGTTTTTTGCTGAGTATGACCCGGAGGTGACGCCGTTCTTCCGGTCGCCCTCGACGCGTCAGACGGTGTTGTTCGGGGCGCTGGCCAATCGTGATCCTGCGGTTCGGGTGGTGATTGCGAATCGTTTGCTCGACGATGGCGCTGATCCGTCGGTGGTGACGATGACGGGCGTGACGTTGTTGCATGTGTTGCTCACGCACCGGGAGTTTGATGTGGCGGGGGATGCGGCGTTGTTGCAGCGGTTGCTAGATGGGGGTGCGGATGTCAACCGGGCGGACCGTCGGGAGGGTGCACCGTTGGCGATGGTGTACCGGATGCCGCTGGGCGACGAGGAGATGGTGCCGTTCTACGAGGTGATGTTCGCTCGGGATGATCTGGATCTGGACAAGCAGGCGGCCAAGCGGGTGACGGTGCGCGAGACGATCCTGGGCGATGGTGGGTACGTCCGTCCGCGGATGCAGGAGTACGTGCGTGCCTACGATGCTGCGCACGGAGAACCGACACCGGGAGATCACCCCAGGTAGGGCGTCGTACCTCACGACATCCGATGTGTCTGGTTCCAGCCTCCGGACGTGCCGTAGGGTGACCGTGTCCCAGCAGAGTAGGCTGCTGTGAATCGGTTCAGTTGGCGGTCCGCGGCGGCCGCCCAGACTTCAGGAGGAGCGTGGATGGTCCAGCGCCGAATCCCGCAGCCCCGCGACCTTGCGCCGCTGCTGCAGTTCAAGAAGCCCGAGCTCGACGGACGGAAGCGGCGGCTGGCTGCGGCATACACGATCGACGACCTGCGCCGGATCGCCAAGCGCCGCACCCCTAAGGCCCCGTTCGACTACACCGACGGCGCCGCAGAGGGTGAGCTCTCCCTCGCCCGCGCCCGCCAGGCGTTCAGGGACATCGAGTTCCACCCTGCGATCCTGCGCGACGTCTCCGCCGTGGACACCTCCACCACGATCCTCGACGGCCCGTCCGCACTGCCGTTCGGCATCGCACCCACCGGCTTCACCCGGATGATGCAGACCGAAGGTGAGATCGCCGGAGCCGGAGCTGCCGGAGCCGCCGGAATCCCCTACTCGCTGTCCACCATGGGCACCAGCTCGATCGAGGACGTCGCCGCCGCCAACCCAGCGGGGCGCAACTGGTTCCAGCTGTACATGTGGAAGGACCGGGACCGGTCCATGGCGCTGGTCGAGCGCGCGGCCAAGTCCGGCTTCGACACGCTGCTGGTCACCGTGGACGTGCCCGTGGGCGGGGCTCGGCTGCGCGACTCCCGCAATGGGATGACCATCCCGCCGAGCCTGACCCTGAAGACCGTGCTGAACGCGGCTCCTCGCGCCGAGTGGTGGTTCGACTTCCTCACCACTGAGCCGCTCGCGTTCGCCTCCCTGGACCGGTGGTCGGGCACGGTGGCCGAGCTGCTGGACACGATGTTCGACCCGACGGTGGACTTCGACGACCTGCGCTGGATCGCCCAGCAGTGGCCCGGCAAGGTCGTGGTCAAGGGCATCCAGAGCATCGAGGACGCCCGCCGGGTGGTCGAGATCGGGGTCGACGGCATCGTGCTGTCCAACCATGGTGGCCGCCAGCTGGACCGCGCCCCGATCCCGTTCCACCTGCTGCCCCAGGTGGCCCGGGAGCTCGGTGACGCCTACGAGATCATCCTGGACACCGGCATCATGAACGGCGCCGACATCGTGGCGGCGATCGCGATGGGTGCCGACTTCACCTTGATCGGCCGGGCGTACCTGTACGGGTTGATGGCCGGTGGCCGGCAGGGTGTGGACCGCGCGATCGAGATCCTGCGCGGTGAGATCGAGCGCACCATGAAGCTCCTCGGTGCCCCGAGCCTGGCCGACCTGACTCCCGAGCACGTCACCCAGCTGCGGCGTCTCGCCCCGGTCGTGGGGGAGGAAACCCGCGTCTGACGGCGGAGCTCACCCGTCTGACGGCGGAGCTCACCGGGCACTCCAGCGGCCTGTGGATATCTCCGGTCCAAACCCCTCGGCATCGCTATCGTGAGCTGAGCTCACGATGACTGCGATCGGAGGGGAAGCAGATGGGCCTTGGGGGCGCGGGTGCATCGGTGGAGGCTGGGGCGCGGCGTCGACGGTGGCTGCTACCCCTGGTTGTCGGCGTGGTGCTCGTCATCCTCGGCATCTGGATAGTGGCGGGAGATGGGTCCGCTGTGCCGGTGGAGTACGGCATAGCGTCGCTGCTGGTGGCCATGGTGGTGCTGATGGTTGCCGCTTCCAGCGGCATGGTGGCCTACGGCGCGCGCCGGCGCAGCCGTGGACGGCTGACCGCGCCCGAACGCGAGCAGATGCTTCGGCAGGAAGCGTGGACGAGCGCCCGGCGGGATGCGGTCCTGCTCCGAGCCCGACTGCTGGCGAAGGACCCGCCGCCGACCCTGCAGCCCTGGGACGTGGTCCCGCACCACGGCGAGGTGTTCTTCTGCGATGTGGTCGCCGGATACGCGCGCTACTACGGAACCACCGTCACCTATCGTCAATCCTCCGGCCTTTTCTACGGTCGTCCGGCATTTGTGCTGACAGGTCTGGCCGCTACTGCGATCGGGAATGCGGCGAGCCGCGCCCGCGCGAGAGCCCTTGCCCAGGAGCAGTGGCGTGAGCACGGACCCTGTCGACTGCTCGTGTCCAACCGTCGCTTGTTGATCCATGTCCGTGGGCGATGGCTCTCCTTCGACTATGCAGCGATGACTGCGGTCTACCCGGAGCCGGCCAGTGGCGCCCTGGTCTGTCAGTTCGAGGCGTCCGAACCGTTGCTGATCACCGGGCCACATGCACTGTTCGCTGCCGTCATGACCGTGTTCCGGACCCACGGCGAGGCTGCGCTGCGCGACCATCCTGCACTCGGGGCACTGGGCTGACGGCTCCGACGGCCTACGCATGGCTCTCGGTCGTTCTCCTTACATGAGGGAAAGTGTAAGATTGGTGCGATATCTGGAGGTCTGATGTCGACAGCAACGATGACGAGCAAGGGTCAGATCACGATCCCGAAAGACGTTCGCGAGGAGCTGGGCCTGAAACCGGGTGCGCGTGTGATGTTCGTCCGGCTCGCCGACGGCCGGTACGAGCTGCTGGCCCGGACCGGCGCGGTGACTGAGCTGGCCGGTCTGCTGCATGACCCGGAGGCCGAGACGATGAGCCCGGAGCAGATGGATGATGCGGTCGCAGCGAGCGTCGTCGAACGCGGAGCCCGCGGCCTGCCGGGTCGATGAGCAGGGGACGCCTCACCGGGATCGACACGAACGTCCTGCTGCGCTACCTGCTTCGCGATGATCCGGGACAGTTCGACCGGGCTGCGCAGCTGTTGGAGGCACTGACGCCAGAGAACCCGGGATTCGTCACCCACGTGACCCTCGCCGAGATCTACTGGGTGCTCCGCCGGGCTCGTCACCTCGAGCGTGCGGCCGTGCTGGCCGTGATCAGGCGCCTGGTGCACACCGCTGTGCTCGAGTTCGAGGACGGCGAGACTGTGGTGCGTGCGCTCCAGCTCGCCGGGCAGGGGGCAGACTTCCCGGACGCCCTGATCCAGGGGTCGATGGAGCAGTTCGGCGCGAGCGAGACCGTGACGTTCGACCAGTCTGCTGCCGACCGGCTGGGCTGGCGGCTGCTGTGACCCTCTGGGTCAGCATTCCATGTCGCAGATCGTCAGAGTGGCAGGCCATGGCGGGGTGGCACGAGGCGGCGACCCGTAGTGGGATGAGCGAGTGAGCAGCAACGACCCGGGCCGGTGCACGGCAGTGGTGGTCGGCGCCGGGATCGCCGGGCTCTCTGCGGCGATCAGCCTCATCCGCACCGGCTGGGACGTCACCGTCCTCGAGCGCAGTCCCGAGCTCGGCGAGATCGGTGCTGGGTTCGCCATGTCCCGCAACGCCGTCGCTGCCTTCCGCGGCCTGGGGTTCGACAGTGACGACGTGGCGGCGCTGGGCTGTGCCACCGGGGCTGCCGGCACCTGGGCCAGTGACGGGCGTCCCATCCTGACCATCTCGGAGGACGAGGCCACCCGGGAGGCGGTGGCGCTCATCGGGGTGCACCGCCGCCGCCTGCACCAGGCGCTGCTCCGCCACGCACGGGACGCCGGGGTGCGGATCGTCCCGGACACTCCCGTGACCACCGTGGTCCCCGGCGAGCCGGGCGGGGCGCGCGCGATGGTGGCCGGCCGCGAGGCCGATCTGGTGGTCGGCGCCGACGGGATGCACAGCGCCGTGCGCAAGGCGCTCTTCCACACCAACGCCACCTACAGCGGCTTCTCCAGCTGGCGCGCCATCACCGCCCGGAACCCTGCTGAGACCACCCTGCGCCAGTACTGGGGACCCCGAGCAGAGTTCGGCGTCATGCCGGTCTCCGACACTGAGACCTACTGGTACGGGTACGTGGCCATGCCTGAGCGCACGAGACTCTCCGACGAGCTCGGTGCCGCCACGCGCCGGTTCGCCGCCTGGGCCGCCCCGATCCAGCAGCTCCTTGCCCGCACCGACCCGGCGGCGGTATTGCGACACGACGTCTACCACCTGTCCGGCGGCCTGTCCCGGTACACCACCGGCAGGGTGGTGATGATCGGCGACGCCGCCCACGGCTTCCTGCCGACCATGGGTCAGGGAGTGGCCACTGCGCTGGAGGATGGGCTGTGCGTCGGGCTGCTGATCGGATCGCCGGTCGCTGCGGGAGGGGCCCTGGCCCCCGCCCTCGCAGGATTTGACCAGGCTCGGCGCCCCCGGTGCCGGGCCCTCGGCCGGGCGTCGGTGCTCACCGCGAGGTTCGGTTCGCGCCTGGGCGGGGGTCTGCGTCAGCCAGTGCGCAACGCGCTGGTGCGGCTCACTCCGGCCAGCGCCCTCAACCGTGGCGCCGATGCGGCGATGGGCTGGACGCCCCCGGCACCGGCCGCACCGGTGAGCTAGCTGGGTCGGTGTGCTGCTACTGCCTCACACCGCACCCGACGAGGCCCGCACCACCAGCTCCGGCTCGAACTCCACCTGCGCCGCGTCCTCGCCGGAGGAGCGGCGGGTGAGCAGCATGTCCGCCGCGGTCCAGCCGAGCGTGTGCATCGGCTGCCGGACCGAGGTCAGCGGGGTGGTGAGCATCGAGGCGAACATGACGTCGTCGTAGCCGACCACCGCCACGTCCTCGGGGACGTCCACCTCCAGCTCGCGCAGCGCGCGCAGCGCGCCGAGGGCGGTGAAGTCGTTCGCGCAGAAGAGGGCACTCGGCCGCCCACTGTCGCGGGCCCACAGCTCGCGCACCCCAGCCTCCCCGGCATCGGCGTTCAGCGCATCCAGCGCCACCTCCTCCAGCGCCACCGCGGGGTCCAGCCCGTGCTTCTGCAGCGTCCGGTACACCCCGTCCCGGCGGTCCACGCACTGGCGCAGGTTCAGCGGCCCGTTCAGGAAAGCGAAGTTCTCGTGCCCCAGCCCGATCAGGTGCTCCATGGCCAGCGAGGCGCCGCCGACGTCGTCCACCGCCACCGACGCCAGGTCAGGTACCGGGGAGGTGTGGTCCAGCAGCACCACCTCGATCCCGTGGTCCCGCAGCCGCAGCAGCGAGTCCAGGCTGCCGTGGCTCGGGGTGGCGATCACCCCACGCACACCACGCTCCTCGAACAACCGCAGGAACCGCGCCTCGCGCTCCGGGTTCTCGTCCGAGCTGCACAGCATCAACGTGTAGTCGTCCTGAGCGAGCCGGTCCTCGATGCCACGGGCCATCTCGGTGAAGAACGGGTTGGCGATGTCCAGCACCACCGCCCCCACAGTGCTGACCTCTCCGCTGCGCAGCTGCCGCGCCGAGGCGTTGCGGACGAAGTTCAGCTCACCGATCGCGCGCTCCACCTTCGCCTTGGTGCGCTCGGAGACACTCTCTGGCCGGTTCAGCACGTTGGACACCGTGCCCACGGAGACGCCGGCCCGCTTCGCGACGTCGGTCACGCTGGGTCGGCGGATGGTCGGGGTCTGGTTCGACATGGTGCTCCTGTCACGTTCCGGATGGGCCGCTGCTGACGGACGGGTGTCGACCGGCTCCGCTGCTCGACCGTAGTGTATCGATTCAGTGCCCTGGTGCGAGGACAATCCGCTGGATCTGGGTGTCGAGATCTTCTTGCGCGTCGGCAGGAAGGTTGTCGTCGCAGACCAGCACGTCGGCAGCAGCCAGCTCGGCGATCGTGCTCAGGCCGACCCGGTCCCACTTGGAGTGGTCGGCCACCACCACCAGGCGGCGCGCCGCCTGGACCAGTGCACGGTTGGTCTCCGCCTCCATCAGGTTTGGTGTGGTGAACCCGGCGTCGACGGCCATCCCGAACACTCCCATGAACAGCACGTCGCAGTGCAGGGACTGCAGTGCCTGCACTGCCACCGGACCCACGAGCGCGTCCGACGGTGTGCGGATGCCGCCGGTGAGGATCACCGTGTGCTGGGCGTCTCCGCCGGCGAACTCGTCCCCGATGCGCAGCGAGTTGGTCACGATCGTCAGGTCGGGCACCTGCCGGAGCTCTCGGGCGAGGGTCCAGGTGGTCGAGCCGCCGGACAGGCCGATGCTCATCCCGGGTCGGACGAGCTCGGCCGCTGCGCGGGCGATCGCCTCCTTCTCCGTAGTGTGCCGGCGGGTGGTCTCGGCGAACGCTGGTTCCTCGGTGTCGTGCGCCCGTGGGGACGTCGCCCCACCGCGTACCCGGCGTAACCGGCCCTCAGCATCGAGCAGCTCCAGGTCGCGCCGGATGGTCATCTCCGAGACCGCGAGCCGGCTGGCTAGCTCTCGTACGCTCACCGACCCGTACCGACGCACCTCGTCGAGCACACGTCGACGGCGATCGGTCACCAGCACCGCGCCCTCCAGGTTGTCTGTTCCTCAGCCCAGTCTGGCACGGGACCGTGCTGAGGTCGCTCCTCTCAGCGGCGCGGCCTTGACGTCAAAGCGGCTGTCCTCGTACAGTTCAGCCAGATGGTGAATCGTTTCAGACTTGATCGACGGTCACCGACACCACGAGTCCCGTTTGGAGCATCCGTCCTATGACCAGCACGGTCCCCGTCGCCCAAGGGGTGCGCGACGCGCTCGCCGCCCAGACCATCGAGCTGCCTTCCTGGGCGTTCGGCAACTCGGGAACCCGGTTCAAGGTGTTCTCCCAGCCGGGGGTCCCGCGGGACCCGTACGAGAAGCTGGCCGATGCGGCCCAGGTGCACACCTACACCGGGGCGGCACCGCGGGTGTCGTTGCACATCCCGTGGGACCTGGTGGACGACTTCAGCGACCTCGCCAAGCACGCCGCCGACCTCGGCGTGCAGATCGGGATGATCAACTCGAACGTCTTCCAGGACGAGGACTACAGGCTCGGTTCGCTCACCAACGCCGACCCGGCGATCCGGAAGAAGGCCGTCGACCACCATCTGCAGTGCATCGAAGTGATGACCGCGACCGGCTCGCCCGAGCTGAAGCTCTGGCTCCCGGACGGTACGAACTACCCCGGGCAGGACTCGATCCGCGGCCGGCAGGAGCGGCTGGCCGACTCGCTGCAGCAGATCTATGCCGCGCTCGGCCCTGACCAGCGCCTGGTGATCGAGTACAAGTTCTTCGAGCCGTACTTCTACACCATGGACATCCCCGACTGGGGCACCTCGCTCACCCACTGCCTGGCGCTGGGCGACAAGGCCAAGGTGGTGCTGGACACCGGTCACCACGCCCCCGGCACGAACATCGAGTTCATCGTCGCCCAGCTGCTCCGGCTGGGGAAGCTCGGCGCCTTCGACTTCAACTCCCGCTTCTACGCCGACGACGACCTGATGGTCGGTGCCGCCGACCCGTTCCAGCTGTTCCGGATCATGCACGAGATCGTCGAGGCGGATGCGCTGCGACCGGAGGCCGGTGTGAACTTCATGCTGGACCAGTGCCACAACATCGAGGACAACATCACCGCCCAGATCCGGTCGGTGATGAACGTCCAGGAGGCCACCGCCAAGGCCCTGCTGGTGGACCACGACGCGCTGCGCGAGGCCCAGCTCGGCGGGGACGTGCTCGGTGCCAACGAGATCTTCATGGACGCCTACAACACTGACGTCCGCCCCCTGCTGGCCGAGATCCGCCAGGAGAAGGGGCTGGCACCCGACCCGGTGCGCGCCTACAAGGACTCGGGCTACGGCAAGAAGATCGCCGCCGAGCGCGTCGGCGGCACCCAGGCCGGCTGGGGCGCCTGACCCGCTGCACCTCGCACCACCGCCTGTCCAGGCGAAGTTGCTCGTCGTTCTGGTCACCGGCGGTGACCAGAACGACGAGCAAGTTCCAGACTGACCGACCCCAGACCTATCGGAAAGCCACTATGACCCACCCTGTCGTGTCCGACCTGATCGCCCGCTCCAACCGCCTCGGCGCCGACCCGCGCAACACCAACTACGCCGGCGGGAACACCTCCGCCAAGGGCAGCGCGACCGACCCGGTCACCGGGCAGGACGTCCAGCTGTGCTGGGTGAAGGGTTCTGGCGGTGACCTGGGCACTCTCACCGAGCAGGGTCTGGCCGTGCTGCGTGTGGATCGGCTGCGCTCCCTGGTGGACGTCTACCCGGGCGTGGACCGTGAGGATGAGATGGTCGCCGCCTTCGACTACTGCCTGCACGGCAAGGGTGGCGCTGCGCCGAGCATCGACACTGCCATGCACGCACTGGTGGACGCCCCGCACGTGGACCACCTGCACCCGGACTCCGGGATCGCGATCGCCACCGCTGTCGACGGTGAGCAGCTCACCGAGACCATCTTCGGTGACACGGTGGTGTGGGTGCCGTGGCGCCGCCCCGGTTTCCAGCTCGGCCTGGACATCGCCGCGATCAAGGCCGCCAACCCCCGCGCGATCGGCTGCATCCTCGGTGGGCACGGGATCACTGCCTGGGGGGAGACCAGCGAGGAGGCCGAGGCCCACTCGCTGCAGATCATCCGCACCGCCGAGGACTACATCGCCGCGCACGGCAAGGCGGAGCCGTTCGGTGCCGTGGTGCCTGGCTATGAGCCCCTGCCGGAGGCCGAGCGGCGCGCGAAGGCCGCCGCCCTGGCACCGGTGATCCGCGGCCTGGTCTCCACCGACGCCCCGCAGGTGGGGCACTTCACCGACTCCGAGGTGGTGCTGGAGTTCCTCTCCCGCGAGAAGCTGGCCCCGCTGGCCGAGCTGGGCACCTCCTGCCCGGACCACTTCCTGCGCACCAAGGTCAAGCCGCTGGTCCTCGACCTGCCGGCCGACGCCCCGGTCGAGGACGCCGTCGCGCGCCTCGGTGAGCTGCACGAGACCTACCGCGCCGACTACGCGGCCTACTACCAGCGGCACGCCGACGCCGACTCCCCGGCGATGCGCGGCGCCGACCCGGCGATCGTGCTGGTGCCCGGGGTGGGCATGTTCTCCTTCGGGAAGAACAAGCAGACCGCCCGGGTGGCCGGTGAGTTCTACGTCAACGCCATCAACGTGATGCGCGGCGCCGAGGCGTTGTCCAGCTACGCCCCGATCGACGAGCGCGAGAAGTTCCGGATCGAGTACTGGGCGCTGGAGGAGGCCAAGCTGCAGCGGATGCCCAAGCCCAAGGCGCTGGCCACCCGGGTGGCCGTGGTCACCGGTGGCGCCTCCGGGATCGGCAAGGCCACCGCCCAGCGGCTCGCTGCCGAGGGTGCGTGCGTGGTGATCGCCGACCTGAACCTCGAGGCCGCCGAGGAGCTGGCCACCGAGCTTGGCGGTCCGGACGTGGCCACCGCGGTGGCCTGCGACGTCACCGACGAGGCCCAGGTGGCCGCCCTCGTCGACGCTGCCGCGCTGGCCTTCGGCGGGGTGGACCTGGTGGTGAACAATGCCGGGCTGTCCATCTCCAAGCCGCTGCTGGAGACCACCACCAAGGACTGGGACCTCCAGCACGACGTGATGGCCCGCGGCTCCTTCCTGGTCTCCCGGGAGGCGGCCCGGGCGATGACGCAGCAGAACATGGGCGGCGACATCGTCTACATCGCCAGCAAGAACTCCCTGTTCGCCGGCCCGAACAACATCGCCTACTCCGCCACCAAGGCCGACCAGGCGCACCAGGTGCGGCTGCTGGCCGCCGAGCTCGGTTCGCACGGCATCCGGGTCAACGGCATCAACCCCGATGGTGTGGTGCGCGGGTCGGGCATCTTCGCCGGTGGATGGGGCGCCCAGCGCGCCGCCGTCTACGGGGTGGAGGAGTCCGAGCTGGGCGCCTACTACGCCAAGCGCACCCTGCTCGGCCGCGAGGTGCTGCCCGAGCACGTGGCCGCGGCCGTCTTCGCCCTCACCGGCGGCGACCTGGCCCAGACCACCGGTCTGCACATCCCGGTCGACTCCGGGGTAGCGGCCGCCTTCCTGCGCTGATGGCCCGGGCGGGGGCGTTCGCCGCGGTCGACCTGGGCGCCACCTCCGGGCGGGTGATCCGCGCGGAGGTGAGCGCAGGTGGGGTGCACCTGCGCGAGGTGCACCGGTTCGTCAACGAGCCCCAGCATGACGGCGGAGCGTTGCGTTGGCAGGTCACCTCGCTCTGGCAGGAGCTGCTGGTGGGGCTGCGGGCGGCCGGCGAGCACGGCGACCTGGACGGCATCGGCATCGACTCCTGGGCGGTGGACTACGGTCTGCTGGACCCCGCCGGTCAGCTGCTCGCCGACCCGGTCGCCTACCGGGACGAGCGCACCGCCGACGTGATCGAGCAGGTGCACACCCGGATCAGCCCGGAGCGCCTGTACGCGATCAGTGGGATGCAGCACCTACCGTTCAACACCATCTACCAGCTGGCCGCTGAGCAACGCGGCCCGCTCTGGGACCGGGCGGCCCGGGCGCTGCTGCTGCCCGACCTGCTCGGCTACTGGCTCACCGGCGCCCAGGTGAGCGAGCTGACCAACGCCTCCACCACCGCCCTGCTAGACCAACGCAGCCGGACCTGGTCGACCGAGGTGTGCTCCGCCGTCGGCGTGCCTTCCGACCTGCTCGCCCCGGTGACCGAGCCAGGCACCCTGCTCGGGCGCCTCACCGAGGAGGTCCAGGCCGGCACCGGCCTGGGCCCGGTGCCGGTGTACACGGTCGGCTCGCACGACACCGCCTCCGCCGTGCTGGCCGTCCCGGCCGAGAGCGAAGACTTCGCCTACATCTCCTCCGGCACCTGGTCGCTGGTGGGGGTGGAGCTGGAGCAACCGGTGCTCACCGAGGCCTCCCGGGCGGCGAACTTCACCAACGAGCTCGGCGTCGACGGCACGGTGCGCTACCTGCGCAACGTGATGGGTCTGTGGGTGCTCTCGGAGTGCCAGCGGACCTGGGCCGAGCAGGGCCGCCCGGTCGAGCTGGCCGACCTGCTCACCGACGCCGCGGCGCTACCGCCGCGCCGCACGCTGCTGGACGTGGACCACCCTGACTTCCTGCCGCCCGGGGACATGCCGGCCCGGCTGCGCGCACACGCCCGCGCGGCCAGGCAGCCGGAACCGAGCAGCCCGGCCGAGCTCGCCCGTTGCATCATCGACTCCCTCGCCCTGGCCTACCGCCGAGCCATCGACGACGCAGCTCGCCTGTCCGGCCGGCAGGTCAGCGTGGTGCACGTGGTCGGCGGTGGGTCACAGAACGAGCTGCTCTGCCAGGCCACCGCCGATGCCACCGGCTTTCCCGTGCTGGCCGGGCCGGTCGAGGGCACGGCACTGGGCAACGCCTTGGTGCAAGCCCGCGCCGCCGGGGTGCTCACCGGCGACCGCACCGCCCTGCGAGCGGTAGCCGCCCGCACCGCCGAGGTGCGTACCTACCAGCCGGACAGCGCCGAGCACACCGCCTGGCAGAAGGTCTGAATGTCGGGACTTCCGGCTGTGCAGCAGAGCGCCCTGCTCCCCGAGGCCTTCGCGACCTTCGCCGAACCGCCCGCCGACGCGCGCCCGATGGTGCGCTGGTGGTGGTTCGGCGCGAGCATGACCACGGCGGACATCGATGACCAGCTCACCTCGATGCACCGGTCCGGGCTCGGCGGTGTGGAGCTGGCGTTCGTCTACCCGCTCGATCCGCGGCCCGGGCCCGCCTTCCTGTCCGAGGAGATGCTGCACCTGGTCGGCCACGCCACCCGCCGCGGACGCGACCTCGGCCTGCGCGTCGACCTCACCCTGGGCAGCGGCTGGTCCTACGGCGGCGCACACGTCCCGCCAGCGCTGGCCGCGCAACGACTGTGGTGGGACCAGCGGACCATCGGGCCGGAAGCGGTGCGGCTGCCCATCGGGAACCGATGGCCGGAGGAGCAGGTGGTGGCCGCCTACATCGGCGAGGGCTCCCCCGGGGAGGGCCCGGGGGACTACCAGCAGCTCGAGCTCACCGGAGCAGAGCTCGTGGTGCCACCCGGCGCCGGGCCGCGGACCGTGCTGCTCGCGGTCGCCGGCCCGACCGGGCAGCAGGTGAAGCGCTCCGCGAACGGTGCCGAGGGCCCCGTGCTGGACCACTACTCGGCCGAGGCGATCGGCCATCACCTGCGCGAGGTCGGCGAGCCGCTGCTGGCCGCTGCCGGTGCGGAGAACATCACCGCCGTGTTCTGCGACAGCCTCGAGGTCTACCACGCGGACTGGACTGCGGGGCTGGTGGCGGAGTTCACCGCACGCCGCGGCTATGACCCGCTGCCGCTGCTGTACCGGCTGCGGGTGGACCATCCCGGCGCGGCTGCGCTGCGCGCGGACTACTACCGCACCCTCTCGGAGCTGCAGGAGGAGAACTTCCTCACCCCGGTGCACGCTTGGGCCCGCGAGCACGGGGTCGCCTTCCGGGTGCAGAACTACGGCCGCCCGCCGGCCCGGGTGAGCGGGTACGGTTGCGCTGACCTCATCGAGGGTGAGGGCTGGGGGTGGCGCGGCATCCCGGAGACCAGGTGGGCCTCCTCCGCCGCCCACCACCTGGGCCGACCGGTCGTCTCCTCGGAGACCTGGACCTGGGTGAACTCCCCGTCCTTCCGCGCCCGCCCGATCGACCTCAAGGGCGAGGCGCACGAGCACCTGCTGCTCGGCGTCAACCAGCTCATCGGCCACGGCTGGCCGTTCTCCCCGCGGGACGCCGTCGATCCCGGCTGGGCCTTCTACGCCGCCGGTGCGCTCAGCGACCGGAACGCCTGGTGGCCCGCCGCTCCGGCCCTGTTCGGCTACCTGACC
>DATGRZ010000207.1:0-5380 GCA_035303065.1 Ruania sp.
CTCCGGGCGGATGCTGGACTTCATCGAGCTGGAGGACGGGTTCACCATCGTCAAGATGCGCCCGCCGAAGGAGACGCACGGGTTCACCGTCGGCGAGGCGGACATCAAGCGCAAGTACGGGGTCACCGTGATCGGGGTGAAAGAGCCGGGCCAGCCGTTCGAGTACGCGAGCGCGGAGACCCGGATCGACGCCGGGGACACGCTGATCCTCTCCGGGGACACGGTGCTGCTGGAGAAGTTCGCCGCCCGGCCCTGACCCTGCGCGCGTTGAGCGCATTCGAACACCCTTAGCGCATTGGAGCACATGTACACGCGGGTTCGAATGCGCTAAGGGTGTTCCAATCGGCCCGGGGAGGTCAGTCCTCCAGCGCCCGGCCCAGCTGGACCGACCGCGCTCGGGCTGCCTCGACCGCCGCGACCACCCCGGCGCGCACCCCGTGGGAGTCCAGCGCCCGCACCCCGGCCACCGTGGTGCCGGCCGGGGAGCTGACCTTCTCCCGGAGCAGCACCGGGTGCTCCTCGCTCGCAGCGGCCATCGCCCCGGCCCCGGCCACGGTCCGGGTGGCCAGCTCCAAGGCGGCGGCCCGGCTGAGCCCGCCGAGCACACCGGCCTCAGCGAGCGCGTCGATCAGGTAGAACACGTAGGCTGGCCCGGACCCGGAGATCGCGGTGACCACATCCTGGTCCGCCTCCGGTACGCGCAGCACGGTGCCGGTGCCGGCGAGCAGCTCGGCGACCTGGTCCAGGTGGGCGTCGGTGGCGTGCGTGCCGGGGCTCATCACGCTCACCCCCTGGCCGATGGTGGCCGGGGTGTTCGGCATCACCCGCACCACCGGCACCTGCTGGTCCAGGCGGGACTCGAGGAAGGAGGTGGGGATGCCGGCGGCGATGCTCACCAGCACGGTCTGCGAGCCAAGCACGGGGCCGATGTCGGTGAGCACGGCGGCCACGTCCTTCGGCTTGACCGCGATGATCACCACCCCGGCGCCCTCGACCGCCTCGGCGTTGGAGCCGGTCCAGCGCGCCCCGTGCGCGGCGGCCCGCTCCTGGCCGTGCTCGGGCCGCCCGTCGGTGACCCGCACCCGGTCTGCCTCGGTCACGGTCAGCAGCGAGGTGAGCACCGCCTCGCCCATCACGCCGACCCCGATCAGTGCCACGTCTACGGCCATGTCCGCTCCTTACGTCCGGTGTGCACGGCACGCTACCCGCCCGAGCGAGCGATGTCGGCCCGGCCGACTACGGTTCGGGGTATGGCTGCTGCTCGCGCTCCGCGCCCCTCCTTCCGCTGCACCGAGTGCGGGTGGACCACCGCCAAGTGGGTTGGTCGCTGTGGGGAGTGCCAGGCCTGGGGCACGGTCACCGAAGCCGGTGCGCCCACCTCCGGGCCCCGCACGACGGCGGTCGCAGCCGTGTCCAGTCCGGCTCGCCAGATCGCTGAGGTCGATGGGCACGAGGCGCGCTATCGCGCGACCGGGGTGGGCGAGTTCGACCGGGTGCTGGGTGGTGGGATCGTGCCCGGGGCAGTGGTGCTGCTGGCCGGCGAACCGGGGGTGGGCAAGTCCACCCTGGTGCTGGACGTGGCCGCACGTGCGGCGGCCGCGGGCCAGCGGGTGCTGTACGTCACCGGTGAGGAGTCCGCGAGCCAGGTGCGCATGCGGGCCGAGCGGATCGGAGCGCTCCAGGACGGGCTGCTGCTGGCTGCGGAGACGGACCTGGCCACCGTGCTCGGGCACGTGCAGCACAGTGACCCGGACCTGCTGATCCTGGACTCGGTGCAGACCATCGGGTCGGCGGACGTGGACGGCACCCCCGGCGGGGTGTCCCAGGTGCGGGAGGTGGCCGCAGCGGTGATCGGCGCGGCGAAGCGTTCGGCGATGCCGGTGGTGCTGGTCGGGCACGTGACCAAGGACGGGTCGATCGCCGGTCCCCGGGTGCTGGAGCACCTGGTGGACGTCGTCTGCCAGTTCGAGGGTGACCGGCACTCCCAGCTGCGGATGGTGCGGGCGGTCAAGAACCGTTTCGGCAGCACCGACGAGGTGGGCTGCTTCTCCCTGACCGAGACCGGGATCGTGTCTCTGGCCGACCCGAGCGGGCTGTTCCTCTCCGGTCAGCGTGAGGCGGTGCCGGGCACGTGCGTGACGATCACCCTGGATGGCCGGCGGCCGATGCCGGTGGAGATCCAGGCGCTGACCACCCACCAGGTGGCGCCGAACCCGCGGCGCACCACCGCGGGGGTGGACTCGGCGCGGGTATCGATGACATTGGCGGTGCTGCACGGGCGCCTGGGGGTGGACACTGCGGCGCGGGACGTGTACGTGGCCACCGTCGGCGGCGCCCGGGTGACCGAGCCGGCCTGCGACCTGGCGATCGCGCTGGCGGTGGTGGGGGCGCGCCGGGAGCTGACGATGCACGAGGGCCTGGTGGCGATCGGCGAGGTGGGGCTCACCGGTGAGGTGCGCTCGGCCATCGGCCTCCCCCGGCGGCTGGCGGAGGCCGCCCGGCTCGGGTTCACCAAGGCGATCGTGCCCACTGCGGGCGAGCTGGGCACGGTGCCGGAAGGCCTGGAGGTGGTGCGGGTAGCGAACCTGCACGAGGCGGTCGCCTCCGCAGAGCGGGTGACGAAGGGGCGCAGCGCCGACCCGGTTCCGCTGCACCGCGTCTGACGTAGCCTCACTCGACGCCCGGGGCGGCCCGGGACGCCGGCGCACCCTGGGCTGCGCTGGGGGCAGGGGTGCGCCGGCGCGCACCGGCTGCACACTTGCTATTGACAAGCAAGGTTGCTTTTTGCAAGTCTTAGCTGGTTCACCTCGATAAAGGAGTCATCGTGACCAAGATCTTCGTCAATCTGCCGACAGTCGACCTGGAACGCAGCAAGGCCTTCTACACCGCCCTCGGCTGCGACATCAACCCGTTGTTCACCGACGAGAACGCCGCCTGCATCGTGTGGAGCGAGGACGTGTACTTCATGGTGCTCACCCGGGAGTACTTCGCCACCTTCACCGACAAGGCGATCGCCGACCCGAAGAGCTCCGCCCAGACCTTGGTCGGGCTCAGCCGGGACTCGCGCGAGGCGGTCGACGAGATCGTCGCCAAGGGCGTGGCCGCCGGTGGCACCGAGCCCAAGGAGCCACAGGACTACGGCTTCATGTACTCCCGGGACCTGGAGGACCCGGACGGCAACAGCCTGGAGTTCCTCTACATGAGCGAGCAGGCAGCCGAGCAGGGCCCGGACGCCTACCTGGCCGAGCAGGGCAGCGCGGCCCCGACCGCCTGAGGTGGCGGCGCGCAGCTACGGGCAGTACTGCGGGGTGACCACCGCGGTCGAGCTGGTCGGGGAGCGTTGGGCACTGCTCATCGTCCGCGACCTGCTCGTCGGCCCGCGTCGCTACACCGACCTGAAGCAGGGCTTGCCACGGATCCCGACGAACATCCTGTCCACCCGGCTGAAGGAGCTGCAGGCGGGTGGGGTGGTGCGCCGGGTGCCGCTGGCGAGCTGCGGGCTGGTCTACGAGCTCACCGAGTACGGGCGAGCCCTCGAGCCGATCCTGCTGGCGCTCGGTCGCTGGGGCTTCCAGGCGATGGGCGAACCGGCTGAGGGTGATGTGGTCAGCCCGGACTCGCTCACCATGGCGCTGCGCACATCGTTCCAGGCGGCGAGGGCCCAGGACCTGGACGTCGAGCTGCACGTCGGCGACGTCGCCCTCCGGGTGCAGGTGGCCGGCAGTGAGCTGCAGGTGATGCAGCTCGCCCCACCCGCACCACCGGTGGGCGGACCTGCTCCGGAGACCGAGCCGCAGGCGGTGATCGTCGCCGGCCCCGGAATCCGCCGGCTGATCGCCGGGGCGGTGACTGCCGCCGAGGCGCTCGAGCAGGACCTGCTCGTCGTGGTGCGCGGCAAGCAGCAGGTGCTGGAGCACTTCGCCCGCACCTTCCACATTCCACCGATCGCACCGACCGCACCGATCTCTTCGACGAGCACTGGGAGCACACCATGACCGGACAGATCGTGATCGACCTGTTCACCACCCTCGACGGCGTCGCCCAAGCACCGGGCGGCCCGGACGAGGACCCCAGCGGCGACTTCCGGTTCGGCGGCTGGCAGGCCGGCGTGCCCAGCCAAGCCGTCGGCCAGAGCGTGCTTGACGGCATGGAGACGCTGGACGCACTGCTGCTGGGTCGGCGCACCTACGACATCTTCGCCAGGTACTGGCCGCAGCACACCACCGGACCGGAGGGCGGCATCGGCCGGCTCTTCGACCGGGTGCCGAAGTACGTCGCGTCCCGCAACGAGCACCTCCAGCTGGACTGGCAGGGCTCCGCGCGGGTGGGCGGGAGCCTCCTCGCCGAGGTTGCTGACCTGCGCGAGCGACACCGGGACGTGCACGTGATCGGCAGCATCGACCTGGTGCAGACCCTGCTCGCCGCGCGGCTGTTCGACGAGCTGCGCCTGTGGGTGTACCCGATCGTCCTCGGCCTGGGCAAGAAGGTGTTCGGCGAGGGCACGAGGCCGGCGAACCTCGAGCTGTTGCAGCCGGCAGACACCGGCGACCACGGCACCCTCCTGCTGCGCTACGGGCCGGGTGCACCCGGAGACCCCGTCACCTGGGCCGTCGGCAGCTGACCCCCTCGCAGGTCGTCCTGCCACCCGTGCGCTGTCGCACACTCCGGACATCACGGCCCGGGGGCGGGCCCTCGCGTAGAGTGTGCTCCGACTCGCTTGCTCATCCGGAAGGAACCCGCCGGTGCCGGACTCCACCCTCGCCCCTATGCTGCGCGAGACGCTCCGCGCCGTGGCACCGGGCACCGAGCTGCGGGACGGGTTGGAGCGGATCTTGCGGGGCCGCACCGGTGCGCTGATCGTCCTGGGCTACGACGACGTCGTGGCCTCGATCTGCTCCGGCGGGTTCGAGCTGGACGTGCAGTTCTCCTCCACCCGGCTGCGCGAGCTGGCGAAGATGGACGGCGCGATCGTGGTCGACGAGGGCGCCAAGCGGATCCTGCGGGCTGCGGTACAGATGATCCCGGACGCCACCATCGAGACGACGGAGTCCGGCACGCGGCACCGCACCGCCGAGCGGGCAGCCAAGCAGACCGGGTTCCCGGTGATCTCGGTGAGCCAGTCGATGCGTATCGTCGCTCTCTACGTGGGCGGCCAGCGGTACGTGCTGGAGGACTCCGAGGCGATCCTGTCCCGGGCGAACCAGGCGCTGGCCACGCTGGAGCGGTACAAGATCCGCCTGGACGAGGTCTCCGGCACGCTCTCCGCGCTGGAGATCGAGGACCTGGTGACCGTCCGGGACGTGACGTCGGTGGTGCAGCGCCTGGAGATGGTGCGCCGGATCTCCGCGGAGATCTCCGACTACGTGGTGGAGCTGGGCAC
>DATGRZ010000208.1:0-3631 GCA_035303065.1 Ruania sp.
CGCAGGGTCCGGAAGATGTAGCCGGCCACATCCTCGGTGGGTCCGCCACCGTTCTGGATCGCCCGGAGCACCCGCGCGAACGTCTCTTGCACCAGGTCCTGCGCCTCGTCCGGGCCGACCTGGCGGCGCGCGATCCGCAGAGCCTCCGCCCGATAGCGCTCGTAGAGCAGCGCGTACTGGCCCACCTGACCGGCGCGCACGGCCTCGACCACGGCCCGGTCGCTACCGGGTTCCGGGGCCGCGACACGCTGCTGGTGCGCTACCGACATGCCTCTCCTGCTTCGGGCTGGTGGACGGGTGTTCTGCTACGGCGGTCTCTCCCGGGCCGAAGCGGGACCACTCGCATCCGCACCCCGCCGAACCCGCGAGCACATTGACGCGCCGACGCCTCAGGATACGATTCGGCGGCGGCGCGCGCACTGTTCGCCCCGTCTGCCCGCGAGGATGGTGACCATATCCACACCTGCACACCCGCCTCGATGACCGCCGAGGTCGCCCGCTGCAGTGGCGCGCCAGGTGGCCGCCGGGGAGCACCAGGTGGGCCCGGCAGGCAGCCGGGGAGGCCATGGCGGGCACCCCATCCCCGGCCGTTCTACGGGTAGCACCTGCGCTGCGTGTACGACCAAGCGGTAGCCGACAACGTCACTAGGATCCGGGCACCGGTGCCCGGTCCTTCTTGACGTTCTCCGGCGCGGCCCCGCCGGCGAGGCCGGCCGGCACCAGCCGACGCTGCACCTGCTCGCGGCTGAGCAGCCCGGCGTCGACCACCAGGTCGGCCACGTCGCTGCCGCTGGCCAGCGCGGTCTTGGCGATCGTGGTCGCCGCCGCATAGCCGATGTCCGGGATCAGCGCCGTGACCACCCCGACCGAGGCGGCCACCATGCGCTCCAGACGCGCAGAGTTGGCCTCGATACCGGTGACGCAGTGCACCCGTAGCGTCCAGGCCGCGTGCTGCACCCAGCCGGAGGCCTGCAGCAGGGAGTGGGCGATGATCGGTTCGAACGCGTTCAGCTGCAGCTGCCCGGACTCCACCGCCATCGTGACCGTCGTGTCCGCACCGGCCACGGCATAGGCGACCTGGGAGACCACCTCGGGGATCACCGGGTTCACCTTGCCCGGCATGATGCTGGAGCCCGCCTGGCGCGCCGGCAGGGAGATCTCCCCGAGACCAGCCTGCGGCCCGGAGCTGAGCAGCCGCAGGTCGTTGCTGATCTTCGACAGGGACACCGCCGCCCGCTTCAGCGCCGCGGACAGGGTGAGGAACGGGCCGGTGTCGCTGGTGGCCGAGACCAGGTCGGCCGCACCGGCCAGGTCCAGGTCGGAGACGGTACGCAGGTGCGCCAGCACTGCGGCCGTGTAGCCATCTGGGGTGCTGATCCCGGTACCGATGGCGGTGCCGCCCAGGTTCACCTCCCGCAGCTGGGCGATCGCCTCCCGGAGCCGGTCCTGGTCCCCGCGCAGCGTGGTGGCGAACCCGGCGAACTCCTGACCGAGGGTCATCGGCACCGCGTCCTGCAGCTGCGTACGGCCCACCTTGAGCACGTCGCCGAGCTCGAGCGCCTTGTCCTCGAACGCTGCGCCGAGCGCCGACAGCTCCTCCAGCAACGGGCCGGCGGCCAGGATCAGCGCGATCTTGACGGCGGTCGGGTAGGTGTCGTTGGTGGACTGGGACTTGTTCGTGTGGTCCAGCGGGGAGAGGTAGGCGTAGTCGCCCTTGGTCCGGCCCGCCGCCTCCAGTGCGATGTTGGTGAGCACCTCGTTGACGTTCATGTTCGTCGAGGTACCGGCGCCGCCCTGGACCACGTCGACCGGGAACTGGTCGTGGTGCTCCCCCGCGATCACCCGCTGGCACGCGGTCTCGATCATCCCGGCGCGCTCGGCGTCGAGAACACCGAGGTCCCGGTTGGCGCGAGCAGCGGCCTGCTTGACCATCGCGTAGCCACAGATGAGCTGTGGGTGCTGGGAGACCGACGTGCCTGAGATCGGGAAGTTCTCCATCGCCCGGGCCGTGTGCACACCCCAGTACACCTCTTCAGGGACCTCGACCGTGCCGATCGAGTCGACCTCGCGCCGCATGACCACGACCACCTCCACATGATGGTGCTGGAGTACAGATGTCTCGGTCTACGTCTACCTGGTTTTCACTTTACGAATCGTTGGCGTCTCATTATCCGAACAGATCGAACTCTCCCAGCACTGCAAAGTCACTCAGCACCGGGCACCGATGACCAGTGTCTGTTGATGGTGCGGCACGGGGTACGCAGCGGTCATCGGGGGCCTCCAGCAGGGGCCCAGCCCAGGTGCGGGGCGACGTCGGTGGCGACCAGGTCGATGGAGCGCAGCACGTCCTGGTGCGGCGGGTCCATGGAGTGCACCTGGAAGGAGAGATGGGTGGCCCGGGCCAGTGCAGTGTCGACCGCGAGGGTGGCGCGCACATCGTCGGGGTCGCCGGTATGGGCGTCGGTGGCGGCCAGCAGCGTCGCCAGCGGCGCGTCGGCGGGGTCGGTGCCGAGGGTCTTGGCCACGAACGGGGCTCGGCGCAGCCCAGCGGCGGCCAGCGTACGGGCCCGGTCACCGTCCTCGGCCACGAACACCGACCGGGCCACGCTGATGCGCGGGGGCACACCGGCGGGCAGGTGCTCGAGATAGGCGTCGATGAGCGGGTTCTGCAGCTCAGCCAGGCTCGCCTCGGGGGCATCGGCGGGGCGCGGCTGGGTGCGGGAGAGCATCAGCCCGTGCCCGCGCCGGCCCGCCTCGATTGCCCAGGGCAGGGAGAAGGTGGCGATCCAGATCCGCTGGCCGAGGGTGCCGCCGGGCGGGTAGAGCAGCGGACCCCCCTCCTCGCCGGTGACCGGGCCGCCGGCCAGCGCACGCTCCACAGCGGCCAGGTGGGTCTCGAAGATCTCCCGGCGGGCGGCGAAGTCCAGCCCGAGCGCGGCGAACGCGGTCGGGGACCCGCCGGAGGCGAAGCCCAGCTGGAGCCGGCCGCCGCTGAGGGCGTCCAGCACGACGGCGTCCTCCGCCACCCGTAGGGCGTTCTCCAGGGCGAGGGTTACCACCCCGGTGGTCAGCTGCACCCGGGACGTGCGCGCTGCCGCGTGGGCGAGGAACGGTAGCGGGGCGGGCAGGCCACCCTCCGTGCCGTCGAAGTGGTGCTGGGCCACGGCGATCGCGTCGTATCCGGCGGCCTCTGCGCGCTCGATCTGCTCCAGGGCAAGCCGGTACCGCTCGGCGGGCGGGGCGTCGTCCAGCAGCCGGGTGAAGAAGCCGAGCTGGCGTGCCGGAGCACCGCTGGTGGTCACGTGAGGACCTCCGGGTCGCGAGATGCGCTGCGGCCGGGGATCGCCGCCAGCAACGCCTGGGTGTAGGGCTCGCTCGGGTGGGTGAACACCTCTTCGGTGATGCCCGCCTCCACTGCGCGGCCCTGGCTGAGCACGGTGACGGTGTGCGCGAGGTCGCGGACCACTGCCAGGTCGTGGGAGATGAACAGGTAGCTCACGGCCAGGGCGTCCTGCAGGTCGGCGAGCAGATGCAATATCTGGGCCTGCACGCTCACATCCAGTGCGGAGACCGCTTCGTCGAGTACGAGCACGTCCGGCTGCGGGGCCAGTGCCCGGGCGATCGCGACCCG
>DATGRZ010000209.1:0-10345 GCA_035303065.1 Ruania sp.
GCAGCACCGGCGGAGCGTCACCGATCGGGGAGCCGGTACCGAGGTTGCCACCCAGGGTGGCGCCGTTGCGGATCAGCCGGGAGGCGAACTGCCAGAACATCTCGTCCAGCAGCGGCACGGCCCCAGCCAGACGGCGCTCGATCTCGGTGAGGGTCAGCGCCGCGCCGAGGCGGATCTCGGCGGCGCCCACCTCGTACTCGCGCAGCTCGGGCAGGCGGTCGATGAGGATCGTGGTGGCAACGCGCCGGCTGCGGAGGTTCACCTCGACGCCCCAGTCGGTGGCACCGGCGACGATCTGGGCGTCCGGGTGGGCGGCGAGCGCGTCCAGCGCCTCGGCCAGGTCCGCGGGCCGGAGCAGGTGCTGGTCGCCGACCGTGATCGCAGCGGGTGTGCCGGCCGGGGGCGGGTCGTCCATCCGGCGGCGCAGCGGGTCCTCGACGTCCGGGATGCCGAGGGCGTAGGCGGCGTCGACGATCGGACGGTAGCCGGTGCACCGGCAGAGGTTTCCGCTCAGGGCGTGCAGGTCGAAGCCGTTCGGGCCACGTTCCGGGCTGGAGCTGCAGCCGCCGCTCTGGCAGCTGTCGGGAGGCGCACCGTGCGCTGGTACTCCGCCCGCGGGCGCTCCCTCATCAGCGGGCGCCTCATCAGCACCTGGCGCCGGCGAGCCTGCGGCACGGCTCGGCCGGTAGTACTCGCCGGCCATCGAGCAGACGAAGCCGGGGGTGCAGTATCCGCACTGCGACCCGCCGCGCAGGGCCATCTCTCGCTGGACCGGGTGCAGGTCGGCTGCAGTGCCCAAGCCCTCGGCGGTGACCACCTCGCCTCCGGCGATCGCCCACGCCGGGACCAGGCACGCGTTCAGCGGAGTCCACTCGGTGGGTGCTTCGATGCCGGGCCGCGCGACCAGCACGGCACAGGCCCCGCACTCCCCCTCGGCGCACCCTTCTTTGGCACCGGTGAGGCCGAGGCCACGCAACCAGTCCAGCAAGGACAGATACGGTGCCACGTCGGCCAGGGAGCGCGGGGCTCCGTTGACCGAGACGGTCGGTGCCGACGTCCCGACCCCTTGCGGTGCGGCGGTCTGCATCATGGGTGACTGCATCGTCGTGACTCCTCACTCCTGTTGTGCACTGCTGCGCATCCGACCTGGTGGGCCGGAACAGGCCCGCGCCTCGTTACGCGTCCGAACTGGGTTCGTTGCGGAGTGAGAGTCACACCCATCCGAGTGCGTACGCCTGTACGCAGCTCCCAGAGTAACCCAGGAGGCACCATCGCGCGCGATATTCAACTTTCACATCGCGAAATCACGCACTGGAGGCGAGCAAGCATCGGGCCGTCTTCACGACTGATTCGACTAGTCCGTCACGAAATGGGATACTCGGTCCGTGCCTAAGATCATCGGCTCGACCCTCGCCGAGCACCGTGAACATGTCCGTACCAAACTGTTCGCCGCTCTCTCGGAGCTGATGGCCGAGACCGGTTTCGACGCAGTGAGCATGGCCGACATCGCCGCACGCGCCGGTGTGGGCCGTACGTCGGTGTACAACCACTTCCCGGACAAGGAAGCCGTGCTCCTCGGCTTCATCGAGCACGAGACCCGGCAGTACGTGCACGAGCTCGCGGAGTCGCTGGAGCATGTGCACGACCCCGAGGAACAGCTGCGCGTCTACGTGCGCGAGCAGATCAACCTGAAGTCGGTCTACCACCTGGCCCCCGGCCCCGACCTGCGCAGCGTCGTCTCCTCCGGCACGCAGGCCCGGCTGCGCGAGCATGTCACCCAGGTGACGGCGCTGCTGACCGAGATCCTCGATCACGGCATCGCCACCGGCCGACTGCCCGACCAAGACGTGGCAGCCGTGGTGCCGCTGATCAACGCCTGCCTGTCCGGGCGAATCCACCCCGAGGCCGGTCCGGAGCGCGAGCGCGCGATCGAGGCCACCGAGGCATTCGTGCTGCGCGCTGTCGGACTGCGACCAGCGCCCACCACGCCGACTGCCGAGATCGACCCGCGCGAGGATCTGCAGGCTCTCGAGGCGGCCCGCACGCTCACCATCGCCTGACCGAGCAGAGCACCAGAGGTATCCGACCCCACACCGCGCGCCTGCCGGGCGCCTGCCGGGCGTACTGCCACACCGTCACGCAGCGCCGCGGGCCGGCAACGCCGCACCCTGCGCACACCCGCACGCCCCTCGCACCCGCACACCCCTCGCACCCGCCAACGCTGCGCCACAATTTTCGCCACGCGCGCATCACACAATTTGACGTACCCTCTTGTCAGGTTAGCCATACCTCACCTAGGGTGCTGACATTGTGTCACGACACCGTGTCATCAACCGATCGTGAGGTTCCATGTCAGTCACCGCCCCGCCGAGCGCACCGGTCAGCGTCCTGCTGAAGGAGGCCACCCAAGAGGCCCACACCCGCGCGGAGACCACCGCCTTCGTCACCGACCTGATGTCTGGCCGACTGTCGGTCGCAGCGTTCACCGCCCTGGCTGCGCAGCACCGCGCGATCTATACCGCGCTGGAGGCGCTGGGCCACCGGGTCGCCGACCACCCCGGCGCCGCGGCACTCGTCCGACCCGAGCTGGAGCGCACCGCCGCCCTGACCGAGGACCTGCGCACGCTGACCGGGGGCGGCGAGGCTCCCCCGGTGCTGGCCAGTACTGAGGACTACGTCCACCGGTTGAGCACCCTGGACGACCTACCCGGCTATGCCGCACACGCCTACACCCGCTATCTCGGCGACCTCTCCGGCGGGCAGGCGATCAAGCGGATGATGCAGCGGCACTACGGCATGGCCGAGGAGGGGCTGACCTTCTACACCTTCACTCAGATTGCGAAGATCCCGCCGTACAAGGCCGCCTACCGCACCGCCCTGGACGAGCTGCCGCTGGACGAGGCCGGCCGGGAACGGCTGGTGGCCGAGGCGCGGGCGGCATTCCGGTACAACGAGGCGGTGTTCGTCGAGCTCGGCAGCCAGTTCCGGCCCACAGCCTGACGCCGGAGCCGGTGACCCCCGCCCTGCCCCAGTTCGTACCCGCACCCGCCGCTGGCGTACGTTGGCGCCATGGAATTCGTGGTGCCGGCCCGTTTCTGCGGGCCTCCGGAGTCGGGCAACGGTGGCTGGGTGAGCGGTCGGCTGGTTGCCTATGCCGATCTCGACGGCGCAGCCTCGGTGCGGTTGTCCAGTCCCCCGCCGCTGGAGAAGGTCATGCAGCTCCAGCGCGACGGCGAGTCCACCGTGCTCCTGGACGAGGCCGTGCGTATCGCCCAAGCCGGCCCGGCTGAGACGATCACCGATGATCCCGGCCCGGTACCGGTCTCCTATGCCGAGGCACTCGCCGCAGGTGAACGCTACCCGGGCCTGACCGACCACCCGTTTCCCACCTGCTTCTCCTGCGGCACGCAGCGCGACCCGGACGACGCCCTGTGCCTGCGCCCCGGGCCGGTGGCCGACAGCGCCTTCGCTGCGGCCTGGGTGCCGCGCGAGGTCACCAGCGAGATCGTCTGGTCCGCGCTGGACTGCCCGGGCGGCTGGGCTCTCGGTGTCGGCGGGCGACCGATGGTGCTGGGCACGATGACCACGCAGATCAGCGAGCTGCCCGCAGTGGGCGCCGAGTGCGTGGTGATGTCCTGGCGTACCGGTGGCGAGGGGCGCAAGCACACTGCCGGCACCGCGCTGTACTCCGGTGGCCAGCTGCTCGCCCAGGCCCGCTCGGTGTGGCTCGAGGTCGACCCGGAGAAGGTCCGGCCGGCCTGATCCGCCTGACCGGCCCGCACCGCACTCGCGTTGGAACACCCTTCCCGCATCGGAACCACTCTGCACGCCGGTTCGAATGCGCAAAGGGTGTTCGAATGAGCGCCGGTCAGGTCAGCTCGCGGAGCAGCTCGGCGTACGTGCCGTCCACATCGCCGGTGCGAGTGCGCACGTACCGCGTGGCTGGCCGGGTGCGGAGCATCTCGATCATGCTGCGGTACATGGTTTCGACCGGTTCGGCGCCCGGCGCGGCCTGGAGGCGCTCGGCGTCCTGGTGATTGGCTTCGTGCGAACCCGCCCGGACCGCGAACCGGCGGGCAGCCTCCTCGGGGTCGCTGACCAGCGCGATCTCGATGAGCTCCGCACCCGCTCTCTTGCTCACCGCTGCGAGCGCGTGCACCAGCTCCACTCGCTGCAGGAACTGTGGCACGATCACGTCCTGGCCAGCACTCAGGTGCGCCTCGGCCATCGCCAGACCGAGCCGGCGGGCGGCCAGACCCGCGCCCCCCGGGTCCTGCGCCCACCGGCCGAGACTGCCGCGCACCGAGTCCAGGTCGAGCACCAGCGTGAGGGCACGCTCCTCGGCCAGTCGGCGGGCGAGCGTCGACTTCCCGCTCGCCGGCGCCCCGTTGATCAGCACCAGTCGCACCACCCGGCCAGGCTAGCCGGGGCCACCTGGCGCGCGACCACCGCGTGAACCCGCCCCCCGAGAACGCCCACCCCGAGAGCGGCGCCGACGATCCGGTCGCGGCAGCGGGCGTGCCCGATGCAGCACCAGCACCGCCGAGTCCCCCCGTGGCGCCGGCGCGAACGCCGACGCCGGTAGGTGCAGGCCGAGCTCGGCCCGGAACCCGCGCGGCGGCCTGCGCAGGTAGCGCTGCACCATCCACCGGGGCAGCACCAGGTCGGCGCGCATCAGCGCGACGTCCCGGGCGGTGAGTCGGCGGAGCAGCTCGGCAGCGATCGTATATGGCGGGTTTGCCACCACCCGGAACCGGCGGCGGGGCAGCGGTACCTGGAGCACGTCGGCCTGCACCACGGTGACCACCCGGTGGCGCGCCATCGCCTCGCGCAGCTGCTCGGTCCGCCGTGGATGGAGCTCGACGGCGAGCACATGGCCCGCACCGGCCGCCAGCGGTCGGGTCAGCGCACCGGTACCGGCGCCCAGGTCCAGCACGGTCTCCCCGGGGCACACCTCGGCAGCCCGGACTACCCGATCAGCCCAGGACGGCCGGAGCCGGTGCCACCCCCAGCGCCGCTGCCCGGAGCCGGACACGACGCATCACCATGAACATACCCATGGCGCTCACGGTAGGAACGGCCGGCCCGGGACGTCCACGGAATTTCTCGTCCCAGCCGAGCCGGTTACCGTGTGCCCATGTCTCGCGGCGCGAAAGTCACTCTCGGTACCGTCCTGGTCCTGGTGATCGTGCTGGTGCTCGGCTACGGGGTCGACCGGTACGCGGCGCACCGCACCGAGCAGAACATCAGCGACGAGCTCACTACCGCCGCCGCGGGACAGGGCGTACACACCGAGATCACCGGAGGGATGTTCTTCCCGCAGGTGATCAGCGGTTCTCTGGACGAGATCCGGGTGCAGGCGGACCAGGTGCAGCTACAGGACCTGGTGATCACCGACGTCACCGGGACCGGCACCGGGGTGAGCGTGGACGAGCCGCGCACGCTGGACCGGCTGACGGTCACCGGCACGCTTCCGGTGGCCACGCTGCAGAACCTGCTCGCCCGGGTGGACGCCGTCCCCGACGCGCTCCAGCTGGACGTGGCCGACGGCCGGCTGGTCGCCGAGCTGACCGTCCTCGGTAGCACGTTGCGCGCCACTGCCGATCCGGTGGTCCGCGACGGCGGTCTCTATCTCGAACCGCGCGAGCTCACTCTCGGCGGTGTGCAGCTCGACCTGACCCACCTGCCCGGTACGGTCGACGAGGTGATCGGCAGCCTGGCGGTACCGACCGGCGCACTGCCGGAAGGAGTCTCGCCCAGTGCCATCGAGGTCGTCGACGGCGGTCTCCGGCTGACCGTCACCGGCACCGACATAGACCTGGACGACCTCGGAACCAGCTGACCCGACCAGTACAGGAGCGTCCCGACGTGGCCCGGTTCGAAGAGCTCGACTTCCAGCAGACACCTGTCGGTGAGATCAGTCTGCGCCGCCGCTACGACCTGACCGCGAAGACCGAGATCTACGAGGTGCGGCTGGGCGAGGAGTACCTGATGTCCAGCCTGTTCACCGTCGCCGAACGGGCACTGGCCACCCTCGCCCTGGCCGCGCTGGACCGGGGCGACCTGCACGTCCTGGTCGGCGGGCTCGGGCTCGGCTACACCGCACACACCGCTCTGGCCGACCCACGCGTGGCGGACCTGACTGTGATGGACGCCGCTGAACCGGTGCTGGACTGGCACCGCCGGGGGCTGCTCCCGGAGGTCGCCGGGCTGGCCACCGATCCGCGCTGCCGGCTGGTGCTCGGCGACTTCTTCTCGCACGTCGCCGCTGAACCGGGCACCCGGTATGACGCGATCCTGCTCGACGTCGACCACACCCCTCGGCACGTGCTACACCCCAGCCACGCCACCTTCTACACCGAGGCCGGTCTGCAGGCGATGCGGGCGCACCTCACCGCCGGCGGCGTGTTCGCACTCTGGTCGGACGACCCGCCGGACGAGGAGTTCAGCAGCACTCTCGCGTCGGTGTTCCCCAGCAGCCGGGCGGAGGTGGTCCCGTTCGCCAACCCGCTCACCGGCGGCCAGTCGAGCAACACGATCTATCTGGCCACCGCCGGCTGAGGCAGCACTCATCGCCGGCCCTCCGCTTCAGGCGAGGTCTGCTGGCGGTCCGTGGGCTGCGCGGACCGCCCCCGGTGCAGCAGGATCGGACAGATGACGGCCGCTCCAAGCAGGATGGCGCCGCCGGCGAGCGTCGCTCCGCTCAGTCCGTCGACGAAGGCAGACCGTGCGAGCTGGGTCAGTGCGGTGCCTGCGGGCTCACCCAGCTGCGAAGCGACAGCGAGCGCTCCGCCAAGGCTGGAGCTGATCGCCTCAGCCGCTTCGACCGGGATGTCGCCGGGAACCTCCTCGAGCACACCCGAGCGGTACATCGCGGTACCGATCGAGCCGAGAACGGCCACACCGAGTGCCGCGCCCAGTTCCGCGGCAGTCTCCGACAGCGCCGAGGCGGCACCGGAGCGTTCCGGGGAGACGGAGCCGACGACCACATCAGTAGCGAGCGTCATCATCGGCGCGATCCCGGCCCCGATCACCGCTGAAGCGACGATGGCCAGGACCAGTCCGCCGTCGACCCCGACCTGGCTGAACGCCACCATTCCGGCGGCGGCGAGGGCAGCACCGGCACCGAAGACCGTCGCGTACCCGAACCGCCCCGCTAGGCCGGGCGCCACGACCGCCATCGCGCCCACCGCCACCATCACGGGCAGCATCGCGCATGCCGCGACCAGCGGGGAGAGAGCCTGGACCAGCTGCAGATACTGGGCGCTGTAGAGCATCACACCCACGAGGGAGAACATCGCCAGTCCGGCGCCGAGGATCGCACCGCTGAACCGAGCGTCGGCGAACAGCCGGACATCGACCAACGGGAGCTCGATCCGGCGCTGCCGCACGATGAAGCACCAGCCGGCGAGGGCACCGGCCGCCAGGCCCGCCACCACTGCCGGGGTGAGCGTGAGTTCTTCGGCGGCGGACTTGATCGCCCACACCACCGGCAGGATCGCGGCGAAGGACAGCAGCACGCTCAGCACGTCCAACGGAGCCACCCGCGGACTCCGGTACTCGGGGACGATCCGTCCGGCCAGCACGAGCAGTGCCACGATGACCGGAACATTGACGAGGAACACCGACCCCCACCAGAAGTACTCGAGCAGCAGACCCCCGATGATCGGACCAAGGGCGATCCCACCGGAGACGCTGGCCGTCCAGATCCCGATCGCCCGGGCCCGCTCGGCCGGATCGGTGAACATGTTCCGGATCAGGGACAGCGTGGACGGCATCAGTGTGGCGCCGCCGACGCCCATCAGCGCCCGCGCCAGGATCAGCACCTCCGCCGACGGGGCGAACGCCGCCGCCACCGAGGCCGCACCGAACACGGCGGCACCGATCAGCAGGAGGCGGCGCCGGCCGATCCGGTCGCCGAGATTGCCCATCACGATCAGCAGTCCCGCTAACAGGAAACCGTAGGCGTCCAAGATCCACAGCGTCTGGCTGGCCGTCGGCGTCAGGTCGTGGGTGATCTTCGGGATGGCGATGTGCAGGATCGTGATGTCCATCGAGGTGAGCAGCACCGGCAAAGTCAGCACGGCCAGACCGGCCCATCTCGACGACTCTCGGCCATCGTTCGCGTACATCGTCCCCTCCTCCCTCGGTGCGAACATCGTTCGCTTCAGTGTAGCGGACGATGTTCGCATGGCAATAGGATCGAGGTGGAGGTGGTGGTGCAGTGAGTCCTCGAATCGGGCCGTCCGGGCCGTTGTCACGCGAACGGATCGCGTCCGCCGCGATCGAGCTGGCCGACAGTGAGGGGCTGGATGCCGTGTCCATGCGTCGCATTGCCGAGCACCTGAACACCGGTGCGGCCTCGCTCTATCGGCACATCACCAACCGGGACGAACTGGTGGCAACCATGGTCGAACATGTCACCGCCGGCCACGACTACCCGGACGCCGCCGACTTGGACTGGCGAGAGTGCATGCACGTGCTGGCCCAGCAGGACTGGTCGGCATTTCTCGGCCACCCGTGGATGCTCACCGCCGTGGAGACCGCGACCCCGCCTTTCGGTACCGCCGCCCTGGCCGGGATGGAGTGGGCGCTGGGCGCACTGGCACCACTGGGCCTGCCGCCGCACGAGGCGGCCCGGGCGGTGATGACGATCAACATCTACGTGCAGGGCACTGCGCGTGTGCTGCTCGGCGATCGAGCGGTCAGCGCCGAGGACGATCCGGGCCGGAACTGGCAACGCAGGCTCCGCGAGGTCGACCTGGGGCAGTTTCCGCTGCTGCAGTCCGTGATCGCACAGCCGCTACCCGCAGGGGAGCGCAACTGGCTGCACGACGGCCTCGACGTCGTCCTGGACGGGATCGAGGCGCGCCGGCCGACGCCCTGAGCAGCGCCGGCCGAAGGCGCTGACCCGTCCGGGACCTCAGCCCAGCACCTCTGGCAGCTCCGGCGCCTCCTGACCGAGCACATGCTCGGCGAGGAACGCCGTCACCACCTGGTACCAGACCTTCGCGTGCTGCGGGGTGAGGATCCAGTGGTTCTCGTCCGGGAAGTACAGGAACCGGTGCGCGGTCCGGCCCTCGGCGTCGGCGGGCAGACCCGACGAGCTGAGCAGCTCGTACCAGAGCCGCAGCCCCTCCCCGATCGGCACCCGGTAGTCCTTGTCCCCGTGGATCACCAGCATCGGGGTGACGATCTGCTCCACGGACAGGTGCGGGGAGTTGGCCAGCGCCATCTCCGGCGTCATCTCCCGGCGCCAGAAGTAGCCCGCGTCGGTGGTGGAGCCGAAGCCGTCCAGGGCCCACAGGCTGGCGTGGGTGACGATCGCATCGAACCGGTCGGTGCGGGTGGCCACCCAGTTGGCCATGTAGCCGCCGAAGGAGCCGCCCATCGCCGCGGTCCGGGACGCGTCGATCTCCGCCAGCTCCTCGGCCGCGTCGGTGATCGCCATCAGGTCGGTGAACGGCGCCTGGCCCCACTCACCCCAGCCGCGCTGGATGAACTCCTGCCCGTAGCCGGTGCTCAGCGCAGGGTCGGGCAGCAGCACCGCGTACCCCTGGGCCACCAGCAGCCATGGGCACCAGCGCCAGCTCCAGGAGTTCCACGACCCCAACGGACCCCCGTGGATCCACAGCAGCATCGGCGCAGGCGCTTCCGCGGAAGCGCCCTCGGGCAGCGCCAGCCAGGCGCGCACGGTCGTGCCGTCGTCCGTGCTGGTGCTCACCTCCCGCAGCGTGCCGGGCAGCTCCGGCCGGGCCACCGGCCCCGGCAGCGCGCTCACCGTGGCCGCGCCGGCGTCCAGGTCCAGGTCCAGCCGGACCACCTCGGCCGGGTGCGCGTAGGACGCGCGGAGTGCGTACGCACTGCGCCCGTCCGGGGCGACGACCACACCTGAGTAGGCCGCGTCGTCGGCGGTGAGCCTGCGCACCCCACCGGCCAGGGTGAGGTGGAAGACCGGGGCGCGACCGCCGTCGTCGGCAACTACGAGCAGCCCGGTCGAGTCCGGCAGCCAGACCAGGCTCGCCGGCCACCGGTCCCAGTCCGCAGCGACCTGGCGGGTCTCGGAGCCGTCCAGCCGGCTCACCCGGAGGGTGACCGTGGGCGCCTCGTCCGGGGTGGACAGGCTCTCCACCAGGTAGGCGACCAGCTGCCCGTCCGGGCTGATCCGCGGCTCGAACAGCTCCGCGTCGGGGTCGTCGGCGAGCACGCGCTGCTCCCCGGTGGCCACGTCGATGCGGACCAGGCGGGAGCGCACCGCCCCCTTCCCAGTGGGCACCGACCAGGTCGTCACCACTGTGCTGCCGTCCGCGCTGAGGTCCGCCGAGCTCTCGATCAGCGCCTTGCC
>DATGRZ010000210.1:0-5543 GCA_035303065.1 Ruania sp.
CCCAGAGCCCGGCGAGGCTGATCAGCACCTGCACGACCGCCGTCCCGGTGATCAGCAACCACCATGCGGGGTAGGCGGTGACGCCGATGACCGCACCGAGCACGCTCGCACCGCACAACCCGATGATCACCCAGGGTGGCAGCCCACGGGGTGCCGGATCACAAGAACCGACGTTCGTGAGGCCGTGATCGACGAAAGTGAACTGGTCACCGTGCGGACCTGGTTGCTGCGCTGGAGACATGCGACTACTTCCCCCTTTCGTTCTGCTCGTGCTCTCCCCGTTCGTGGGTGAGTTCCTGCTCGGCAACATCGAACCCGTCCCGTCCTCCTGGCTGGCCTCCCTCCTTCCCCTGGTGCTGCTCTACGGCGGAGGCGCCCTGGTGATCCGGGAGGTGACCCGGCGCCTTGGCCGCGGCTACCCCACCATGGCGCTGTTCGCCGTCGGCTACGCCCTGCTGGAAGAGGGGATCGTGCTGGGCACCCTGTTCAACCGGGGGTACCTCGACCTCGGTCTGCTCGAGTATGGCTGGCTGCCGGCGCTGGGTACCAGCCCGGTGTGGTCCGGGTACGTCCTGACCATCCACACGGTCTGGAGCATCCTTGTTCCGATCGTGCTCACCGAGCACCTGTTCCGCGCTCGCGCACACCGGCCCTGGTTGCCCGTGCCCGGAACGATCACAGTGCTCGTGGCCTATCTGCTCGGCGCCGCAGTGGTGGGGGTCGGCAACTACTTCACGTATCAGTTCCTGCCCAGCGGCGGGCAGATCGTGGCCGTGCTGGTGCTGGTCGGCGGCTGCATCGCCATCGGGCTGGTCCTGCGCCCGGCGGTCCGGCGCGGCCTGCCCGGCGAGATCCCGTCACCACGGTCGACAGCGGTGCTCGCCGCGGTCGCCAGCTCGTTGTTCGTCTTCACCCAGGATCCGGTCGGTCTCGGCTGGTCGGTTCCGCCTGCGGTCACGCTGGCCGCGATGGTACTGACCGCCGGTGCCGGAACGGCGGGTGTCGCTCTCGCGTCTCGGCGGGCAGCGTGGACCGCCCGTCATACCCTCGCAGCGGCGACGGGGGCGCTCGTCACGTACGTCTGGAGCGGGTTCTTCGTGCAGTTCTCCATCCATGGGTACACCACTCCCGGGCTCGTAGCCCAGCTGGTGTTCGTGGGGATCGCTGTCGCGCTGCTCCTCGGGGCCTGGCGGCAGCAGCGCACCAGCGGCTGACCTCACCCGATGGGCCGACCGCACTGGAACACCCTTGCCGCATTGGAACACCCTTCTCTCCTGGTTCCAATGCGCTCCCGGGATTCCAGTGCGAGGATCGGGTGTCTGCTCCGCCGGGCGTCAGGGCAGGAACGGGCCCACCGAGACCATGACGCACAGTGCGAGGATCATCACCATGGAGAACCGGAACATCCGGCGCGCCCAGGTGGCCGGTTCAGCGGCGCGCAGACCGAGGACGCCCAGGTAGATCCACCACAGGCCCAGCGCCGCCATCACGACCGTGTACACCACGCCGACGTACCCGAACACCGGCAGCAGCAGGGTGACCACCACGAAGGCGACCGTGTAGGCCAGGATGTGCACCGCCGTCGTGCGATCGCCCTTGACCACGGAGATCACCGGCACGCCGGCGCGGGCGTACTCCTCCCGCCGGTAGATCGCGATGGAGTAGAACTCCGGCATCTGCCACAGGAACAGCATCGCGAAGGCAACCGCAGCACCGGCGTCCAGCCGGCCGGAGACGGCCAGGTAGCCGGCCAGGATCGGGGCGGCGCCGGAGACGCTGCCGACCAGGGTGCCGTGCAGGGACCTCCGCTTCGACAGCGCACCGTAGAGCCACACGTAGGTGATGAACCCGCCGATACCGGTGGCCACCACTAGCGGGTTGGTGCCGATGACCAGGATCGCCAGCCCCACCAGGCCCATCACGACCGAGAAGACGACGGCGTTCCGCGCCGGGATGCTGCCGGTCACCGTGGCGCGGGTGCTGGTGCGTTCCATCCGCTGGTCGATGTCCCGGTCCAGCACGTTGTTCAGCACGCACGCGGCGGCGATGATCAGCGTGGTGCCGACCATCAGTGCCAGGAACAGCCACAGGGTGGGGGTGCCGCGGCCGCTGGCGAGGAAGAATCCCGCTGCCGCGGTGAGCACGTTGCCGTAGAGCACACCGGGTTTCGTCAGGGAGTAGTACCGGCCCAGCCGCGCACGCAGACCTGGACGGTCCGACTTCGCGGCGAGGGCTGCGTCGCGGCCGGTGTCCGGTGCGCTCACGCCGCTCGTCATGTTCTCTTCGCTCCTGCCTTGCCTGTCTTCGATCCTACCGTCGCCGACCGCGGCAGGCCGGTGCAGCCATGTGTGCGCGGTCACGTCCAGCGGCGCGGCCAGACCAGCAGCCGGACCAGCAGCCCAGCCGGCAGCCTTGCTGGCTCAGCGGTCCAGCTGGAGGCGGGTCCAGGCGGTGCCGGTGAGGGTTGCGGACGCGAGGGCGAGCGCCACCGTGAGGGCAAGCTGCGCCGGATCGACGGCCTGTCCACCGGTCAGGGCCCACACCGCCGGGGCGGCGAGCGGGAGCCAGCCGCCGCTGCCGGCCAGCACGCCGACCTGGGCGACGACGACGAGCAGGATCGTGGCACCGACCCCAGCGAGCAGGGACCGGGCGAGAGTGGTGACCCAGGCCACCGGGGTGGCCGCTGCACCAGTGAGTGCGGCCAGGAGGCACAGTCGGGCGATGCTGCGCCATACCTCGGGGGCGGGGTGGCCGTAGCCGAGGAGCAGGCCGAGGACGAGCACGCCGAGCGGGAGGGTGATGCTGACCAGCAGCACCCATCCCGCGTAGACGACCAGCTTCGCCAGCGCGATCCGGCCGCGGCTGACCGGCAGCGTGAACAGGCCGGTGATGGTGCCGTCGGCGAACTCCCGGCCGAACATCCAGGCGAGCACCACCCCGAAGGCGATCAGGGCGCCGGCGGAGGTGATCTGGGCGGCACCTGCGGTCAGCCCGGACCAGTCCAGGCTCGCCGCCGGACCAGCCTTGGCGATGATCTGCGGGTTGCCGTCGGCCACGGCAGCAGTGATTCCGCCGAGCAGCAGGAGGGTGCCGGCCAGCAGTGCGCACGTGGAGAGAAGACCCACTGGGGAACGGCGGAGCTTCAGGGCTTCCACGACAAGGGCCGCGTTCATGCCGGCTCCTGGGCACGACGGTGTTCGTCGTCGGTGCGGATGCGTTCGAAGAAGGCGCGCTCCAGGTCGGGGCCGGTGGTGTCCAGCGTCCCGATCAGTCGGCCGGCGTTCAGCAGCAGCACCCGGTCGGCGATCCGGGAGACCTCGTCCAGGTGGTGGCTGCTGATCAGGACCGCAGCACCGGCGCTGGCGCGGCGCAGCAGCTCAGCGCGCAGCAGCAGCACCGAAGCCGGATCGAGGGCGTTGCTCGGCTCGTCCAGCACGACCAGGCGTGGTCGGTGCTGCAGGGCGGCGGCCAGGCCCATGCGTTGCCGGTTCCCCTGGGACAACGTGCGGTACCGGCGGTCGGCGAGCTGGTCCAGCTGCCAAGTGCTGATCGCCTCGGTGACGACGTGGCGGGCGGCGCCGCGCAGCCGGCGGGCGATGTCCAGGTTCTCGACCACCGTCAGCTCGGGGTAGGCCGCCGAGCGTTCGACCAGAGCGCCCACCTGCGCCCAGGCGGCGGTCGGCAGGCTGGGCAGTGGTTGGCCGAGCAGTTGCACGGTGCCCTGGTGGGGCAGGAGCATGCCCAGCGCGAGACGCATCAGTGTGGTCTTGCCGGCGCCGTTGAGGCCGATGAGCGCGACGATCTCACCTTGGCCGAGCTGGAAGGTGAGCCGGTGCACGCCGGCGCCGGTGCGGAAGGTGCGGGTCACGCCGTGGAAGCTCAGCACGCTACTCACCGGCCAGCACCGCCAGAGCAGACGCGAGCGTCTGCTGCAGATCGGCATCCTCGGTTGTCGCCCAGGTCTGCAGGGCCGTGCTGAGCCCCGCGATGACGGCGGCTGCGGCGACGTGCGCCTGCGGCCGGTCGACGCCCCGGTCCTGCAGGGCGCCGGCCAGGGCACCTACGGTGGTCTCGCTGTTGCGCTCGATCGCGCCGCGCAGAGCGGGCGTAGCGGCGATGATCCGGATGCGCTCACGTAGGGACCGGACGGTGTCTGCGTCGATGGTGTGCCAGGCCTCGCGGATGCCGGCGGTCAGCGCCTGCATGGGCAGTTCCTGATCCGGGCGGGCGCGCACGGCCTCGGCCATGACCGGGTCGAAGGGGTCGGTGAGCAGCAGCGCTTCCTTGGTGGGAAAGTGCCGGAACAGGGTCATCTCGCTGACGCCGGCCCGCTGGGCGATCTCGGCGGTGCCGGTGGTCGTGTAGCCCTGCTCGGCGAACAGCTCCAGCGCGGCCTGGCTGAGCTGCTCGTGCGTTCGGTGCCACCTGCTCACAGCTTTATGTTAGTTACTAACTTTTCTGGTGGCAACAGTACTGTCAGGACCTAAGTCCGGGTGCTCCGCGACTTTTCGCCGTACGGTGGTGGAACTAAGCAGCGCACGGAGGTGAGCGGTGATGACGACGATCTGGGACCAGGCCGCCGAGCCGGAGCGGACCACCGAGCTGAGCGAGCAGGAGTGCTGGGACTTCCTCCGCCGTTGCCGGTTCGGGCGGCTGGCCTATCGGATGGCTGACGAAGTGAACATCGTCCCGATCAACGCCGTGCCGGACGGTGGTCGGCTGCTGTTCCGCACTGCAGAGGGCAGCAAGCTGCTCGGGGTGCACATGAGCGGCTGGGTCGCGTTCGAGACCGATGCGGTCGAGGAGGACAGGGCGACCAGCGTGGTGGTCAAGGGGCCGGCGCAGGTGCTGGGTACCGGCGAGGAGCAGGCCCGCGCCGAAGCGGTGCTTCCGCCGCCATGGACGGCCGGATGGAAGGGCACGTTCGTGGCGATCACGGTGGAGGAGATCACTGGGAGGCGGTTCCACCTGCGGCGGTGAGTCGGGGTGCACCGAGCCGTGACGGATCCGGATCAGGGGCGGCTCACCGGAGTCCAGCGGCGAAGTCGCGGATCGTCAGCGTGAGGGTGGTGTCGTCCACCCCGTGCCACTCACCGGGGACGATCGCCGCCGAGCCGGACGGGATGGTCTCGCCGAGCTCCTTGACCCCGGCGAGCATCGTCGGGTCGGTTGCTTCCGAGGCGATCACGATCGTGGGGATCCTCAGTCCGCCGAAACGCTGTGCGAAGGTGCCCGGCAGGAACGTGAGCTCGTGCACGATGGTCCGGGTGTTCTGCAGCACCTCCTCGTTCGGAGGAGGAAGCTGTTCGAGGACCTCTTCGGGCACACCGACCACCTTGGTGTTGAACCACCGGCTCGCACCAGCGAGACTGCGGTCGATCTGCTTCTGCGCTTCTGTGCGCAGCTCGAAGCTTGGGTCGTCCTCCGGCATCAGCGGCGGCTCGAGCAGGGCGAGCCCGGCGAGCGGGACGCCGGCCTCAGCGGCGATGAGCAGCAGGGTCGCACCGGAGGAGAAGCCGTAGCCGATCACTGGCCGCCCCTCG
>DATGRZ010000211.1:0-13499 GCA_035303065.1 Ruania sp.
GAGCACCCGGTCGCGGCAGCCCCGGACCAGGCGGGGCGGGCTCCGGTGGCCCGGGGGGACCGGGAGCCGATGGCTCCACCCCGGGCGGCACCGCAGCCTCCGGTGCTGGGGGTGGCGCCGCGGCGACGACGGGCTGGGACACGTCGGCCGCGGCGACATCGACGACCGCCGGTCCCACGTCTGCCCGGGCTGCCTCTGCTGCCGCGTCCTCGCCGGCGCCCGCAGCGTCGGCAGAGCCTGGCCCGGCCACGAGCCCGCCGCCTTGGGACACCGCCGCACCGGCCGCGGACAGTCCCGCACCCGCGGGCCCGACGCCGACCGACCCTCCACCCCCCGACGTCCCGGCGGCCGGCCCGACGGCGGCATCGTCCAGCGCAGCGTCCCCCGATGCTGCGGCGTCCGGGGCGGACCAGGGGAGACCGGACGACCCGACCGACTGGCCGCCCGTGCCGGAGACCTGGGCAGAGCGCCAAGAACCCGCTCCGCCACCAGCGGGCAGCGAGACCTCGCCCGAGGGCGGTCCGGCCCCGCCGGCACCAGCACACCCCACCGCAGCACCACACGAGGCGACCGCCACGGACCCTGGTGACCGGGCGCCGTCGGGCACTGTCCCCGACACCACGTACGCCCCCGGGCCCCCACCCGCTCCGGGCGCCGCCTCCCCACGGGAGCAGGCGATGGCGGCCGCACGGGAAGCCCGCCGAGCCTCGCTCAGCCACGGCACCACCACCACCCCGGAGTCAGCCCCCGAACCCGAGCCAGACCTCGACCTCGACCCGAACGACCCGGACATCGAGTCCACCGGGCTCTCCGGGGCACCGTTGGTCGCACGGCTGCTGGGTGGCACCGTGATCGACGAGATCCTCGAGTCCGGCGAAGGCGGTGACCGGTGAACGCCTACGACGGCGTCGTCCAGGAGCTGATCGATGAGCTGGGCCAGCTTCCCGGCGTCGGCCCGAAGAGTGCTCAGCGGATCGCTTTCTACATCCTCGGCGCCGACCCCGACCAGGTGCAGCGGCTGGCCACCGCCCTGACCGAGGTCAAGGCGCGGGTGCGGTTCTGTGAGACCTGCGGCAACGTCTCCGAGGAGGCGCAGTGCCGCATCTGCCGCGACCCGCGCCGCGATGCGGCCCTGCTGTGCGTGGTCGAGGAGCCCAAGGACGTCGTCGCGATCGAACGCACCCGCGAGTACCGCGGCCGCTACCACGTGCTCGGCGGGGCCATCAACCCGATCGACGGCGTCGGCCCGGACGACCTGCGCATCCGGGAGCTGATGACCCGCCTGGCCGACGGTACGGTCACCGAGATCATCATCGCCACCGACCCGAACGTCGAGGGCGAGGCCACTGCGACCTACCTCGTGCGCATGCTCCGCCCGATGGGGCTGACCGTCTCCCGCCTGGCCTCCGGGCTGCCGGTCGGGGGAGACTTGGAGTACGCGGACGAGATCACTCTTGGCCGGGCGTTCGAAGGACGGAGGAGCATCGATGACTGACGCACCTGGGCTGGACAACGACCTGCGTGCTCTAGGTGCCGCGATCGCCGCCGCATCCGAGCAGTACCTGGAGACGGTGCGCAAGGTGGCCTCGGGGGACGCGCCGGATTCCGCCATCCCGCTGTTGCTGCTGGCCGCCTCCGACCTCAGTGCGGCCGGTGCCCGGCTCGGCGCGATCGTGGACGTCGTACCCGCCGAACGGTTCGAGCCCGACGACGGCCCCGAGGTGGACATGGAACCGCTGCGGGTCTCCCTGGCGAACGTGCTCGAAGGGATCGACGAGTACCACGAGGTGGACGATCCGCTGGTCAGCCCAGCGGTGAGCACCGAGTCGCTGAGCAACGATCTCGCCGACATCGCCCAGGCACTCTCCGAGGGGTTGCGGCACCACCGCGCCGGGCACGCCTCCGAAGCGCTCTGGTGGTGGCAGTTCTCCTACCTGTCCGACTGGGGCGAGTCCGCCGCCAGTGCCACCCGGGTGCTGCTCGGGCTGATCGCTCACCTGCGGCTGGACGTGGACGACGAGGTGGCCGCCGAGGCGGAGTTCGACGCGCTGCACTCCGCCGACTGAGCGCCTAGGAGCGCCGCGGGACGATTCGGTGCACTGAGGCGCGGGGTGGTAGTACTTCGCTGTGCCCGACCCCGCCCTGCTCGCCGAGCACACTCTCACGCTCCCGGCCTCCGCCGGTCTCGAGGTCAGTGTCTGGACCCTGCTGCTGCTCGCGCTGGCCGGTCTGGCCGCCGGGTTCGTGGACGCAGTGGTCGGCGGTGGTGGGCTGATCCAGCTGCCAGCACTGCTGCTGGTGCCGGGGATCAGCCCGGTGCAGGCGCTGGCCACGAACAAGCTCGGCTCGATCATGGGTACCTCCACCAGCTCGCTGACCTACTACCGGCGCATCCACCCCGACCTGCGCACTGCTGCACCGATGGCCCTGGTGGCGCTGGTGGCAGCGATCGGTGGCGCCGCGCTGGCCTCTTCTCTGCCCGCCTCGGCGCTGCAGCCAATCATCATCGCGGCCCTGGTGCTGGTGGCGGTGTACGTGCTGGTCAAACCGAAGCTCGGGGCCACCACCGAGCTGCGCTGGAGCGGGAACCGGCACTACGGCACCGCGATGGCACTGGGGGCGGTGATCGGTCTCTACGACGGACTGGTCGGCCCCGGCACCGGCAGCTTCCTGGTGATCGCCCTGGTCAGCGTGCTCGGATATGCGTTCCTGCCGGCCTCAGCGCTGGCGAAGATCGTGAACTTCGCCACCAACCTCGGCGCCCTGGTGTTCTTCGTGCCGCACGGGGCGGTGCTCTGGGGCATCGGCGTGGTGCTCGGGCTGGCCAACATCGCGGGCGCCTACCTCGGCGCCCGCACCGCAGTGGCGCGCGGCAGCCGGTTCGTGCGGGTGGCGTTCGTGGTGGTGGTGAGCGTGCTGATCGTCCGGCTGGTCTGGGACGTGCTGCACGGCGGCGGCTGAACGGCCGGATGATCCCGGTGAGCCACGCCGCTACCACCACCGCCACAGTTCCCGGATCGCGGACGCCGAAGAGTCCACCCCTTGGGCCCCCTTAGAATCGAGTGTCTGATTCTCTATCCCCTACCCGGAGCGCCCGTGGCACTCATCGTCCAGAAGTTCGGCGGATCCTCTGTCGCCGATGCCGAGAGCATCAAGCGCGTCGCCAGACGGATCGCACACACCAAGGCGGAGGGAAACGACGTCGTCGTGATCGTCTCGGCGATGGGTGACACCACCGACGAGCTGCTCGACCTCGCCGGCGACATCACTGCCACCCCGCCGCAACGGGAGATGGACATCCTGCTCACGGCCGGCGAGCGGATCTCGATGGCGCTGCTGTCGATGGCGATCCACGAGCTGGACGTGGACGCGCAGGCGTTCACCGGTCAGCAGGCCGGGGTGATCACCGACACCGCCTACGGCAACGCCCGGATCATCGACGTCAGCCCGAGCCGCATCCAGCGCACCCTGTCCGACGGTGCGGTGGCGATCGTGGCCGGCTTCCAGGGAGTCACCCAGTTCACCAACGACGTCACCACCCTGGGCCGCGGGGGCTCGGACACCACCGCAGTGGCGCTCGCGGCCGCGCTGGATGCCGCTGTCTGCGAGATCTACACCGACGTCGACGGTCTGTTCACCGCAGACCCGCGGATCGTGCCCAGCGCACACCGCATCGACCGGATCTCCACCGAGGAGACCCTGGAGCTGGCCGCCCACGGTGCGAAGATCCTGCACCTGCGCGCTGTCGAGTACGCCCGCCGCTACCAGGTGCCCATCCACGTGCGCAGCTCGTTCTCCGACAACGACGGCACGCTCGTGATCGACAACGACGAAGAAGGACCCATGGAACATCCGCTCATCTCCGGTGTGGCGCACGACAGCTCCCAGGCCAAGATCACTGTCGTCGGCGTCCCGGACGTGCCCGGCAGTGCCGCCCAGCTCTTCGAGGCAGTGGCCGCGGCCGGGGTGAACATCGACATGATCGTGCAGAACGTCTCGGTGCACCACTCCGGCGTCACCGACATCTCCTTCACCCTGCCGCACGAGCAGGGCGCTGCCGCGCGCACCGCCCTGGAGGCGATGGCCGCCAAGCACGGCTACGCCGAGGTGAAGTACGACGACGGCGTCGGCAAGGTGTCCCTTGTCGGGGCCGGGATGCGCTCGCACCCGGGAGTGTCCGCCCGGCTGTTCTCCGCGCTGTACGAGGCAGGCATCAACATCGAGATGATCTCCACCTCGGAGATCCGGATCTCCGTGGTCACCCGCAGCGAGGACCTGCCCGAAGCGGTCCGCGCGATCCACACGGCGTTCGAGCTGGACGCCGCCGAGGTAGAAGCCGTGGTCTACGGCGGGACGGGGCGCTGACATGGGCATCACACTCGCCGTCGTCGGCGCCACCGGTCAGGTCGGGGCGGTCCTGCGTGACCTGCTCGCCGAGCGTGACTTCCCGCTGGAGACCATCCGCTACTTCGCCTCTGCCCGCTCTGCGGGCAAGACCCTGCCTTGGCGTGGCGAGCAGGTGGTGGTCGAGGATGTGGCCACTGCGGACCTGTCCGGTATCGACATCGCCCTGTTCTCCGCCGGTGGGGCCACCTCGCGGGCCCAGGCGGAGCGGTTCGCCGCCGCCGGGGCCACTGTGGTGGACAACTCCTCAGCCTGGCGGATGGACCCGGACGTGCCCCTGGTGGTCGCCGAGGTGAACCCGGAGGCGATCGGCCAGGCGCGCAAGGGCATCATCGCCAACCCGAACTGCACCACGATGGCTGCGATGCCGGCACTGAAGGCGCTGGACGCCGAGGCCGGCCTGCAACGGCTGATCGTCTCCACCTACCAGGCGGTCTCCGGCAGCGGTCTGGCCGGGGTGAGCGAGCTCGAGGGCCAGATCCGTGCCTCGGTGGACCAGGACCTGACCGCCCTGGTCCGGGACGGGTCCGCCGTCACCGTGCCGGAACCGGAGACCTACGTGGCGCCGATCGCACACAACGTGGTCGCCCTCGCTGGCAAGCTGGTCGACGACGGCACCGGTGAGACCGACGAGGACCAGAAGCTGCGCAACGAGTCTCGCAAGATCCTCGACCTGCCAGACCTGCTGGTCTCCGGTACTTGCGTCCGGGTGCCGGTGTTCACCGGGCACGCGCTGAGCATCAACGCGGAGTTCGCCCGGCCGATCGACCCCGAGCGGGCCCACAAGCTCCTTGCCGGCGCCCCCGGTGTGGAGCTGGCCGAGGTGCCGACCCCGTTGATGGCCGCCGGTGCGGACGCTACGTTCGTGGGCCGGTTGCGGCAGGACCCGGGCGTGCCGGACGGTCGCGGCCTGGCGCTGTTCGTGGTCGGCGACAACCTGCGCAAGGGCGCTGCGCTGAACACGATCCAGATCGCCGAGCTGGTGGCCGCCCAGCGCTGAGGTGAGCACGGCCTACCGCACGATCTCCGGTGAGTCTGACGCCGTCGCCGAGATCGAGGTGAAGCGCTCGGTGTTCCGGGCCACGCTCGCCCGCGCCGGTTCCGAGGAGGCGGCGCGGGCGGTGATCGAGCGGGTGCGAGCGGCCGGCCCGGACGCCCGGCACCACTGCACGGCCATGGTGATCGGCCCCGAGGGGCGCCTGCAGCGCACGAATGACGACGGCGAGCCGCCCGGGACTGCCGGCTCGCCCATGCTCGAGGTGCTCTGCGGGGAAGGCCTCTCCGACGTGGTCGCCGTGGTCACCCGCTGGTTCGGCGGCACCCTGCTGGGCACCGGGGGACTGGTGCGCGCCTACTCCGCGGCGGTGCGGGCTGCTGTCGGTACCGCGCGGCTGGTGCGGCGTGAACCTGTGCAGTTCTTCGAGCTGGCCGTACCGCACGCCGATGCCGGCCGGGTGGAGCACGAGCTGCGCTCGCGCGGGCTGGACCTGCAGGTGGACTACCGTGAGCAGGCACTGCTCCGGTTCGGGGTGGCACCGGCCGAGGTCGACGGCGCAGCCGCCTTGGTCGCGCAGGTCACCGGGGGAGGGGTGCTCGGCGACTCGGTCGACCGCGGCTGGACGGATCGCCTCCTCTGACGGCGGGCCCGGCCATCCGCGACCCTTCGCGCGGCTTCGCCGTGCCATCGGGCTGCGGGACAGGGCTCGGGACGTGAAAGGGCCGTGCAAGGACCTGTTGGCAAGGTCGTGGCTGCCAGGATCGTCGACCGAAAGGAGTACCTGGCCATGACCACCGCTCGAGTGCGCCGAACCATCACTGGAGTTCTGGCGTCCTTGGCCTTGTCCGTGACTGCCGTCGTCGGAGTATCGGGAGCAGCTCAGGCTCAGGACGGGCCGAGCGCCGAGTCCACGCATGGCTGCCCCAGCGGAGCGGTATGCATCTACCCTGACGACAGCTGGAACGGCGGCCAGCCGTCGCATGCCTTCTACAGCTACGGCGGCCACAACTTCGCCAACCAGTTCGGGGACCACCGTGTCTTCAACAACCAGCACAGTGGCGCCATGGCGTGGGTGTGCCTGGGCCAGGGCGGGACGTCCTGCCCGACGTGGATCTTGCCCGGCTACTACCGGGACATGAACCTCACCCCGTTCAACTCCGTGCGTCTGACTCGATAATCGACCCCGGCCCTCGCGGGCGCTCGCCGGGAGCTCCGCGTGCGAACACCGCATGGCGGGGCGCTCGCGAGGGGCCGGCGGGGTAAGGACCGGTTTCGACGGCGGTCTGCACAGGTGACCGGCCCTCGAAGACCGCCGCACGCTGTGTCAGTCACTCACGTGCTGGTCTACCGGCGCTCCTGCGGCGGTGCAGCCATCGGGACGAACCGCTTGTCACCGGTCGCGGCGAGGCGGTCGAGACAGGTGAGCGCAGGAAGCGGGCGGATCGAGACCGTGAGCCGGGAGATCGTGCCGCTTCGGTCGATCTCGAGGTGTTGGGTCTCGTGCAGCGCTACACCGGAGGCCCTCGATGTGGCGGTCAGGACGGCCGCATCCGCCTGGCGGAGGTCGCTGGTGTAGGTGAAATCGTCGAGGGTGGTGAAGACACCGGCCAACAGCTGTCCGGTCGCCTCGCGCCCCCGGAAGACGAACTGGTCCGTGAGCGGCGAGACGAGTTCGGCATCGGGGCTGAGGGCGTTCAGTGCTGCGTGGACGTCACCGTTCTCTCCGGCGGCCTTCCACTGCGCAATCTGATCGTCCACATCAGCTCCTCTGCTCGGCACTCACCGCCGATGTGCTCGTGGTCCCGGAGACGTCCGAGCGTAGCGGCACGCGCCGGAGCAGGATTCCAGTGACCACGGCGGCAACGGTGAGGACTGCGGCACCGACGAGCGCGGCCGCGGTGAGACCCGTGGCTGGCCGAGCTGACGCTGGTGACCCGGCCGCCGCTGGCCCCGGAGGCCATGCTGCACACCGAGTGGACCCTCGAAGCGCTCGCCGCGCTCCCGTTGGACCCGCCGGCACGGATGCGCACCGCACTGGCGCTGTCCGCGCTGGTGCAGGGTCTCGCGCTGGGGCCTTGCACGAGGTGCGCGCCGAGCGGCACAGTCACCTGCGCAATGAGGACTGGTGGACGACGATCGAGGCCGAAGCTGACCATCTGCTCGGGCGCGGTGACTTTCCCCGTTTGGCAGAGCTCGGGGAGGCCACCGTCGCGAACGGGGCTCCCTCCGGCGTCGGTCAGCCGCCGAGGTGCCGGGCCACGAAGTCCAGCTCGAGGCGCATCTGCCGCACGCGCTCGTCGTCGACCATCGAGGAGTGCCCCGCCTCGTAGGTGTCCAGCTCCACGGCACCGCCGTGCTCGCGCAGCATGCTCACGTAGTTCTCGATCTGCCGCAGCGGGCAGCGCGGGTCGTTCGACCCGGCCAGGATCAGCACCGGAGCACGCACCTTGCCCACGTAGCTCAGCGGCGAGGAGCGCCGGTACGCCTCGGGCACCTGCGCCGGCGACCCGCCGAACAGCGACCGGTCGAACGCCTTCAGCGACTCGGTCTCATCAGCGTAGGCAGCCTCGTAGTCGGCCACCGGCACCCGGGCCAGTCCGAGTCGCCACCGCTCCGGCTGGATGCCCAGGCCGAGCAGCACCAGGTACCCGCCCCAGGAGGCACCGGCCAGGAATGAACGCTCCCGGTCGAGCACCCCGTCGGCACAGAGCGCCTCGTGCACTGCTGCGATGTCCGCCAGCTCGGTGTGCCCCACCTGACCGGTGAGCGCATCCCGCCAGGCGCTGCCGTACCCGGTCGAGCCTCGGTAGTTCACGCTCAGCACCGCATATCCGTGGTCCACCCAGGCGGCCGCGTACGGGGAGAAGGAGTCGGAGTCGTGCGCACTGGGCCCGCCGTGCACGTCCACCACCACCGGGTGGGGCGCGCTGCCGGTCGTGGGGCGGCGCAGCAGCGCGTGGATCCGACCGCCCGGACCTTCGGCCCAGACGTCCTCCACACCCACCGACGGCGGCACCCAGTTCCCGCTCAGCTGGATCAGCGGCTCACCGGTGCGCACGCTGATCACCTCCCGCGGTTCGGCTGCCGAGGACCGTGCCGCCCACACGTCCCCGTCCGGGCGCGGTGTGGCCCCGGAGACGGTGCCGATCGCTGAGCCGACCTGGCGCACGGACCCGTCTGCCAGGTCATACCGGTACAGCAACGTACGTGCCTCGTAGTCGACCGCCACCAGGATCGCCCGACAGTCGGGATACCAGCTGGCGTCGGCAACGTCCCCGGGCAGGCCGAGGTCCAGCGGGCGCAGCAGCGAGGTTGCCACGTCCCAGATCAGCAGCCGCGCAAACCCGGTGCGCTCGTGCGTGACCAGCAGGCGGGTATCGCCCGGACGCGGCGCGAAAGCCAGCGCCCACAGACCAAGGCCTGGACCGTCGTCGAGCTCTGCCACCGGCATACCCGTGTCGACCCGCAGCACCCGCAACGCCGGGTGGATGGCATCCCCCCGCTCGGAGTGCTCGATCGCGACCAGGTTGCCGTCCTGGCTGAGCGCGGCCGCCTCGGCATCCTGCCGGTGCGCGTACAGCAGCCGCGGGTCGGTGCCCGCCGAGACCGGCCCCACGTACACGGCATGGATCTGCGTGCCGTAGCTCTCGTCGCTCCGGCCGATGACGGCGGTCCCGTCAGCGGCGAGGAGCAGTCCCGCGTCGTAGGCCGCGGGCAGGCTGATCGGTTGCTGCGTGCGGGTCTGCGTGGGGGAGTCGAACGGCTGGCGCCGCCACACCCCGTACTCGTCACCGTCGGTGTCGTCGAACCACCACAGCCACGTCCCCCGGGGGTCGATGAGCGCCTCGGTGGTGCCCGATGGTCGGTCAGTGGCGCGCACCATCCGCTGCTCGGAGGCGGTCCAGGAATGCACCTGCTGCACGCCGCCGGCGGTCGCCACCACCACGGCACGGTCCGGGTGCAGCGTCGCCCAGTCGGGCAGCCCGACCCGGCGGGCTCGGAACCGGCGCTCCCAGTCCGGTGGTGGCCAGGTGGTCACTGCTGCCTGCGCATCCGTACGACGAGTGCGGTCACGCCACCGATCACGGCCAGGCCGATGACCACGAACAGTGCGATCTGGCCACCGGAGGTACCGTCGTCCTCGCTCGCGCCCGGATCAGCCTCGGCATCGCCCGCGTCGGACGCGTCCGCATCAGCCTGGTCACCTTCGCTGCCGTCGGTGCCGTCGGTGCCGGTCTCGGCGTCGTCCTCGGTAGCACCGGCCGACTCCGAGGCGGTGGCATCGTCGGTCGCCTCGCTGGCGGACTCGTCGGCGTCATCGCCGGCCTCGGCGCCCTCCTGCACGGTGAACGTGGACTCACCGTCGATCGGGTGGCCGTCGGCGGAGACTGCACGCCAGGTGATCGTGTACTCCCCAGCCGTCAGGTCGGCGGCCAGGGCGCGGGAGACCTCCGGGCCCTCGATCTGGGTCTCCCCGTCAGTGGCGTCCTCACCGTCCGGACCGGTCACCACGATGTCGGTGCCCAGGTCGGTGATGTCCTCGTTGAAGGTGAGCACGACGGCGTCGGGCACCTCCTCCAGCTCAGCACCGTCCTCCGGGGTCGCCGAGAGCAGCGTGGAGTGCGCAGCGGCGGGCAGGGCGGTCAGCGCGGCCAGCAGCAGCGCGCCGAAGGTGGCCAGCGCGAGCAGGGGGAAGAGCCGGGAGTCCGCGTGTCGGGTGGGCGCGGCAACAGGGGAGAGGTGGAGGGCCATACCGCCAGCCTACGACCGTCCCGGCACTCGGAGAGCCACCGCATCGGGCGCCCGCTCACCGCCCGCCAACCGCCCGCCCCCCGCGCGCACCCCACCGCCCGCCAACCGCCCGCCCACCGCGCGCAACCCACCGCCCGCCCACCGCGCGTCCCGTGCTGGAACACCCTTGGCGCATTCGAACCAGCGTGTAGGCAGGTTCGAATGCGCCAAGGGTGTTCCAATGCAGTGGTCGGCGCTGATGCCCCGCTGTCCACAGCCCTCTTCCGGCCGGTCACGCCGATCGCACGGTCCTCGATGTCATAGGACGATGAGTGCATCGCTACCGACAGATGTGAACGGGCTCGTCTCGCACGCGGACGCCGTAGCGCTGGGTCGCGGGGCGGAGCTGCTGCGTCAACAGCGCACCGGGGAGGTACGTCGGATCGGGCGCGGCGTCTACACCGGTGCGCAGATGGAGCAAGGGGCTCGGGGAGCCGCCCAGCGGTATCGCGAACGAGTGCTGGCGGCCGGCCGGCGGATGCGCGAGCCGGTGTTCACCTCATACTCGGCGGCCGCGCTGCACCGTCTGCCGATCATCGGCCAGTGGCCGGAGGAGATCTACGTGATGTCCGATGGCCCGCACGGCAGACGTCGGCGGGGCGTGGTCAGTGTGGCCCGGCGCGCGGAGGTCGGTGCGGTGCGGGTTGCCGGTCAGCGCGCCACGCCGCCGGTGTTCACCCTGGTCCAGCTGGCTCGGCACGCGCAGCTGGTGCAGGCGCTGGTGGCAGCGGATGCGGCGGCACTGGTACCCCATTCGGAGGGCAGGCGAGCGTTGATCACACCTGAGCAGCTGGTAGCCGAGTACGAGCGCCTGCGGCCGTTTCATGGCTCCCGCCGGGTGCGGCCAGTCCTCGATCGCGTGACCACCCTGGCCGAGACCCCGCTGGAGACGCTCAGCCGGTTGGTGATCGAGCAGCTCGGCTTCGCCCTGCCGGTACTGCAGCAGCACTTCTGGCTTCCCGGCCTCGGCCGCGACGCCTACGTCGACTTCTACTGGCCGGACGTCGGGGTGATCGGTGAAGCCGATGGTCATGGCAAGTACCTCGGCGCCGGGTCCGCTGAGGGCGCTGCCCAGCGAGTGATCGAGGAGAAGCAGCGAGAGGACGAGCTCCGGGCACAGTCTGCCGGATTCGCCCGCTGGGGGTGGCGCGATGCCTGGCAGCCCGTTCGGCTCGAGGCCATCCTGTTGCGCGCTGGCGTCCCACGCCCAGGTCCGCGGCGTGTGCTCGTCTGACTCACCGCCCCGCCCGCCATTGGAACACCTCTAGCGCATTCGAACCCGGGTACAGGGTGGTTCGAATGCGCTAAGCGTGTTCCAATGCGGATCAAGAGAAGGGAACCACTATGCCGACCACCTATGAGGTGCGCGTCCACCCCAGCTCGGAGGACCTGCCGCGCAGCCAGCAGCTCGCCTGGCATCTGGCCGAGCTGGCCACCACCGAGGCGCCGGTCACCGACGAGGTCGCCGACATGGTGATCAACCGGGTGATCGACAACGCCGCCGTGGCCACTGCCTCGCTGCTGCGCGAACCGGTGGTCGCCGCCCGCGCCCAGGCCCTCGCTCATCCCTACGCCCCCGGAGCAACCGTGTTCGGGCGCAGCAGCGACTTGCGGGTCAGCCCGGAGTGGGCCGCCTGGGCGAACGGAGTGGCGGTCCGCGAGCTGGACTTCCACGACACCTACCTGGCCGCCGACTACTCCCACCCCGGTGACAACATCCCCGCGCTGCTCGCCGTCGCCCAGCACACCGGTGCCACCGGCCCCCAGCTGGTCCGCGCCATCGCCGCCGCGTACGAGGTGCAGGTCGCCCTGGTGGACGCCATCAGCCTGCACACCCACAAGATCGACCACGTCGCCCACCTCGGCCCGAGCGCTGCCGCCGGCCTGGGCACTCTCCTCGGTCTGGACACCGAGACCACGTTCGCCGCGATCGGGCAGGCGCTGCACACCACCACCGCCACCCGCCAGTCCCGCAAGGGCCGCATCTCCACCTGGAAGGCCTACGCCCCCGCGTTCGCCGGCAAGGTCGCCATCGAGGCGGTGGACCGGGCGATGCGCGGGCAGAGCTCACCCGAACCGATCTACGAGGGCGAGGATGGCGTGATCGCCTGGCTGCTGGATGGTCCGGACGCCCGCTACCAGGTGACCCTGCCCGACCCGGGCGAACCGCACGAGGGCATCCTGCGCACCTATACCAAGGAGCACTCCGCCGAGTACCAGTCGCAGGCGCTGATCGACCTGGCCCGCCGACTGCACCGCACCCACCCCGAGCTGACCGACCCGGCGAACGTGGCCTCGATCGTGATCCACACCAGCCACCACACCCACTACGTGATCGGCTCCGGGGCGAACGACCCGCAGAAGTACGATCCGCACGCCACCCGGGAGACCCTGGACCACTCCATCCCCTACATCGTCGCCGTCGCGCTGCAGGACGGCGACTGGCACCACCAGCGCTCCTATACTCCCGAGCGCGCCCAGCGGGCCGACACCGTGGAGCTGTGGCGCAAGATCACCACCGCCGAGGATCCGGCCTGGACCCGCCGCTACCACTCCGAAGACCCGGCGCAGAAGGCGTTCGGTGGTCGGATGGAGATCACCCTGACCGACGGGCGCACGCTCAGCGAGGAGATCGCGATGGCCGATGCGCACCCGCTCGGTGCCCGTCCGTTCGCGCGGGAGCAGTACGTGGCGAAGTTCCATACCTTGGCCGACGGCGTCGCTGAGCCGGATGAGGTCTCTCGCTTCCTCGAGGTGGTCGCCCGGACCGGCGAGCTGGCCCCGGACGAGTTGTTCGGTCTGACGGTCACCGCCGCGCCTGGCCTGCTCGGCCGGGTGCCCAGCCCGAAGGGGCTGTTCTGATGCGCCCCGCACGCGCGGGCACGGCTCCGGTGTGTCCTGCACGCGCGGGCACGGCTCCGGTGCGCCCCGCACGCGCGGGCACGGCTCCGGTGCGTCCTGCGCGCGCGGGCACGGCTCTAGTGCGCGCCTGCCACGCGGCTGCCTCGACCGGGAAGGAGACGTACTGATGCTGCACGCCACCACCTCTGCCGCGGCCAAGCGGCGCCGGCTGCGCGAGGCGCTGGCCACCGGGGAGCTGCTGCGGTTCCCCGGTGCGATGAACCCGCTGTCTGCACGGCTGATCGCTGAGCACGGCTTCGAGGGTGTGTACGTCTCCGGGGCGGTGCTCGCCGCTGACCTCGGGCTGCCGGACATCGGGCTGACCACGCTCACCGAGGTCGCCACCCGGGCTGGGCAGATCGCCCGGATGAGCGACCTACCCACGATCGTGGACGCCGACACCGGC
>DATGRZ010000212.1:0-2284 GCA_035303065.1 Ruania sp.
GCACAGCAGGCGGTGACCGGTGAGGTGGACGCGGCCGCCGTCCTCCGGCGTCGCACCTCCTTCGTCAGCGACTGGGACGATGCCGGCCAGCTGGAGTGGCTGGACTCCACCGGGATCGACCTCGTGCGCGGCCGCGGCCGGATCAGCGGGGAGCGTGAGGTGACCGTCGCGCTGCCCGATGGCGGGGAGCAGGTGCTGCGCGCCCGGCATGCCGTGGCGCTGTGCACTGGAAGCAGGCCCGTCGTGCCTCCGGTCGAGGGGCTGCGCGAGGCGCGACCGTGGACCAACCGGGAGGCCGTGGCGGCCACCGAGGTGCCGCCCAGCCTGGCGGTGATCGGTGGCGGTGCGGTGGCCAGCGAGCTCGCCGGCGCCTACGCCGACCTCGGCTCGCAGGTGACCATGATCGTGCGCAGCCGGCTGCTGTCCGGCTACGAGGACTTCGCCGGCGAGCAGGTGGCTGCCGCACTGAGCGAGCGCGGTGTGGACGTGCGGACCGGGGTCTCGCCCACCGCTGTGCAGCAGGCCGCCGGCCAGTACGAGGTCACCTGCGACGACGGCAGCACGGTGCGCGCCGCCCAGCTGCTCCTGGCCACCGGCCGCGAACCGCGCCTCGAGGGGCTGGGGTTGGATGCGGTGGGAGTGGCGACGGACCGCGTGTCAGTGGACGAGACGCTGCGCGTGCTGGGACCCGACGGCGACCCGCTCGAGTGGCTCTACGCCGTCGGGGACGTCAACGGGCGCAGCCCGGTGACCCACCAGGGCAAGTACCAGGCCCGGGCCGCGGGCCGCGTCATCGCCGCCCGTGCCCAGGGACAGCAGGTCGAGGATGCCCGGTGGGGCCGGCACGCCGCCACCGCCGACCACGTCGCGCCCACCCAGGTGGTGTTCACCGACCCGCAGGTCGCCCAGGTCGGTCTGACCGCTGCGGCCGCGCAGGACGCTGGGCTACCGGTGCGGGTGGTCGACCAGGACCTCGGTGCGGTCTCGGGCGCCGCCCTGCACGCCGACGACTACGCGGGACAGGTCCGGATGGTGTTGGACACCGAGCGCGGCGTGGTCGTCGGGGTGACCCTGGTGGGGCCGGATGTGGGCGAGCTGCTGCACGCGGCCACTGTCGCCGTGGTCGGCGAGGTGCCGGTGCACCGGCTCTGGCACGCGGTTCCGGCCTTTCCCACCATGAGCGAGGTCTGGCTGCGCCTCCTGGAGGCGCTGTGAGCGGTGGCCGCTGACCGGCGCAGGCCCGGCTGACCACGGTGGGCCGCCGGCTCAGCCCACCCAGGTGGTGACGAAGTCGTTGGTGAAGACCCCGCCGGGGTCCAGCGTGCGGGCCAGGTCGAGGAAGTCGGCACGGCGCGGGTAGAGCGCGCGGACCCGCTCGGGGTCGGCGTGGAACTGCTTGCCCCAGTGCGGGCGGCCACCGAGCACGCCGAGGGCGGCGTCGATGACCGGCAGCACCTGGGCGACCCGCGGGATGTCGCGTACCAGGGTGAAGTGGATGCCCACGCAGGGCTGCTGGTACATCGGGCTGAGCCAGAAGTCGTCGGCGGCCACCGACCGGATCTCACACACCTGGACCAGACCGGCCAGGGGCTTGGCGAGCTCGGTGAGTGCACGCAGCGCCAGTCGCACGCTGTGCCGCGGAACGAGGTACTCGCACTGGATCTCGGCGCCCGCGCTGGGCAGGTGGTCGGCGCGGAAGTGCGGCAGCCGCTCGCTGGCTGGCCCGGCCGCGCCCAGCTGCTCGGTGGCATTGGCCGGGTCGATGCCGCCGATCGGGTGCACCTTCTCGGTGAACGCCGGCACACCCAGCACCGAGTCCGGCGCCGAGGCCGCGGCGGCCGGCTGCTTGACCCACAGGCTGTCCACCGTCTCCTCGCGCAACGCGGTGAAGCAGCTGACCGAGTAGCCCAGGGCGCTGACGGCATCGAACTCGTCGGCGACGGCAGCCAGCGGGATCGGCCCGTACACCGTCTGGCGGACCTCGAAGGCGGGCACCGTGGCCAGCGTGACCTCGTGCACGAGCCCCAGGGCGCCCAGCGAGACGACCACACCGTTCAGCAGGTCGCCGTCCACGTCGCGGGAGAAGGTGCGCCGCGTCCCGTCGGCCAGGACCAGGCCGATCTCCACGACGGCGCTCGCCAGGACCTGCTGGTCCACCCCCGAGCCGTGGGTCGCCGTGGCCAGCGAGCCGGCGATGCTGATGTGCGGCAGCGAGGCGAAGTTGGGCAGCGTGCGGCCGCGCTCCTCCAGGAAGCGGGCCAGGTCCGCGTACCGGGTGGCGGCC
>DATGRZ010000213.1:0-2871 GCA_035303065.1 Ruania sp.
AGGTTGTAGTCGCTGACCGTGACCACGCAGCGGGCGTCGGCCAGCCGGCGGCGCAGCGCCACCGGGTCCACCGACTCGTGGAAGATGTCCTTGGCGTGCGCGGTGAAGCTGTACTCGATACCGGCGATCGCTGCTGCCACCCGCGCCACAGCAGTAGCCACCGAGGCGAAGTGGGCGTGCAGGTGAACCAGGCCGCGCTCCTGGACGAGCATGGCGAGCTCCAGGGCGGAGACGGCGTCGTCCGCCTCGAGCTCGAGCAGGTCACCGAGGTGGGTGGTCAGGCCGGGAAAGACCTGGTGCGCACGCTCCAGGCGTTCCCACAGGCCTTGGGCGCGCACGTGCCGGCTGAGGTAGCTCACCGGTGCGCGGACCTGGCTGAGGGTCTCGTGGAAGCGCCCGTCGGCGGGTGGGCGCAGGGAGATGATCTCCAGGTCCAGGCCGGCTCGCTCCAGGGCGAGCACCTCGTTGACGATGAAGGTCTCGGAGAACCGGGGGTACATCTTGGTGACATAACCGATCCTCACCGGGTCAGACGGCAGCATGGTGATCGGCCTCCACGAGGTAGGGGGTGAGCAGGGCATCGGTGCGCCGGCACAGGTGGAGCAGACCGTCCAGGTCGATCCGGCCGAGCCGGCGGCGGGACCGGGTCACCGCCTGGCCCAGCCAGGCGGCGATCCGGGCGGGGTGGAGCTCGGCCGGGGACAGTGTGTCCACCCAGCCCAGCCGGGTCAGAGCCTCCGCGCGCACCGCCTGCTCCATCCGGGGCACGGTGCGGGGCACGACCAGCGCCGCGCACCGGGCGGCGAGCAGCTCGCAGACGGAGTTGTAGCCGCCCATGGTCACTGCGGCAGCCGCACCGGCGATGAGCTCGTGGGTGCGTGGGGTGAAGCCGTGCACGGTCAGCCCGGGGCGGGTGCGGACGATCTCCTCGAGGTGGCGGCGTTGTTCCTGACTCATGTACGGGCCGGTGACCAGCACTCCGCGGTGTCCTGGGGGCAGGTCGCTGCGCGCGAACGTCTCGGCGAGGCTGGCGCCGTCCTGGCCGCCACCGACGAGGCAGAGCACGTACGGCTCGGTCGGGACCAGCAGCCCGTCCGCGGCGCCGCTGGGGTGGCTGCGCGGCGGCAGGTAGTCGGGGCGGTGGTCGGCCAGGTAGCCGGTGTAGACGAGCTTGCGGCGCACCGCCCAGGGCCAGTCGTAGGCGGCAGCGGCGTCGAACACCTGCGGGTCGCCGTAGACCCACACCTCGTCGTAGTAGTCCTGGATCGCCGCCGTGGCGCCGGTGGCCTCCCACTCCGGCACAGTGGCTGCCGGGGAGTCGAGCACGTCCCGCAGCCCGAGCACCACTGTGGTGCTGGTGCCGCGCAGCGCCTGCAGTGCCTGGTCCAGCTCGCCGTGCACGCCGCGCACCGCCTTGTCGACCACGAACAGATCGGGGGCGAAGGTGTCCAGGGCTGCTGCCACGACCTGCCCGCGGACGTGCAGGAGCTCGGCCAGCGGAAGGCCCAGGATCTTCGGCCGGTAGCTGCCAGTGACGTCCTTGTGCAGCGTCGGCAGGGTGATGATCTCGGTGTTCGCCGGCAGGGGCAGAGCCGCGGCCTCCGGGGCGCCGGTGAGCAGCAGCACGTCGGTGGCCGGGTTGGCCTCGACCAGGGCGGAGGCGATGGAGATGTTCCGCCGCACGTGGCCCAGACCCTGGGTGTCGTGGGAATAGAGCGCGATGCGTCGTCGCGGCGCTGTCTGCTGTGGGTGCAGCACGAGAAACCTCCAGGTCGCCGATACGGCCGCTGCGCGACCTCCTGTGCCGACGAGGATCACGAGTGTGGATGAGGTGCCCATGAACGGATGATGAGAGCCCTCTCATCTGCAGTTGACACCCCGCCCCTACGTGTGTCACTGTACTAATCACTTAATACAGCAATACACGGAGGCGCCGCATGGAGTTCGACACCAGCTCCCCCATCTGGGGACAGCTCGTGGCCGAGTTCTCCCGGCGGATCGTCACCGGCCAGTGGGCACCGGGCGGGCGGATCGCCGGCGTCCGTGAGCTGGCCGGCGAGCTGGGCGTCAACCCGAACACCGTGCAGCGGGCACTGGCAGAGCTGGACCGCCAGCAGCTCTGCCGATCCGAACGCACCGCAGGCCGGTTCGTCACCTCCGACGAGACACGGATCGACCACCTCCGGGCCGAGCTCGCCCAAGGAGCAGCGGACGACTTCGTCCACCGCGCCCGGGGACTGGGGATGCGCGCGGCTCAGGCGCAACGACTGATCGAGGAGAGATGGAGCCATGACAACCACAGCGACCACGTGGCAGGAGAGGGAACCGACCATGACGGCTGAGACCCCCCTGATCAGCGTCCGTGACCTGACCGTCCGCTACGGCAACCGCACTGCACTGGACGGGCTCGACCTGGAGCTCTCCGGCGGCCGGATCGTCGGCCTGCTCGGCGAGAACGGGTGCGGCAAGTCCACCCTGCTGAAGGTCCTCGCCGGGGTGTACGCCGACCACACCGGAGACGTCCGGCTGGCCGGGCACCGGCTCGGCCCCGAGTCCAAGGCCCTGGTCAGCTACCTACCCGATGCCAGCTCCCTCCCGGACTCGGTACGGGTCTCCTACTGCCTGGGGCTGTTCGAGGACTTCTTCGCCGACTTCGACCGGACGAAGGCAACCGGTCTGATCGACTTCTTCGGCCTGGACAGCCAGATGCGGCTGAAGGAGATGTCCAAAGGCATGCGGGAGAAGGTGCAGATCTCCCTGGCGATGGCTCGCAAGGCTCGCGTGTTCCTGCTCGACGAACCGATCTCGGGGGTGGACCCCGCTGCTCGGGAGGGCATCCTCGACGGCATCCTGGGCAACCTGGAACCGGAC
>DATGRZ010000214.1:0-3259 GCA_035303065.1 Ruania sp.
GCCAGCGGCCTGCACTCCAACGGCTACTCGCTGGTGCGCCGGGTGATCGAGGTCGCCGGCTGGACGCTGGAGCGGCAGGTGGACGAGCTGGGACGCACCCTGGGTGAGGAGCTGCTCGAGCCCACCCGGGTGTATGCCGCCGACTGCCTGGCCCTGGCGCGCGCGGAGCAGGCCGGGGTGCACGCGTTCACACATGTGACCGGTGGCGGGCTGGCCGCCAACCTGGCCCGGGTGCTGCCCGCCGGCCTGGTCGCGGACGTACGGCGCGACTCCTGGGTGGTCCCGCCGGTGTTCGACCTGGTCCGCCAGCTGGGCTCGGTGCCGTGGGCCGACCTGCAGAACACGCTCAACCTGGGCGTGGGCATGGTCGCCGTCGTGGCCCCGGAGGGCCTGACGGCAACCTTGCGCACCTGTGCCGAGCGCGGGCTGCCCGCCTGGGAGCTCGGCGTGATCCGGGAAGCTGCTGAGGTTCCCACCGACAGCGCGCCTGTGGTCACCGGGACCAAGGGCGTGCAGGGTGGCGCCGTGCGCCTGCTCGGGGAGTACCGCACCAGCTGAGCCGGTGACGGCGGAGCTCGCCCGAGCAGCACGCGTTCACCGTGCTGCTCCCATGGGCAGCACAGACTGGCCTGCGGACTCAGACCAGGCCGACCTCCGTCGTCGGCAACTGCCGGGGCGGAGGTGAGCCAGGTGAACGCGGAGCGCTGAGCTCAGCGACGGCGGGACGGTGACGAGTGCCAGTCGTCGTCGTCCTCCGCGGGCGGAATCTCATACCGGTCCGCGAGGTCGGTCTGGGTTGCAGAGGACAGCTCGCGTTCGAGCGCCTGGTAGTCCGTCTCGGGGCTGTAGTACTTCAGCTTCCGAGCTACCTTTGTCTGCTTTGCCTTCTGACGGCCGCGCCCCATGGCGTGACCCCCTCCACCTTCGGTGCCGGCGCCACATCGTCCGGGGACGTAGCGACACCGGGAATTGGTCATCTGTCGTGAGACAACCGTACCGCGAAGCACCCGCAAAGGGCGAACCGGCGGGGCAGGAACGGCAGGTTGTCAGCAGTTGTCCATCTCAACAACCGAGACGATTCACTTCTTCCTGCGGACGATGGCGGCTGTGGTGATGGCGGCCACCACCCCGGCGACGGCACCGAGGACACCGAGCGCCTTCGGGTCCTTGGCCTTCACGTCGTCGACGAACGACTTCCCCTGCGCTGAGGCGTTGGAGAACTTCGCCCGGGCCTGGTTGCGGATCTCCTCGACCTGACGCCGCGGGTCCACCCGGCCGGAGAGCTCGTCCACCGTGCGGGTGAGCTCCTCGCGGGTGCGCTGCAGGTCGGCCTCGATCTCGGCCACAGTGCGCTTCTTCGGCTGCTCGGTCACTTGGAGACCCCCTGCTTGATCGCCTCGACGTCCTTCATCACGCTCTCCTTGGGCTGCGGTGTCTGACCACGCTGCAGCATCGTCTTGCCGACCAGCGCGAGGATCGCGGTGATCACCAGCACGGCGCCAGCCACGATCAGTGCGGCGGCCCAGTACGGCAGCACCGTGGCCAGGCCGAACATCGCCGCAGTCAGCAGCCAGCCCAGGCCGAACAGCCCGAACACCGCCGCCCCGGCGAACAGGCCGGCGCCGACGCCGACCGACTTGCCCTTCTCCGCGATCTGCGCCTGCAGCAGCTGCAGCTCGTCCCGCAGCAGCTTGGACAGGGAATCGGTGAGCCTGCCCACCAACGCGCCGATCGAAGGTTCGGCCTCCCGTGGGGTGTTGCCCTTCGTCTCGCTCACCGTGTCTCACCTCTCGCTGACGTCCCTCTGCATGCCGGCTCCTGGTCCACCGACACCTGCGATGCCTTCACCCAACCGTGCTACCGGCGGTTCGGCAACACGCAGTCTACGGAGGCGCCCGGTCGCCCACTACTTGACCAGCAACACAAATTCACTGTGAGTTCGCCAAAACCACCCCACGAGGAGGTCAGGCACCACTACCGTAGGCCGATGTCCATCATGTGAGAAAGGTCTCAGTCATGACTCAGGTACCACGGGGACGCGGGCGCCACGGCGCACGACCCCTGGCCGCGGTGGCCGCGGCAGCACTCATGGGTGTGGGGATCGCCACGCCCGCGTTCGCCGACGACGGCGCACAGGAAGACCTGACCCAGCAGGAGACGGCCGCCGAGGCGGCTGAGCAGGAGGCGGCCGGTGGGCAGGGGACGGCTGAGCAGGAGGCGGCCGGTGGGCAGGAGCCGGCTGAGCAGCCGGAGGAGGCCGAGGACCAGGGGCTGCCGCTCGCCGACGGCGACGTCGTCATCAGCGAGATCCACTACGACAACGCCGGCGTCGACACCGGTGAGGCCATCGAGGTGCAGGCCCCCGTGGGCACCGACCTGACCGGGTGGGCCTTGGTGCTCTACAACGGCAGCGACGGCGGCGTCTACGACACCGACCCGCTGCCCACCCCGGTGCCGGACGCGGGCGTGGTGGTGGTCGACTACCCGGCGAACGGCATCCAGAACGGCTCACCGGACGGCGTCGCGCTGGTGGACGCCGACGGCACCGTGGTCGAGCTGCTCTCCTACGAGGGCGAGCTCACGGCCACCGACGGTCCGGCGGCCGGGCTGACCAGCACCGACATCGGTGTCGAGGAGAACGGTTCCGATCCGGCCGGCCAGTCGCTGCAGCGCATCGACGACACCTGGACCGGCCCCGCCGAGAGCTCGTTCGGGGAGCTGAACAGCAACGACGGTGACGACGGAGGCGATGACGGCGATGGCGGCGAGGGTGTCGAGCTGACCATCGCAGAGATCCAGGGCGAGGGCGCCCAGACCCCGGTCGATCCGGCCGAGCTCGTGACCACCCGCGGCGTGGTGACTGCGGTCTATGCCACCGGCGGGTTCAACGGCTACTACATCCAGACCGCCGGTACCGGTGGCGAGGAGACCTACACCGCCTCCCAGGCCGTGTTCGTGCACTCCCCGGCGACCGTGGACGAGGTCACCGCGGGTGACTTCGTCGAGGTCACCGGCTATGTGACGGAGTACAACGACCTCACCGAGATCAGCGTGGACGCCGGTGACCTGACCGTGCTGGACGAGACGGCCGACCCGGTGGTCCCCGTGGCCGATTTCGAGCTGCCCGCCACCGACGCCGAGCGGGAGGTGTACGAGGGCATGCTGGTCGCCCCGACCGGCGACTACGTCGTCTCCGACACCTATGCCCTCGGTGGCTGGGGCGACAGCGCGTTCGGCTCGATCGGCCTCGGCCTGGACG
>DATGRZ010000215.1:0-3094 GCA_035303065.1 Ruania sp.
CAGGACGATCAGCGGCACAGTCGTCTCCTCCGCGGTGAGCCCGCCGTGCATGCCGATCATCGGGCTGCCTGCCTCCGGCCGGTTGCGGGTGTCCAGCACCGCGTGCGTGCCCCGGCCGATCACCAGCACGTCCCCGAGCACCCGACGCATCGCCGGTGCCACCGGTCCGACCAGCCCGGTCGCGACCACCTCCTCGCGCTCGAGCACCTCGGCCCGGTCGCCGAGCACCTGCCGCCACCGCCTGGCCACGGCGCCCGCCTGGGCCGGCCGGGTGTACAGGTGCAGCGCACGTGGCTCCCCCGCGAGCAGGTCCACGTCATGGGCGAGCGCGTCGTGCCCGGCCACGTCGGTGCGGTCGGCCAGCGGTACGTCCACCATGCCGTGGTCTGCGGTGATGACCAGCAGCGTGCCCGGTGGTACGCGCCGGGCGAGACGCTCCAGCTCGCTGTCGGTGGCGCGCAGCTCCTCGGCCCAGCGCTGGGAGCGCCAGCCGTGCTGGTGCCCGGCGGAGTCCACCTCCCCCCAGTACAGGTAGACCAGGTCCACCTCCGGGTCGCGCAGGTGGCTCAGCGCACTGTCCACCCGGTCGGCCAGGGACTGTGCCGGGCTGTACTCGCTGCCCCGCAGTGCGGCCAGGGTCAGCCCGGACTCGGCGAACTTCCACGGACCCACGCTCACCGCCAGCCGACCCGCAGCGGTGAGCTGCTCGAACACTGTGGGCACCGGCTGCCAGGTGCGGGGGTCCACATCCCGGTTCCAGGACACCAGGTTCAGCACCCGGCCGTCGTGGTCGCGCACTGTGTACCCGAGCATCCCGGTCTGTCCCCCTTCCCGGCCGGTACCCAGATAGGCCAGGTTCGTGGCCGTGGTGGACGGAAACGCACACCGCGCCTGCTGCGGCTCGGTACCGACCAGGAACGGGGCGAGCTCGGCCCGGGCGGTGAGGTTGTGCCAGCCGAGACCGTCCACGAGCACCACGCACGCCTTGACCGTCTCCGGCAGGCCGAGTCGTCGTGCGGCACCGGTGGTGTCCTGGCCGGGCAGCTCGATCCCGCTGGCGCCAACCGCTCCGAGCAGCACCTCGCCCAGGCGCGGGAGGGGCTCCCGGCCGGTGTCGGTGGCCCGGTGGGTCACTTCCCGGGCTGCCCGGCTCCGACTGTGGCCAGGGAGAGCTCGGTGGCGAAGTGCAGCGCGTTCTGCATCGCCGACGGGCCTTCGGCCTGTGCGCTGATCCGCACCACCAGGTCGTCGCTCATCGAGGTGCCGGTCAGGCCGTGGTCTGCTTCGCAGCTCGGATCGGTGCAGGTGGCCGGCTCCAGGTCGATGCGGCGCACCGCGCCCCAGTTCAGTGCGATGGTCAGCTCGGTGCTGCCGCCGCCGTCGGGGTAGGTGGCCGGGGCGGCGACCCCGTGGGTCAGGCCTACCGACCGGACCCGGTGCAGCGGCACCGCCTCGGTGGTGGCGGCGGCCGTCGCGGCACCGTCGGGGTCCTCGGCGGGGATGTCGTCGACGTGCGCCAGCACCAACCGGGTCGGGGTGAGCACCAGGGTGGTGATGTGCCGGCGCACCTCGGTGCGCTCGAACATCGTCTCCTGGTGCACCAGGTGGGCGCGCACGTCCTCGCCGGCCAGGGCGATCTCCAGCACATCGGTCACCAGCGCCGGGTAGTAGCCGGCCCGCTGGATGTCCTGACGCAGGTCCTGCAGGTGTTCGGTACGTGAGGTCACGGGGCCAGTCTCGCACCTGCGGGGCCGTTTCGGCGCCGGACGGCTCAGGGCAGCACCCGGCGGGCCACGTCCCCGCGGTTGGGGTGGGCTACGTCCACCCGCACGCCGAGCACGGCGGCCCCCTGCTCCCCCACCAGCGCCGGGTGCAGCACGATGCTCGCGATCTCGGCAAGCTCTTCCTTGAGCACTGACACCCGGGCGAGCACGTCCTCCAGGGCCGCGACGTCCAACGGGGGCATCCCGCGGTGCCCGAACAGGCGCGGGGCGGCACGCAACGACCGGATCATCTCCGCGACGTCCGTCTCGGTCAGCGGCGGCACCCGGTAGGAGGCGTCCCCGAGCAGCTCGACGGCGTCCCCCGCCAACCCCACGGACACGATCGGTCCGTAGAGCTCGTCCTCCACCGCGCGCACCACGCACCCGGCCCCGGGCGGGGCCATCGGCTGCACGTCGAAGGCGCAGCTGTGTCCGATGATCCCGGACACCCGGGCTGCTGCCGAGGTGTAGGCCTCGGTCAGCTCGGCGGGGGTGGACAGATCCAGACGCACCCCACCCAGGTCGGTGCGGTGCCGGAGTACCTCGTCGGCGGGTTTGAGCGCCACCGGCCAGCCCAGCTCGTGCGCTGCTGCCAGCGCTTCCTCCTGGTCGGTCACCCGCCGTTCCGGCCACACTCGGATGCCGTAGCAGCCGAGCAGCCGGGCAGCCTCGGTCGGCTCCAGGCGTTTCGTGCTCCCTCGGGGCAGGTCGGCCAGTGCGGACTGCACCAGCATCTTCGCCTCCCGCCGGTCCATCCCGGGCGGGTCCACCCGTGCGCCACGGTCGGAGTGCCGCCACTGGTGGTAGTCGCGTGCCGCCGCCACCGCTGCGACGGCGTCCTCCGCACTGGGGAAGGTCGGCACCCGAGGACCGGCCGCCTCCTGTGCGGCCGGTCGGGCGCCCTCGTCCTCGCCGGCCGGCAGGGCCGGCGGCAGCAGTCCGGTGACGCCGAACAGGCAGGCCAGGGTGGTCCGCCCGGACGCCGCGGCCAGGTGAGCGACCTGCTCGGCCACAGCTGCGCCGTCATCGGTGAGCAACGGCACGTAGCCCACCAGCACCGCATCCCAGTCCTGCCGCTGGGCGAGCTGGGCGACCTGCTCGGCGTACGCGGGGCCGCCGGCCCCGGCGGGCAGTGCGATCGGCTCCGCTGCGGCGGTGAGCTGGTGGTGCTCGATCAGCTCGGCCAGGATCGCCGCCTGCGTGCCGGAGTTCGTCAGCACCTGCACCCGGTCACCGGCGGGCAGCGGCTGCTCGGACAGCAACCCGGCCAGGTCCAGCAGCGCCGGTTCAGAGTCGGCCACCAGCACGCCCGCCTGGCGCATCAGCTCATC
>DATGRZ010000216.1:0-3107 GCA_035303065.1 Ruania sp.
CGAGCTGAACCAGCAGCGGGAGTCGATCACCGGCTACCTGGACGAGCTGCGCACGCTGCTCGGCTCCGGCCAGGTTGCTGACGCCGCCGACCTGGCCGCACAGGCGGACCTGGACGGCTCGGTGGACGCAGACGCCGCCCCAGAGGGCACCGCGGAGGTCGAGGGCGTGACCGGCGCCGAGGTGACCGACAGCGAGCAGCCGGACGCGCAGCCGACCACCCCCGAGCTGGCCGAGGAGGGTGAGGCCGAGGAGCCGGCCGGCGACACGACCCCGGTCGATGATCCCGACGAGGCTGCCGACGGGGCCGGGTCTGCCGCAGGTGCGGAGGTCGCCGACGCGAGCGAGGAGCCCACCGAGGAGACCGAGGAGCCCACCGAGGACGAGACCGGTGAGACCCCGGACGAGGATGCTGCCCAGGCCACTGGCGACACCGAGGTGCTGGACGCCGTCACTGACGAAGAGAGGGTCAGCTCGCCGCGGCAGTGAGCCTCGCTCAGCGCACCATCCGCACGGTGCGCAGACCGCTCCAGTGCGCCACGGTCTCGGTGGCTCCGTCCTCCTCGAAGCCGTGCTTGCGGTAGAACGCCAGTGCCCGCGGGTTCTCGGCGGCCACCCAGAGGAAGCAGGGTGCGTCCCCGACAGCGAGCTGGAGCAGGTTCGCTCCGGTGCCCTGCCCGTACTCGGTGGTGCGCACGTACAGCGCCTGCAGGCACAGCGGACGCGGGCCCGCGGTACCGGCAGCGTGCGCAGTGGCGAAGCCGACCGGCACACCGTCGCGGTGAGCGAGCCAGACGGCGTCCCCGGCGGGGTCGCTGAGGGTCTCCAGCCAGTGCCCGGAGCCACGGTCCTCGCGCTGCCGGAGCACCGACTCCGGCACGAGGTCGGCGTAGGCCTCTCGCCAGGTGGCACAGTGCAGCTCGTGCAGGGCATCGGCATCGCCGGGATGGGCCTGCCGGATCCGCGCAGCGGTCATGGTCGCCCAGCATAGAAGCACTGCCGACCGGGACGCACCACCGGCCCAGAGCCCGCTGCCAGGGACCTACTCTGGGACGGTGAGCACGAATGCCGACTGGGCTGCCCAGCGCACCGAGGCTGCCCGCGAGCACGAACGCCGGTTGTCCCAGCGCCGGCAGGCGCAGACCGAGCGCGCCCAGCGGATGCTGCACACCTTCGCCGCCGCCGCACGCGCCGCGAACCTGCCCACCGAACCGCTGGTGGTCAAGGGCTACGGCAACCGCGGCTCGGCCCGCACCCCGCTGCGCGGCTGGTACCTACGGATCGATCGCACCGCGGCGCTCACCCCGGACGGCCAGTTCTACGTGCTCACCGCACCGCTGACCGCCTGGGAGCGGCTGCGCGGTACGACTCCTGCACCCAGCGACCCACCGCTGGTGCTGGGAGCCGGCGGCAAGGACGGCGACTCCATCCCGCTCGCAGACGCACTCACCCGGCTGCTGCCCGACTGGGACGCCGCTACACCCTGATCCCGCGAGTGAATCCGGGCAGCGCCTGCGGGGAACGCTGCACCGCGCCGTTGAGCTGCTGCGGTACCGCCCAGGCCGCCCCGTCGGCGAGCGTGTAGAACTTCCGCCCGGCGGGCGGCCTCGGCAGTCTCAGCACACCACACTCACAGACCGCCAGCCTCTCGCCGCGGATCAGCGCGTACAAGCCCAGCACCAGCACCGCCATGACGACCGGAAAGGAAACGTTCAGCACCGGGTTCGGGCCCGGGTTGACCAGGACGGACAGCGGCATGAGCAGCCAGAACACGAGCAGGGCCAGCTTCGTCCACACTCCGGGCCGGTGGTGGTGCACGGCGAGCGGCGCGCCCGGCTCGTCGGCGTGCCGACGCAACGCCCGGCGAGCGCTCACGCTGTGGCGCGGGCGTACAGGTCGACCAGGGCGGCCGCCACCTCACGAGGTGACTCGAGCGCGCTGAGGTGACCTGCGCCGTCGACCTCGACCACGTCGGTGCCGAGCGCGCTGGCCATCGCCTGGTGGTCGGCCAGGCTGGCGGTGGCATCCTGCGCGCCGCGCAGCACCAGTGCGGGCACGTCCAGCTGGGCCAGCGCTTCCAGCCGGTCCGGTCGGGCCGCCATCGCTCGTTGTGCCCAGGCGATCGCCGACGGCGGAGCTTGCGCGAGCAGCTCCCTCACCTCAGCCCGCACTTCTTCAGCCGGGTTCTGCCCGAGCAGGGTGTCGATCATGGGCGCGACCACCTGGGCGCCTTGTTCACCCAGGGCCGCCTCAGCCATCTGCAGCCGGTTGGCTCGGCCTTGCGGTGGGTCGACACTGGCTTTGGTGTCCAGCAGTCCGACCCCAGCCAGCAGCTCCGGGTGGCGCTCGGCCAGCGCGAGCAGCGTGTACCCGCCCATCGACAGACCGGCGACCACGGCCCGGGTCACACCGGCAGCGGCGAGTGTGCCGGCCACAGCGTCCGCGGCTTCCGCCAGGCCGCCTTCGACCGGCGGGGATGCGCCGAAGCCGGGGGCGTCGATGGTGAGCACCGGAACCTCGGGCATCACGGAGATGGTCGAGGCCCACATCCGTGCGTCCAGCGGGAAGGCGTGCAGCAGGACCAGCGGCGGTGCGTCCGCTCTCAGTTCGGCGCCGTACCTGTGCCAGGCGAGCTCGTTCACCAGGACCTCCTCCGCTTCGCCTCCAGCCTACCTGCCGGTTCTGTGGCGCACCGGTGCGAACGGTGGTGGGATGGCCCTTGTGGGCGACGAGATCAACACCCAGACCTTCAGCCGGGAGCAACGGCTGCGCTACCGGGAGAAGGTGCGCCGGTGTCTGGACGTGTTCTCCGAGATGCTCGCCCACCACCACTTCGACTCCCTCCCGGCGCTGACCGGCCTGGAGATCGAGCTGAACCTGGTCGACTCGGCGATGCAGCCGTCGATGAAGAACGCCCAGGTGCTCTCCGAGATCGCCGATCCGGCGTTCCAGACCGAGCTGGCGCGGTACAACATCGAGCTGAACGTGCCCCCGCAACCGTTGCCCGGGGAGGCCGTGCTGGACCTGGAGCGCGACCTGCGTGCGGCGCTGAACCATGCCGACGACCGCGCGATGCACCACGACGCACAGATCGCGATGATCGGCATCC
>DATGRZ010000217.1:0-3107 GCA_035303065.1 Ruania sp.
CGCCGAGGTGCAGTTCCAGGGCGGCTACGAGGAGTCCGGCCCGAAGCTGACCGCTGCCCTGCAGGGTGGCAGCGTGCCGGACATCATGATGTTCGCCGACACCTGGTGGGCTCGGTTCCTCCTCAACGACGTGCTCGAGCCCCTGGATGACTACTTCGACGACGAGTTCAACGGCTCGATGTACCAGGAGACCCTGTACAACGAAGGTGTGGTCAACGGCAGCACCTACTGGCTCTCTTACGGCCGGTCCACCCCGCTGATGTACTACAACAAGGACGTCTTCGCCGAGGCCGGTCTGCCCGACCGGGGCCCGGAGACCTGGGACGAGCTGCGCGAGTGGGGCCCGGCACTGCGGGAGGTGAAGGCCGCCGGCAAACCGATCGGCGTGCACGCTTTCAACCCGAGCGACGACTGGCCGTTCATGGCGATGATCTGGCAGTTCGGCGGCCGGATCTCCGAGGGGCTGGACATCCAGATCGACCAGCAGGGTGCCGTCGACGCCGGCGAATGGGCACAGGAGTTCATCTTCGAGGACAGCTTCGGCTACCTGTCCCAGAGCCCGACCACCGACTTCGGCGCCGGGGTGGTGGCGACCACGGTCGGCTCCACCGCATCGCTGCGCGGTATCTACGAGGAGGCCGACTTCGAGGTCGGTGCCGCCTACCTGCCCAGCCAGGTGACCACGGGTGTGCCCACCGGTGGCAACGGCTGGTCCCTGCTCAAGGGTGTGCCGCAGGAGCGCAAGGAGGCTGCGTTCGAGGTGCTGAAGTTCCTCGGCCAGCCCGAGAACGCGGCCGCCTGGACACTGGGCACCGGCTACCTGCCGGTGATCACCGAGGCAGCCAACGAGCCGGAGCTGGCCGAGGTCCTGGCCGAGGACCCGAACTTCTCCGCTGCCGCCGACCAGCTCGAGCTCTCCGAGCCGACCGACGCGGTGCGCACCTTCGTCACCGACAGCACCAGCACCATCATCAGCGGGATCCAGCAGATCCTGTCCGACCAGAGCACAGATGTGCAGACGACGTTCGACGGGGTCGCCGACACGCTGCGCGACGGTGCTGAGCAGATCCAGGACAGCTACGACGAGTGGTACGGCTGATCCTGGCCGGCCGTCCCGACCACCCACTACCGGAGTAGATGTGAGTACATTTGTCGTCGGCCATCGCGGCGCCTGCACGCTGGTCCCGGAGAACACGCTGCCCTCGTTCCGCACCGCCTTGTCGATCGGGGTGAACGAGCTCGAGCTGGACCTGCGGGCGACCCGCGACGGTCAGGTGGTGGTGATCCACGACGCATCGGTGGACCGCACCACCGATGGCACCGGCCTGGTCTCCGAGCTGACGTTCGAGGAGGTCCGCCGGCTGGACGCCGGTGACGGGGCGCAGGTCCCCACCTTCGCCGAGGTGCTCGACAACACGACCGGGTCCCTGCAGGTCGAGATCAAGGATCCGCGGGCGATCGATCCGATGATGGCGGTGCTGCGGGACCGCCCGGAGGCCATGGCCCGGCTGGCGCCCACCTCGTTCGACGCCGACAGCGTCGGCCGGTTGGTCCAGCTGCTCCCGGATGTGTGCGTGGGACTGATCAGCAAGGAGGCCACCACCGCCGTGCTCGACCGCGCCGCGGAGCTGGGTGCCGGGCGGGTGCTGGTCCGGCTCGCTGCGGCGACAGCGGAGTTCGTCCGCACGGCGCACGAGCGCGGGTTCCGGGTGGACGTGTGGCCGGTGGACACCTCCGACCAGGTCCGCCGGGCGGTGGAGCTGGATGCGGACGGCTTCACCACTGACGACCCGAGGCTCGTGGTCGAGGCCGGCTACCGGGTGACCGACGAGGGGCTCGTCCCGGTCGGCTGACGGCAACATCGGCCGTATGCTGCACGGCAGCGCGGCGTTGAGCAGGAAGGAAGGTACCGGTGCCCCTCGACGACCACTCTGCGGGACCATGGGTCCTGGGTCTGGACTTCGGGACCGAAAGCTGCCGTGCCGCACTGGTGGACATAGGCGGCAACATCCGCGCTGCAGCCTCGTGCGGCTACGCCACCGACTACCCCCGGTCCGGCTGGGCCGAGCAGGACCCCCGGGACTGGTGGGCCGCAGCCGGTCAGGCCACCCGGCAGGCGCTGCACGAGGGTGGCGTGCCGCCGGGAGCTGTCGCCGGGCTGGCCTGTGACGCGACCTCACTCACCCTGGTGGCAGCCGACCGGGACGGTTCGCCGCTGCGGCCAGCGATCCTGTGGATGGATGTGCGGGCGGTGGACCAGGCCCGGCGGGCGGATGTGCTGGACGCCGATGCCCGGCGCTGGTCCGGTGGCGGCACCATGCCCGCGAGCGCCGAGTGGTACCCGTTCAAGGCCGCCTGGCTGAAGGAGAACGAGCCGGAGCTCTACCAGGCGGCCGCCTACCTGGTCGATGCCACCGACTGGATCACCTTCCGCCTCACCGGTCGCTGGACGACGAACATCAACTCCGCGGCCCACCGGATGTACTACGACCGGGACCGGGGCGGCTGGCCGGTCGATCTGTACCAGGCCGTCGGTGTCGAGGACGTCTTTGCCAAGCTGCCTGAGCAGGTGCTCGACCTGGGGGTGCAGGTCGGTGGGCTGACCGCCGCAGCAGCCGAAGATCTCGGTCTGGTCCCGGGAGTGCCAGTAGCCGCGGGTGCGATCGACGCCTGGACCGGCCAGGTCGGCCTGAACGCCCTGCGCCCGGGTCGGATGGCGTTGATCACCGGCTCCTCGCACGTGTTCACCGGGCTGACCGACCGGCCGATGACCGGACCCGGGTTCCTCGGTGCGTTCACCGACTCGGTGCTGCCCGGAAGCTACACGGTGGAGGGCGGCCAGTCCTCCACCGGCTCAGTGCTGAAGTGGTTCAAGGACAACTTCGCCCGGGACGTCGTGGCCGAGGCCGACCGTTCCGGCGCCAACGCCTACGACCTGCTCACCGAACGTGCCCGCGCCCTGCCCCCGGGAGCTGACGGGGTCGTGGTGAACGAGTACTTCCAGGGCAACCGCACCCCGTACTGCGACGGTCAGGCGCGCGGGATGATCTGGGGGCTGAGCCTGCACCACGGTCCGGAGCACGTGTACCGGGCCATCCAGGAGGGGG
>DATGRZ010000218.1:0-4076 GCA_035303065.1 Ruania sp.
CGCGCCACTGTGGACGTGCTGCACGGGCTGTTCGCCCGGATGTCCTCGCTGGGCCTGACGCACGTGGAGGACCTGGCCACCGCCGCCGACCCGGTGCCACCGGCGCGGCGGCGCAAGGCCACCCGGCAGACGACCTGCCCACCAGCCCCGGTGTGTACCTGTTCCTGGGACCGCGCCAGGAGGTGCTCTACGTGGGCACCGCCACGAACCTGCGCCGCCGGGTACGGTCCTACTTCACCGCTGCGGAGAAGCGGAGACGGATCGGCGAGATGGTGGACCTGGCCACCGCAGTGCGCCCGATCCCGTGCGCCACCCCGTTGGAGGCGGCCGTGCGGGAGCTGCGCGCCATCGCCGAGCACGACCCCCGCTACAACCGCCGCTCCCGCGCCCCGCAGCGGCGCCCGTGGGTGCGGCTCACCGCCGAGGCCTATCCGCGGCTGTCGGTGGCCCGCAACGCTCCTCCGCTCGACGGCGGAGCATGCCTGGGCCCGTTCCCCTCCCGGGCAGCAGCCTCCCTCGCAGTGGAGGCGATCGTCGCCGCCACCGGGCTGCGCACCTGCACCGCACCCCTGCCCCGGGTACCCGCCGCTGGTGCGAACGCCTGCATCCTGCTCGAGCTCGGCCGGTGCGCCGCGCCGTGCGTGCACACCGGCACCGACTACGCCACCCGGGTGACCGGCGCCCAGCGGGTGCTCGGCGGGGACGCCGGCGCAGTGGTCGACGCCCTGCGCGGGATCTTGGCCCGGCTCACCGCCCAGGAGCGGTTCGAAGAGGCTGCAGTGCGCCGCGACCAGCTGCTCGCCTACCTGCGCACCGCGGCCCGGGCCGAACGCCTCGGCCCGTTGCGCCGGGCCCGGCAGATCCTGGCCGCTCGGCGTCGCGAGGGCGGCGGCTGGGAGATCCTGCTGCTCCGGTACGGGCGGTTCGCCGGCACGGTGCTCACTCCCCCGGGCCGATCACCGATGCCGGCCGTGGCGGCGCTGTCGGCCACCGGCGAACAGGTCGTTGACACCACCACGGTCGCGGGCCCGGCCAGCGACGAGGAGACCGCGCTGCTCGCCGACTGGTTGGAGCGCCCCGGCACCCGCCTGATCGAGTGCGACCTGGACGCCGCGGACGGACCGGGCTGGTCGGTGCCGGTGCACGGTGCGCAGCACCACCTGGAGCAGCTCGCCGCCTGAGGTCGGCGCTCCGGGCGCGCACCGCCGCAGCGAGGCGGAACGGCTAGGCTCTGCGATGGAACCACCCGCCGCACGCCCGAGGGAGCTGCCATGATCACCGCGATCGTCCTTATCGACACCGAAGCCGACAGCATCCCCGAGGTCGCCGGGCAGGTGGCCGAGCTGCCCGGGGTCACCGAGGCGTTCTCGGTGACCGGAGACGTGGACCTGATCGCGATGGTGCGGGTGGCCCAGCACGAGGACCTCGCCGGGGTGATCGCCGACCAGATCAGCAAGATCGACGGTGTGCTGCGCACGCAGACCTACATCGCCTTCCAGACCTACTCCAAGCACGACCTGGACGCCGCCTTCGCCCTCGGTCTGGACGACTGACGCCGCCGCACCCGCACCGCCCGCGCCGCCCGCGGGTGAATCGATGCAGGCGATACTTCCTGCGCGCGGTCGTGCTCTGCGGTATCGCCCCGGCGGGGGAGGTATCGCGCGGGTGGCCGCTGCAGCTCGCGGGTGACGTGCCACTGCAGCCCGCGGGTGGTCGCTGCAGCTCGCGCCTGACGTGCCGCTGCAGCCCGCGGGTGGTCGCTTCAGTCCCCTTGGCTCGCGGCGACCCAGGTGGCCAGCCGGTCGGCGGCAGCACCGTCGTCGATCGACCGGCGGGCATGCTCCAGGCCGGCTGCCAGCCGGTCGGTGAGCGGACCCTCGGTGGTGCCCTCCAGCCGGGCGTGCGCCACCAGGGCAGCGGCAGAGTTCAGCAGCACGGTGTCCCGGACCGGTCCGGGCGCGCCAGCGAGCAGGTCCCGGGCGACCTGGGCGTTCTGCTCCGGTGACCCGCCGCGCAGGTCGGCCAGCGTGGCTCGCGGCAGCCCGAACGCCTCCACCGGGTCGATCAGGTGCTCGACCACCTGCCCGCCGCTGGCGTCGGTGACCTCCCAGAGGCGCACCGGGGCGGTGGTGGCGATCTCGTCCAGACCGTCCTCGCTGCGGAACACCAACGTGGAGTTGCCGCGGTCGGCGAACACTCCGGCCACCAAGGGTGCCATCCGGGCATCCGCTACGCCGATCGCCCCCGCACGGGGTCGTGCCGGGTTCGTCAGCGGTCCGAGGATGTTGAAGGCGGTGGCCACGCCGAGCTCCCGTCGGGTGGCGGCAGCGTGCCGGAAGCTGGGGTGGAACGCGTTCGCGAACAGGAAGGTGATCCCCGCGGCCTGCACCATGGCCGCCGCACGCTCGGGCGGCAGCTCGAGGCGGACCCCGAGCGCCTCGAGCACGTCCGCCGAGCCGCTCGCCGAGGACGAGGCCCGGTTGCCGTGCTTGACCACCCGGGTGCCGGTGCCGGCCACCACCAGAGCAGCCATCGTGGACACGTTCACGCTCCGGTGCCGGTCCCCACCGGTGCCGACCACGTCCACAGCATCTGTGTCGACCTCGATCGGTACCGCGTGCGCCACCATCTCGTCCGCCAGGCCGCGCACCTCAGGCACGGTCTCCCCCTTGGCCCGCAACGCCACCAGGAAGCCGCCGAGGGCGATCGGATGGGCGTTGCCGGCCATCACCTGGTTCATCGCCCAGCGGGTCTCCTCATGGCTCAGGTCGCCGCGGCCGATCAGGCGGGTGGTCAGGTCGGCCCAGGTCACCTCACCGGTGCCCACGGGTCACCGGCGCCGGATCATGTCGGCGATCGTCTCCTGCAGCTCGATCGGGTCGAGAGGCATCGAGACCACAGCGTCCGCCTCCGACCATGCGGCCAACCACGCGTCCTGCGCCCGCCCGATCAGCAGCAGCACCGGGGGGCACTGGTAGATCTCCGACTTCAGCGTGCGGCACAGGCCCATGCCGCCGAACTTTGCGGCCTCGCCGTCGAGCACGAGCAGGTCGTAGCTGCGGTTCTCCACGTAGTCCACGACGGCCGCGGGGGTGGCGGCCTGGTGCCAGCGGATCCGGGGGGTGTCGAACGAGGCACGCCGCCCCACCCCGGTGAGCACCTGCTCCCGGGTGGTGACGTCGTCGCTGTACAGCAGCACCGAGACAGTCTCCTGCTCGGTCTGCTCACCGTTGGGCGCCATCGCGTCCTCCCGAACTACCGCGGTCATCGTGTTCCTTCCAGCCCGCGGCAAGGCGCCCGGGCTCTACCGTTGACTCCGCTCTCATCCTAGCCACCTCACCGGTGCTGCCGAAGCAGGACAGGCGGAGCGTGCGACCCACCGCCACCGCGGACCGCCGCACACCCTCAGAGTCAAGGTGACGACCGCCGTCCGACCGTCAGCACCGACGGCGCGTGTCGGGTCCGAAACGCCCGTTTTGCCGCACCGCCGTGCCAGAAAGTCGCAACACGGAAGGGAGAAGGTCCCCACCACTGCCAAAGAACCGCCATAATGACATCGTGTCGTCTGCAACCTCTCCTCCTCCTGCACCCCGCCTGGCGGTCAACCGGCCGAATCTGACCCAGGTCGGCACGATCGTCTGGCTCTCCTCGGAGCTGATGTTCTTCGCGGGCCTCTTCGCGATGTACTTCACCCACCAGGCGGTGGCCGGACCCGAGGTCTGGGCCGAGGGCCATGCGTTCCACAACGTGACCTTCGCGTCGATCAACACCCTGGTGCTGGTGCTCAGCTCGGTCACCTGCCAGATGGGTGTCTGGGCCGCTGAAGAGTTCCGCAAGGTGCGCAGCGGGCCGTTGTGGCAGGTGACCCGGTGGGGCATGCAGGAGTGGTACATCCTCAGCTTCCTGATGGGGGCCTTCTTCATCGCCGGGCAGGTGTACGAGTACGCCGAGCTGGTGCACAAGGGGCTGACGATCGCGAACTCCAGCTACGGCTCGGTGTTCTTCATCCCGACCGGGTTCCACGGCCTGCACGTGCTCGGCGGCCTGATCGCGTTCCTGTTCGTGCTGCTGCGCTC
>DATGRZ010000219.1:0-3570 GCA_035303065.1 Ruania sp.
CAGCGGATGCCGGTCGGGATCGTCTACGCGATCTGGACCGGGGCCGCCGCCGTCGTGCTGCTCACGATCGACCGGCTCGCCTTCCAGGTGCGCACCAGCGGCGCGCAGCTGGTGGGAGTGGCCATCACCATCGTCGGCGTGACCCTGCTGGGGACGGCGGTGCAAGCATGAGGCCGGAGAAGCTGCGCGGCTGGGTCTACCTGTCCCTGACCGTGATGTTCGAAGTGGTCGCGACCCTCTGCCTGCGGGCCTCGGACGGCTTCACCGTGCTGGTGCCGTCCGTGGTGGCGATCGCCGCGTACGCGGCCACCGTGGTGATGCTCTCGCGGGCGCTGCAGACGATCACGATGGGACTGGCCTACGTGGTCTGGACGGCAGCGGGCACTGCCGGTGTCGTCGTGCTCAGCATCCTCCTCTTCGGAGACCGGATGACCCCGCTAGCGTGGACCGGGATCGTACTGGTGATCATCGGGGTCGCGACCGTGAACGCGTTCCCCGCTGAGCGGCGCACCCGGAAGGCGGTACACCGTGGCTCGGAGCAAGAACACGCCGAACGACCCTGACCGGCGCGCACGCATCCTCGAGGCAACAGTCGGTCTGCTGCAGGATGACGGCGTCAGCGCGATCAGCGCCCGCGCCGTGGCGACCCGGGCCGGGGTGCCGGTCGGGTCGGTGTCCTACCACTTCGACTCCGTGCGGGCACTGTTGCTGGAGGCTGCCCGCGGCATCATCGAGCTACGGGAGGCGTCGTTGACCTCGTGGGGGCGGACGGTGACCGCGCCCACGATCCACGAACGGCTCGCCGAGCTCGTGCACACTCAGATCACCACCGGCCGGGCAATCACGGTGGTCGCCTATGAGCTGTACCTCCTCGGCCTGCGAGACGGCGACTTCCGGGCGCTGGGCAACGAGGCCAGCGACGTCCTCTACCGGCAGCTGGCCTGCCACGTCCCGGAGGCTGACGCCCGCCACCTGGCCACCCTCGCGGACGGGCTCCAGCTGCACAGTCTCTTCCGCACGCCGGCACCGGGTCCCGACGAGCTCGCTGCCGCGCTCCGAACGCCGGTCTCGCCTGGCTGACTGTCGGCGGCAAGCCTGCCGGCGGATGCGGCCACACCGGTCAGCAGGTGGCGCGCACACGAGCTGCCGTAGCGGTGTGCAGCCTCTCCAGCGCGCGCTCGTCGTAGTAGTGCCCGGCAAGCATGACGCCGGAGATGCTGCGGGTGTGTGCAATGTCCTCGAGCGGATCGGAGCTGAGCACGACGAGGTCGGCGACCCGGCCGGGCCGCACTGTGCCGAAGGTGTCGGTGACACCGAGGAATGCCGCGGGGTTGTACGTCGCGGTGGTCAGCGCCTCCCGTGGTTCGAGGCCGGCCATGACGAGCAGCTCGAGCTCGTCGTGCAGGCTGAACCCCGGCACGAACGTGTCGGTGCCGGCCAGCAGCCCGACACCGTGGTCGTGCAACCGCGTGACGGACGCCAGCTGGCTCTCGAACAGCGTGTGCTGCGCTTCGTGCTGCGCACGGGAGACCTCAGCGTTCAGCATCTGGTCCCAGATCGGGCGGAGGTGCGGTTCGACGTAGCCGAGCAGGCCAGCGAGCGGGAAGTCGGCCGTTCCGGCGGTCGCGGCGGCGTGCAGCACAGCGAGAGTCGGTGTGCTCCACACCCCGTGGGCGGCAAGGTCAGCACAGATCTCCTCGGCCCGGACGGTCTCCTGCTGCCCGGCAGCCTGGCTGATCCGGTGCTGAACCTGGTGCATCTCGGCGAGGGAGGCCACGGTCAGCCCGGCGATCTCCGCCTGCAGCCGGTCGGCATCGCGGGCTCCCGCCACGAGCAGCCCCTCGAGGTGCTCGATGCTGGCCTGCCCGTGGGCTGCTGCGTCGGCGAGCGTGGTGACCAGCGGGAGGTGTCCAGCGTAGGGAATCTGTTGCTGGCGGGCTTCGTCCACCAGCGCCGAGTACGCCTCTTCCGGGATGAGGTTGTAGATCTTCAGGAAGTCGGCGCCCGCAGCGTGGCTCTCAGCGACCGCTCGACGGGCACTCTCGGCGTCATGGACGGCGATGGAACCGGGGCGTAGCGGTTGTGGACCATCGATGATCGGACTCGCGAGCACCATCCGCGGACTGGTGAGCCGCCCGGCTCGCAGGTCGTCCCGCCACTGGTGGTGGGCGGGGATGCCGCCCATGTGCCGGATGCCGGTGACACCGTTGAGGAGATGGAACGGCAGATGGTCAGCATCGAACTGGTGCACGTGCATGTCCCACAAGCCGGGGATCACGAAGCGACCGCCGAGGTCGATGCTGGGCGCGTCTCTCGGCACGACCGGACGGTCACCGGTGGTGACGTCAACGATCGTGCCATCGGCGATGATGATCGTTGCGGGCTCTGGGCAGTCCGTGACCGCATCGACGATCGCCGCACCGCGCAGGACGATCGGCCCGAGTGCGGGCGGCACTTGCCCGGCCAGACCGTGCGCTGCGGCTGCGGTGATGCCTCGCCGGCGGTGGGTCGTGTGCGAGTCCTTCACCGGTCCGTCCCCTGCATGTGCGGTGCCGTGTCCAGCGCGCCGCGCTCCGGGGAGCTATACGCCCCGGCTTCTAGTCGCGTGAGGATGTGCTGCACCCATCGTTGCTCGGCTTCGATCTGCTGCCGGCGATGAGCGAAGAGGTCGCTGACGAGGTCGGAGACGCCGGGTGCGGAGCTGACCGGCTCGGTGCGGGCCTGGGCCAGCTCGGACGCAAGGGTGGCAAGCGTCTTGGCGCGGATGCGCAGCAGGCGGAGCAGTTCTTCGCTACCGAGCCGTGCGTCAGCGGTGGCGCAGAAGGAGAGGGCGAGATCGATGGGTTGGGGCGGAAACTGCGGTGTGGACAGTGCCGTGCGCATTGCTCGGGTGAGCTCGTCTGCGCCGGTAGGAGTGATCCGGTAGACCGTCCGCGCGGGCCGGTTGCCTACCTGTTCGGAGCCGACGACCTCGATGTGCTTCTCGCGGACGAGGCTGCGCAGCCGGCCGTAGATGGACCCGTAGCTGACTCCTGCCCACCGGTCGACCCGCCGCAGTTCCAGCTCCCGGCGGATCTCATAACCATGCATGGGTCGGAAGGACAGGGCACCGAGGATCGCCATGCGGGTGGTGAGGCCGGGTCCTGTATCCGAAATAGTCACGCGTAAATAGTAACGACTGTGACCATGCTCCTCAACGCCTCCGAGGGACCGCCTCTGGCACGACATCCAGCGCCGTCATGGTTCCCTCGGAGACGTGTCCCGGCTGGATGCCGGGAAGACGAGTGCGTCAGTGTCGGAGACCACCGATGGTCGCCAGACAGTTCTCGGTCACCGGGTCCAACAGCCGGCTCCGCAGCTCACCCGCTGCCTCGGGCTCACCATCCAAGGTGGAAGACAGCGCGCTTCGCCCATCGATGCTGACCCTCGACGAGCAATCACCCAATGGCTGCGCGACAACTACCCCACCGACACTCGCGCGACCACGACCTGGATGACGGTGGACTCCCCCAACGAGTCGGCCAGCGCCGTCAGCCACCTGCTCACCGAGCACCAGATCCCCCACGCCGT
>DATGRZ010000220.1:0-5677 GCA_035303065.1 Ruania sp.
TTCGTGGGCCTCAGTCGTCCTCGGTGACCGGGTCGGACGGGGAGAACCAGGCGGTGCGCAGCCACCAGGTGCCATCGGAGCGGTGCCCTCCGCGCAGGTAGCGGTACTCCTCCTCCTGCAGCGGCTCGGCACCGACATAGACCCAGGCGCCACCGCGGTCGGTAACCGTCAGCGGGAGCCGACCCTCGGTCAGGGAGAACAGCGCAAACTGGTACCGCGCGCCCCCGGGGACCGCCACGTTCAACTCGCCGAAGATCGGGAACTCCCCGCTGCGAGCGATCACCGGCTCCGTGCTTTCGATCTCCACCTGCGGGTCGACTGTGCCCACCTTGTAGTCGGTCTCGGTGTGCACCACCAGGGCGGTGACCTCACCCTCCGGGGTCATCCCGACGACGAGGCGTTCACCGGGCGAGCGACCATAGCCGCCGTCGGGACGCTCGGTGACCATCACCGTCCACTCGGTGTCCGGCGCGTCGAACCCGGTCAGCTCGGCGACCCGGTCAGCATCGGGCGCGGTGGCCTCCTCGGCGAGCATCGCCTCCGGATCCTCGGCCACCCCGGCCACGTACTGCTGAGCGGTCTCGAGCGCATCCTCGTCGTCCGGCGGGATAGCGCACCCGCATGCCGAAGGTGCGTTATAGACCAACGTCACCACCCCGATCACCACCACGAGCAGCACTGCTGCCCCCGTGCCGATGACCACCTTGAAGACTGTTGAACGTGCCATACCTGCGAGGTTCGTCAATCCGGCCACCGGTGTCGATGGGGAGCGCTGCCCTCCCCATCCCCCGGCTCACCTTCAGTAGGCGGGCAGGGCTCAGAGCCGCAGGCCGACCAGCACCGGTTCGGGCACCAGCTCGATGCCGAAGGCCATCTGCACCCCGTCACGCACCTCCCGAGCGAGGGCGAGCAGCTCCGCGGCACTCGCCCCGCCGCGGTTGGTCAGGGCCAGCACGTGCTTCGTGGACAGGCAGACCGATCCGGGCAACCCGTAGCCCTTGGCGAACCCGGCGTGGTCGATCAGCCAGGCGGCGCTGGTCTTCACCATGCCCGCACCGGCCTCGAACCGGGGCGCTTCGGCGGGCAGCCGGTCGGCCCGGTCGGCGGGCAGGATCGGGTTGGTGAAGAACGAGCCAGCGCTCCAGGTGTCGTGGTCGGCCTCGTCCAGCACCATGCCCTTGCCGGCGCGCAGCCCGAGCACCGCCTCCCGCACCTCCGCTGACGGTGCCCGCTCACCCAGCGGCACGTCCAGGGTGCGGGCCAGCTCGGGGTAACGCACCGGGGTGGAGGTGTCCGCCAGCACCATCTGGAAGGACACCTCCAGCACCACGTACCGGGGGGTGGGCTGCCACGCCCGGCCGGTGCCGTCGTCGGCGAGAGACTGCTTCAGCAGCGAGGTGCGGTACCCGAAGCCGAGCTCGGAGCGAGCGAAGGTACGTACCCGGCCGGCGGCGCGGTCCCAGGTGCGCACCGAGGTGATCACCTCGGCGACCTCCTGGCCGTAGGCGCCGACGTTCTGCACCGGGGTGGCCCCGGTGCTGCCCGGGATGCCGGCGAGCGCCTCGATGCCCCGCCAGCCCTCGGCGACCGCCCGCAGCACCACCTCGTCCCAGACCTGCCCGGCCGGCACCCGGATCGCCGCACCCCCGCAGGCGTCCGCGGACTCCACCGCGATCCCGCAGCGGGCGTCGCGCACCACGACACCGTCGAATCCGGTGTCGGCGGCCAGCACGTTCGAGCCGCCACCGAGCACCAGCAGGGGCAGCCCCTCGGCGTCGGCGGCACTGATCGTGGCGACCAGCTCCTCCTCAGAGGTCGCCTGCACCAGCGAGGCCACCGGGCCGCCCACGCGCAGGCTGGTCAGCTGAGCCAGCGTGGTGGTCACGGTGTCCTGCTCAGCAGCGGTCCTCATGACCCGCCACTCTACGACTCACCGGCTCACCCGTGGGGCTGGTCGGCTCCCCGTCCTGGGTCTTGGGTGCCTGGGACCGGGGCTCTGGGGTGCCGACCTGCGGCGGACGGGCGGCGGGGATCACCAGCAGGCCCACCACCAGCGGCACCAGGATCGCCAGCAGCGCGTTCCTGGTGCCGACGTGGTCGGCGAGCAGGCCGAGCACCCCCGGCCCCACCAGGAACGCGGTGTAGCCGATGGTGGAGACCACGGAGAGGCGTGCCGCCGCCTTCAGCGGTTCGTCCGAGGCCGCGCTCATCCCGACCGGGAACCCGAGTGCCGCACCCATCCCCCAGAGGACGGCGCCGGCCAGCGCGACCGGCATGCTCGGCACCAGGCAGAACACCGCCAGGCCGACGATCGCCAGGCCGGTGCACAGCCGCAGCACCGCCACCCGGCCGAACCGGTCCAGCAGCCAGGTGCCGGCGAAGCGCATCGCGGTCATGCCGATGAGGAAGATGGTCAGTCCGGTCGCCCCGACGTCGTTGGGCACCTCGAACCCGTCGACCACTGCGAGCGCCAGCCAGTCGTTGGCGGCCCCCTCGGTGAGGGCGGCCGCGAGCACCACCAGGCCCACCATCAGGGTGCGCGGCTCCAACCAGACCCGCGCGAAGGAGGCCGGAGGACCAGACTGGGCTGCGCCGTCGTCGACCTGCTCCTCCGGTTCCGGCAGGAACCCGCGGGTGAGGAACACCACGGCGAGGAACGCGACCGCGACCACGGTCATCACGTGCAACGGCACATCGATACCGGCCCGGATCGCCAGCGTGCCGAGGCCGGCACCGAGGACGGTGCCGATGGAGAAACCGCCGTGGAAGGCCGGCATGATCGAGCGGCCCAGCGCCTGCTCCGCACGGGCGCCGGCGAAGTTCATCGCCACGTCCCAGCCGCCGATGCCCATCGTGGTGATGAACAGCCCGCCGGTGAGCAGCAACGGCTGGCCGATGACGATCCCGGTCATCGCCACGCCCAGCCCGAGCGTGGCCAGGCCGGCGGCGGTGAGCACTGTGGCCCGCGCGCCGATCCGGGCCAGCACCCGCCCGGCCAGCGGTAGGGAGAGCACCGAGCCGAGCGAGCCGACCAGGATGATCAGGCCCAGGTCACGTTCCCGCAAGGAGAGCTCGTCGCGGATGGTGGGGATGCGGGAGAGCCAGTTGGCGAAGGTGAACCCGTTCAGCACGAACGTGCCGAACACCGTCAGCGCAGCGCGACGCGGGTTCGGTGTGGAGGTGGGCATCGCGACGCTTTCGTGATCAGGGCAGGTCCGCCGGGAGGGCGGTATCGGGAAGGCGGTGGACGGCAGGGCGCGACCGTCGGCGCGGCACCTGGGACAGGTGGGAGGGCCAGGGCGCCGGCATGCTGGCCGGCCGGTGCGGGCGCGGGGAGCGCGCACCCCTGCACTATGGTGCGGCTCAGCCGTAGCCTGGTCAAACCACCGGCCGCAGCCTGTGCCCGCACCACCGGCCGTAGCCTGACCGCACCGGCCCGACGACCGACAGGAGCCTGCAGGTGAGCGAACGCGTCACCCTCACCCACGTGGCCCGCAAGGCCGGAGTGTCGCTGTCCACCGCGTCGCTGGCGTTCTCCGGTGCTGGGCCGATCGCCGAGGGCACCCGCCGGCGGGTCCTGGAGGCTGCGGAGTCCCTCGGCTACAGCGGGCCGAACCCGGTGGCCCGGTCCCTGCGCCGAGGGCGCAGCGGGATCATCGGCGTGGTGGTCGGCAGCGACCTGCGGGCCCGGTTCCGCGACCCGGTGGCGCTGCAGACGTTGGACGGGCTGGCCACCACCCTGGCCGCCGAGGGCCTCGGGGTGCTGTTGCTGCCGTCCGGGCCCGCGGCCGGCGGGCTGCTGGCGCACTCGGCGTTGGATGCGGCAGTGCTGCTGGTGCTGCGGGCGCCGGGTGCTGTGGGCACGCTGCGCCGCCGAGGCATACCGATGGTGCGGGTGGACTCCACTGCGCGGGGCACCAGCTCGGTGCTGGTGGACGACGAGGCAGGGATGGCGGCGCTGGCCGCGCACCTGCGCGAGCTGGGCCACGAACGGGTCGCGGTGCTCACCCTCGGCTGGGGCACCACCCGGCGGCAGGGGCCGCTCGACCTGGCGACGGCGCCGCCGGCGAAGGTGCCCTACACCGCCGCCCGGATGAAGGGGATCCTCGGGGCCGGGATCGACCCGGTGGCGGTGCAGGAGACCACCGGGTCGCTGGTGGAGGAGGGCATCCGGGCCGGACACGCGGTGCTGGACGCCTCACCCCGACCGACAGCGGTGGTGGCGATGAGCGACCTGCTGGCTGCCGGAGTGGTGCTGGCGGCTCGGGAGCGGGGGCTGCAGGTGCCGGAGGACGTGTCCGTGGCCGGGTTCGACGGGGCGAGCCTGCCGTGGCTGTCCGAGCACGAGCTGACCTCGGTGTGCCAGCCGATCGAGGAGAAGGGGCAGCGGGCGGCGCAGGCCGCGATCCGGCTGGCCGCCGGGGAGAAGGTGGGGTCGGTGACGCTGGGCTGCACGTTGCGGGTCGGCACCACCACCGGACCGGCGCCGGCCTGATTCTGCTCAGTGCAGCCGGGGCAGACCCAGGGGCGGGCGGAGCGCCAGCCTGATTCTGCTCAGTGCAGCCGGACCTGCGCCTGGGACTTGCCGAGCACCGTGGTCCCGTTCACGCTCACCTTCAGGTCCACCCGGGCGGTGCCTGCCTCACTGTCCACCGCACCGACCACCGCCGCGATGTCCACCAGCACCTCACCGGGGTCGGGGACCGCGACCGGGCGGGTGAACCGCACCCCGTAGGAGAGCAGATCGGTGGCATCGTCCAGCCAGTCGGTCAGCGCCGCGGCGGCCAGTCCCATGGTGAGCATGCCGTGCGCGATCACCCCGGGCAGGCCGACCTCGAGGGCGAACCGCTCATTCCAGTGGATCGGGTTGAAGTCCCCGGAAGCGCCGGCGTAGCGCACCAGCCGGGCGCGGTCCACGGTGCGGGTGACGGTCAGCAGCTCGGTGCCCACGGCCACATCGGCGGTCAGGGCGCCCATCAGTCCTCCCCTCGCACTGCGAGACTGGAGGTGACCGTGCACACCCGCGCTCCGCCGTCATCGGTGATCTCGGTGCGGGTGGTGACCATGGAGATCCCGCCCCGGGTGGTGATCGAGTCCACGTGCACAGACGTGTGCAGCAGGTCCCCGGCCACGATCGGGCGGTGGTAGGTGAAGCGTTCCTCGGCGTGCACCACGCGGGAGAAGTCGATGCCGGCGGCCGGGTCCTCGATGTACTCGGCCTCTGCGCGCTGGGCGATCACCACGGCGAACGTCGGCGGGGCGAGCACGTCAGCGTGCCCGGCGGCCTGGGCGGCACGCGGGTCGGTGTGCACCGGGTCGGTGGCCCCCACAGCGGCGGCGAACTCGCCGATCTTCACCCGGGAGACGGCGTAGGGCGGGGTTCCGGTGAACTCCCGCCCTACGTAGTCGGTGCTGACCGCAGTCATTGCCTCAGCGGGTCTCGCGGTGGTTCGTCTTGGCGTTGCAACGCGGGCAGTACTTCGGCAGCTCGAGCCGCTCGGGGTTGTTCCGGCGGTTCTTCTTGGTGATGTAGTTACGCTCCTTGCACACGTCACAGGCAAGGGTGATCTTCGGACGGACGTCCGCGGACTTGGTGGCCATTGGTCTTCCTCACGATCTGCACCTGGGGTGCTGCGGCGGCGCTGGTTGTGTAGCGGGGGCGGGGATCGAACCCGCG
>DATGRZ010000221.1:0-2102 GCA_035303065.1 Ruania sp.
TCTCCGGTGCTGTTCTTCGTGAGCATCGTGCTGGTGATCGACTCCTTCCAGTCGTTCGGGCAGATCGACATCCTGACCCAGGGCGGACCGGCCGGGGCGACGAACCTGATCGTGTACGAGATCTACCAGAACGCATTCGTCCACCGGCAGGTGGGCTACGCCAGTGCGCAGACGGTGATCCTGTTCCTGATCGTGGTGGTGCTCTCCGCAGTGCAGTTCCGGTTCGGGGAGCGAAAGGTGCATTACCAGTGAGACTCGTGCACGGCCGCACGTCGCGCATCCTGGTGTGGATCGCGCTGATCGTCGCCGCCTTCATGACTTCGTTTCCGTTGCTCTATGCCATCTCAGCCAGCCTGATGTCCCAGGCGGACTTCAACGCCGGGGCTGTGCTGCCGACCTGGCCGCTGGACTTCAGCAACTACGTGGACGCGTTCGGGAAGTTTCCGCTTCTGCACTACCTGCTGAACACGCTGATCATGTCCCTCATCGTTATGGTCGCTCTCCTGATCACGTGCTCGATGGCAGCCTTCGCGTTTACGTTCATCCGATTCCGAGGGCGCGGTCTGCTGTTCGGCGTGATGCTGTCCACTCTGATGATCCCGTGGGAAGCGACGATCATCGTGAACTTCCAGACGGTGCGTGACCTGAACTGGCTGAACACCTTCCAGGGGCTGACCGTGCCTTCGTTGGCGTCCGCCTTCGGGATCTTCTTGCTGCGCCAGGCGTTCCGTACGCTGCCGCACGAGCTCTTCGAGGCCTCGCAGATCGACGGTGCTTCCCGGTTCCGGTTCTTCGTCTCGATGGTGCTGCCGCTGTCCCGGCCGATGCTGGCCACGCTGGCGGTCTATACGTTCATCAACACCTGGAACAAGTACCTCTGGCCGCTGCTGGTCACCACCGACGACCGGGTGCGGACCGTGCAGATCGGGCTGAGGTCGATGCAGGGCGAAGCGACGACCCAGTGGCCCATGGTGATGGCCGCGACGGTGATGGTGATGGCCGCGACCACGATCGTGCTCGTGCTCGGTCAACGACAGCTCAAGGCCGGCCTGGCGGCCGGTGCCGTGAAGGGATGACACACGATGCAGCATGAAGGACGACGACCCAAGGTGCTCCTGGTGGGTTGGGACGGGGTGCGCGACGACACCGCACGCCGGCTGGCTCTGCCAGCGCTGACCGAGCTCGCGGAGGGCGGACGCTGGTGGAGCACCACCCTGCCTGACGTCACCATCGCGCCGACCGTGACAGCGGTGGGCTGGTCCACGATCCTCACCGGCGTGTGGCCCGACGAGCACGGGGTGATGGGCAACGAGGAGGAGCTCAACCGTCTGCACCGGTACCCGGAGGTGCTGACCACCGCGTACTGCGAACGTCCCACGCTGAACACCTATGGCGCAGCGTCGGCGCTGATCTTCGGCACCACGTTCGGGCCCGGCCCGCTGTTCGGCCCGGGGGTGCGCACGGTGGACTGGGTGGATCGGCGTGAGTACCCGGGCAAGTTCACCGAGACCGACCCGGTGATCCAGGAGGCGGCCGAACGCCACCTGAGCACCGGTGACCCGGACCTGGCGTTCGTCTACCTGGGGGAGACCGACCAGATCGCGCACGCCTCTGGCGTCGGCCAGGAGTACGAGCAGGCCATCGCGCGCCAGGACGTGCGGCTCAGGCGGCTCGTCGACAGCCTGCGCAGCCGGCCGAGCTTCGCAGACGAGGAGTGGCTGGTGATGGTGACCACCGACCACGGGCACCTGGACGAGGGTGGGCACGGTGGCGGCTCCTGGCAGGAGCGCCAGTCGTTCATCGTGGCCGGGGTGCTCGGTGCGGGCGGGGAGACCGGCTCAGACGGGGCGACCGACGCGGGCGGGGAGACCGGCCCAGACGGGGCGTGGGCGGACGAGGCGGAGAACATCGACATCGCACCGACCGCGCTGACCCACCTTGGCATCCCGGTGCCCCAGCGCCTCCACGGTAAGAGCCTCCGGTGACCACCGCATGCTGACCGACACCGACTTCCCGGGCGGGAACGCGCTCATCGAGGTGCTCGCCGAGGACCAGATCGAGGTCCGGCCCGACCTGCGGGACACGATCGGGAGCTGGTTCTA
>DATGRZ010000222.1:0-2821 GCA_035303065.1 Ruania sp.
GTGCTGATCGGGTGCTCGGCCACAGTGGCGGCGATCCCGGTCTGCAGGTTCGAGCAGGGGCACACCTCGAGCGGGACCTGCCGGTCCAGCACCCAGGAGGCCAACGTGCCGAACGTGGCCTGGGTGCCTGCTCCCGCGGCGTCGCTGGCCGGGCCCAGCTCGATGTCCTCGATGATGCGCACCCCGTGCCCGAGCCGGAGCGCCCCGCACAGCTGCAGCGCCTCCCAGATGCTCTCCGGTCCGGCCGCCTCCCCGGCGTGGATGGTGTAGGGAAAGTTCGCCTCCCGCAGCGTCTGGAACGCGGTGCGCTGCCGGCTCGGTGGGAACCCGTCCTCCGGGCCGGCGATGTCGAAACCGACCGCACCCCGGTCCCGGTTGGCCAGGGTGAGCGCGGCGATCTCGTCGGCCAGGTCGTTCTGCCGCATCGCCGAGAGCAGTGTGCCCGCCTCGATGGTGCGCCCGGCACGGGCGGCCTCAGCCTTGCCCTCCGCGATCCCGGCGTGCACCGCATCCACCACCTGCTGCAGGCTCAGCCCACGGCGCAGGTGCTGCTCCGGGGCGTAGCGCAGCTCGGCGTAGACCACCCCGTCGGCGGCCAGGTCGACCACCGCCTCCCGGGCCACCCGGGTCAGCGCATCGGTGGTCTGCATCACCGCGACGGTGTGCTCGAAAGTCTCCAGGTAGCGCTCCAGAGAACCGGAGTCGGCTGCGGCCACGAACCACTCCCCCAGCGCGTCCGGGTCGGTGGCCGGAAGCTCGTGGTCCACCTGGTCGGCAAGCTCGATCATGGTGGCCGGCCGGAGCCCGCCGTCGAGGTGGTCGTGCAGCAGGACCTTGGGCAGTGCGGCGATCGTCTCGCGGGACAGACTCATGGTTTCAGCGTATCGAGGATGTTCGCCACCGCCAGCGTCGCACCGATCAGTCCCAGGACCAGCACCGCCACCGCCGCCTGCAGCAGCACCGACCACCGGGAAGCCGCACCCGGCCGCCAGTATCGCAGCCGACGCAGCGAACCACCCAGCCCGGCCACCGCAGCCAGCGCCGCCAGGCCGGAGAGCACCGGGTGACCGAGCCGTTGGGCGGTCATCGAGGCGACCAGTGCGCCCATCGTCACCGCGAGCACGGTGCGGTGCCAGGCGAGCATGGTGCGCTGCGGCTGTGCGCCGGGGTCACCGTCCAGTCCGGTGGTCATCGCTGCTCCGGCATGCTCAGGTGACCAGCTGCACGATCACGTACGCGACCATCAGCAGTGCGAAGAGTGCGACGGCGACCACCAGCACCGGCAGGATCCGTGGCGCCGGCAGCGGCTCACCCAGGCGCAGCGCCCGTTCCCGGCGGCGCCACCCGGACAGCGCAGCCAGCGCGAGCACACCACCGCTCACGCACGCCAGCGCGGCGATCACGTCCAGGAACGCGTTCCCGGCCCCGAAGGAGGCCAGGGTGGTCAGTGCCACCCCGCCGGCCACCAGCGCCAGCCCGGTGCGCAACCAGGCCAGTGCGGTGCGCTCGTTCGCCAGGGAGAACCGGGCATCCGGCTCGGTGCCCACCGAGTACACGGACTGTGGCCGCCGCTGGTCGACCTGGGGAGCGTCGGCAGCCTCGCTCACCGGGCCTCCACCCGGTCCAGCAGCACCGACCCGGTGGCCGGCCGGGCTCCCTCCGAGGCGATGGTCACGGCCTCGGCGAGCGCCTCCCGGGCCCGGTCGAACCGCTCCGGGGTGTCGGTGTGCAACGTCATCAGCACCTGTCCTGCGCGCACCGGGGCGCCTGGCTTGGCGTGCAGCTGCACGCCGGCACCGGCCTGCACCGGTTCGTCCCGGCGGGTGCGTCCGGCGCCGAGACGCCAGGCGGCCAGCCCCACCGCGTAGGCGTCCAGGCCGACCAGGGTGCCGTCCGCGGGAGCGAGCACCTCGTCGGTGTGCGTGGCCGTGGGCAGCGGGGCGTCGGGGTCGCCGTCCTGGGCGCGGATCATCGCCCTCCAGGTGTCCATCGCCTGCCCGCCAGCCAGGTGCTCGGCCGGGTCCACGTCGGTCAGCCCACCGGCGGCGAGCATCTCCGCGGCCAGTGCGACGGTCAGCTCCACCACGTCCGGTGGGCCGCCACCGGCGAGCACCTCCAGGGACTCGGCCACCTCCAGGGCGTTGCCGGCGGTCAGGCCGAGCGGGGTGGACATGTCGGTGATCAGGGCGGTGGTGCGCACCCCGGCGTCGGTGCCCAGGTCGACCATGGTGCGGGCGAGCTCGCGGGCGTCGTCGATGTCCTTCATGAATGCCCCCGTGCCGGCCTTGACGTCCAGCACGAGCGCCCCGGTGCCCTCGGCGATCTTCTTGCTCATGATCGAGGCGGCGATCATCGGGATGGACTCCACGGTGCCGGTCACGTCCCGCAGCGCGTACAGCTTGCGGTCCGCCGGGGCCAGACCCGAGCCGGCCTGGCAGATCACCGCGCCCACGGTCTGCAGCTGCTCCCGCATCTCGGCGTTGCTGAGCGCGGCCCGCCAGCCGGGGATGGACTCCAGCTTGTCCAGGGTGCCGCCGGTGTGTCCCAGCCCGCGGCCGGACAGCTGCGGCACCGCCAGCCCGAAGGAGGCCACCAGCGGTGCCAACGGCAGGGTGATCTTGTCCCCCACACCACCGGTGGAGTGCTTGTCCACGCTCTGGCGGCCCAGGTCGGTGAAGTCCATCCGCTCCCCGGAGGCGATCATCGCCGCGGTCCACCGGGAGATCTCCGCCCGGTCCATCCCGCGCAGCAGGATCGCCATCGCCAGGGCGGACATCTGCTCCTCGGCGACCACCCCGCGGGTGTAGGCGTCCACCACCCA
>DATGRZ010000223.1:0-3303 GCA_035303065.1 Ruania sp.
ACGGTGTCCTGGATGCTGGCCGCGACCGCACCGCCGTCGACGCTGATGTGCACGGCCAGCCGTGGTTCCATCGAGACCGACTCGAGCAGCACCTGGCGGGAGTCGTTCGCCGGGATCGGCACGGTCACCGGGTCCTCCAGCTCGCCGGTGGCCCCCCACAGCCGGGCGGTCACCTCCACGGGGGTGGGACCGGGGTTGGCGAGGGTGAGCCGGGCGCTGGACCCCGCTTCGGTCTGCCCGCCCACGAGCCACGCGCTGGGTTCGGGCGACGTGCAGGAGCCGGCGGCCAGGCCGCGCAGGTCCCCGGCGTCGCTGCGGGCCAGTGCCGCCCCGGCAGCCAGCGCGGTGCGCCCGTCGGAGGGCTGGGCCTGCAGGTGCACCGGGTCCGGTTCGGTGCTGCGGTACAGCCGCACGTCGCCGGTCGCGTCCAGCTGCTCCGGGTTGCTGGCTCCCACCGGGCCTGCCGTCGCCTCGGCGGCCGGCCCGTCCCGGCCCACCACGACCACCTGGCTGAGCAGCTCCGCCTCCGCACCGCCGGTGCCGAACTCCTGGTCGTAGTCGATGTCTCCGCCGTCGCCGGTCGGGACCACCGGGGCCGGCGGGCACACCAGCGGCAGGGACGCGGCCCCCACCTCCACGGCCGGTGCCGGGGCGGGGGTGGGCTCGGGCGCCTGCCACAGGAGGCCGCCGGCCACACCCGCACCGGCCAGGGCCACGACTCCCACACCGGTGACAGTGCTGGCCAGCACCCGCATCGTGGTGCGCCACCATCCGCGCTCGGTCATCAGCTGACCTCCCCTCGCCGTCGACGGGTGGGCAGGGCGAGCAGCACGGTGAGCACACCGATCACCACGGCCACGATGCGCCAGGGTCCGATCCACAGCGGGCGGTGGTGCAGCACCAGGTCGCCGGTGGCCCCGTCCGGCACCTGGAACGTCTGACGCCACTCGTCCTCCCCTGCGCGCAGCGGGGTGCCGCCGAGCCAGGCTCGCCAGGCGGAGTCGGCCCGGTCGGCCAGCACCACGGTGCGGTCCCGGCCTTCGGCGCTGATCTGACCGCCCAGGTGGGCGGCAGAGGCGGGCACGTTCTGGATCAGCGTGCCGTCGCCGCTGCGGAGCTGGATGCGGGCGATCGCCGAGTCGGCGCTGCCCTCCTCCCGGCTCACCCGCCAGAGGATCCCGGCACTGTTCTCGGTGACCCGCTCCAGCCCGGGAACGGCGTCCAGCTCGGCGACGATCGCGTTCCGGCCGCTGGGGTCCACGGCGGCCGTACCGGTCAGCGTGGAGTCCTCCGGGGGCACGATCACCACCCCGACGGCGTGCCGGGCGAGCGCCTCGGCGGCGTCCTCGGTGGCGCCGCTGACCAGTCCGGCGACCACGTCGGACAGGGACGCGTCGGCGGGGTCGAGGGTGTCGGCCTGGACCGCGGCCCAGCGTTGCACCTGCACTGTGGTGGCGGTGTCGGTCAGCTGCGGTCCGTTGCCGCGCCACAGCTGGGCCTGCACCCCGCTGGCGGTCCCGGTGAGCATGAGCACCCGGGACTGCTGCGCCGAGCCCTGCAGCTCCAGTCCCAGGGCGGGCACCGGGCTGGCGCCGCGGGAGCCGATCTGCAGCAGGTTGCTGTCGGCGGTGCCGGCGCGCTCTGCCAGCACCTGCGCGGTGTAGCCGGTGGCGCTGACGGTGAGCGTGAGCAGCACCACCACGGTCGCCACGGCGGCGCTGACCTGCCGCCAGCCGAAGTTGGCGTGACTGAGGGTGCCGCGCAGACCGTCGGCGGCGCCGAGCACGGCGACCAGCAGCCCGGCGAGCACCAGGGAGGTGCCGGGGCCGGCCCAGCCGTGCACCACCTGGTCGGTGCCGTCGCTGCCGCGGCCGATGCCGACGGCCACCCGGGAGCCCACGAGTGCGGCGACCAGCCCGACGACGGCCACCAGCCAGCCGATCCGCACACTGCGGGCGCGCCCGGCGCCGCGGAAGAGGGCGGCGAGCGCACCGAGCAGGATCACGGCGGTGCCGGCGAGCGGGGCCCAGGGGGCGAGACCGGCCGGGAGGATGGTGCTGGCGGCCGGTTCCTCGGGCCAGCCGAGCAGCTGCAGCCAGGCGTCGCCGGGATCGCTGGGCAGGGGGACCCCGGGGTCGGCGAACAGCACCCGCCACCCGTCCTCGGTACCGGCGGCGTGCACCAGCAGCGGGACCAGCGCCACCACGGCCGGCAGCAGCACGAGCACCAGACGGGCGCGGCCGGCGGGCAGGTGCCGGCGGCGGCCGAGCGCCAGGGCGAGCAGCAGCACGGCCAGCACGCTCGCGCTGAGCAGCACGGGTGCACCGCTGACCACCACGGTCAGCGCCAGGCCCGCGGCGGCGGCCGCACCCAGGGATCCGGCGCGGGAGACCTGGGAGACCACGGTCGCCCGGGGGCTCTCCTCGTCCTCGGCGGGTTCGTAGGGCGTGGCGGTGTTGGAGGGGATCGGGGTCATCCCGGTCCAGTCCATGCCCGACGGCGCAGCCTTGCCCTTGGTCCTGCCCCTCACCTTCGTGGGGGTCTCGTCGGCCGGTTCCGCACCCTCCTCAGCCGGTTCCGTGGCCTCCCCGGCCGGTTCCGCACCCTCGTCAGCGGGTTCCGCACCCTCCTCAGCCGGTTCCGTGGCCTCCTCGGCAGCCTTCTCCGGCTCGACGCTGGTCTGCTCCACCTCGGGGTCGGCAGGCACCTCAGCGGCGTCCGCAGTGGCAGCGGCGCTGTCCGGGGCGGTGGCCAGCTCCTCCTGCTTCTCCGGCTCGTGCCGGGCCACCCGAGCGAGGGCAGCGAGCCGGGCACGCTTCACTTCGCGGGCGGACCTGCCTGCCCGCCGCGAGGTCCGCTGCGGGAGCCGCTTCGCCCCGACCATGCCGGAGACCACCACGTCCCGCCGGTCCAGACCGAGGCTGCGGACCACGCCGAGGATCGCCAGCGGCAGCACGATGTGCGCCACCACGGCCCCCAGCCGGCCGGCACCGATCCCGATCAGCAGCGCCGGACCGAGCGCCCAGGCCAGGGACGCCCAGGCGCGCAGCAGCACCGAGCGGGTGGCGGCCCCGGCGGCGAACCAGCCGGTCAGCGCCGCCAGCGGCATCGCAGCCGCGAGCAGGATCGTCACGGTCACACCGACCGGGACTCCGAGCGGCCCGCCGGTCAGGCCGGAGAGTGCGGTCAGGACCAGCAGGAACGGGTCGGGCGGACCTGCGTAGCCGTCCCCGGCGGTGATCCACGAGGAGGTCGCGGCCCGCCACAGCTCGGTGAAGCTGGCGTCCACCGGAAGCAGCGCAC
>DATGRZ010000224.1:0-5725 GCA_035303065.1 Ruania sp.
CTCCGGTGCGGCGAGCACCCCGCGGGCGGTCTCGCACAGGGCCACCACCTGCAGGTCGTCCAGGTGCTGCACGTCCTCCGGGGTGCTCATCTTCGCCAGCATCACCGTGTGGTAGCCGGCCTCGCGGACTGCGGAGAGGTCCTCCTCCAGCTCACCGGAGGTCACCGAGCTGACCCGCACCACAGTGTGGTCCGGGTCCAGGGGGTGGGCCACCAGCGCCTGCCGGGCGCTCACCTTGGAGGCGACAGCGTCCTCGAGGTCGAGGATCACCCCGTCGGACCGCTCCGCCGCCTTGCTGTACCGGTCCGGCCGGTCCGCCGGGCAGAACAGCAGAGCGGGTCCCAAGGTGAACGACGTGCTACTCATAGTGCCCTTCTCGCATCGACGCGGCGCCCGGACGGGCGCCGCCGGCCCCATCGGTCGTGACGGCCTTCCATCATCTCATTCCTGCGGGGTGAACAGGATGAGCGCCGAGCGTACCGCCGTGGCGACCAGCACGTCATGCTGGTTGCGCCCGGTGTGCTCGAAGGTCACCACACCCTCACCCGGACGGCTGGCCGAGGGCCGCTTCGCCTGCACCACAGTGGCGGCGTACAGGGTGTCGCCGTGGAACATCGGCGCCGGGAAGGTCACCCGCTCGAAGCCGAGATTGGCCACCGTGGTGCCCTGGGTCAGCTGCCCCACAGACAGCCCCACCAGGGTGGCCAGCGTGAACAGCGAGTTCACCAGCGGCCTGCCGAACGGCTGGGTGGCCGACCAGGCGGCGTCCAGGTGCAGCGACTGCGGGTTCATGCTCAGCGCGGAGAAGAACACGTTGTCGCTCTCGGTGAGCGTACGTCCGGGGGCGTGCCGGTAGACCACGTCGGTCTCCAGCTCCTCGTAGTACAGGCCGCGCTGGTGGATCTCCCGCGGCTGCTCGGATGTGCTCATCGCACCGCCCGCAGCGGCGCCGGCGGCGTGGCCTCGGCCGCGGCGGGCGCAACCTTGGGCGCGCCTTCGGGCGCACCGCTCCCGCTGGCGGCCTGGGGCGTGGTCCCGAAGCCGGTGCCGCGCAGACCGAGCTCGCGCGCGATCACACCGAGCTGCACCTCGGTGGTGCCCTCGCCCACCTCGAGCACCTTGGCGTCCCGGTAGTGCCGGGCAGCCACGTTCTCGGCGAGGAACCCGTAGCCACCGAAGATCTGCGAGGCGTCCCGGGCGTTGGCCACCGCTGCCTGGGAGCAGACCAGCTTGGCCATCGAGGCCTGCTGCTTGAAGTGTTCGCCGGCCTCCAGCAGCCGGGCGGCCTCCACCCAGGCGAGCCGGGCAGTGTGCACCCGGGTGGCCATCTGCGCCAGGGTGAACGTCACGTGCTGGTTGGCCTCCAGCGGGCGGCCGAACACCTCCCGCTCCTTGGCGTGGCCGAGCGCCTCTTCCAGACAGCCCTGCGCCGCACCGGTGCACAGTGCGGCGAAGGCGACCCGGCCCTCGTCCAGGGCGGTGAGGAAGTTGGCGTAGCCGCGACCGCGCTCGCCGAGGAGGTTCGCCTCCGGTACGCGCACATCGGTGAGGGTCAGCGGGTGGGTGTCGGAGGTGTGCCAGCCGATCTTGTCGTAGGCGGGGCCGACCTCCAGACCTGGGGTGCCCGCGGGCACCAGGATCGCGGACAGCTCCGGGGCGGTGGTCCCGTCCGGACGGGTGGTCTGCCCGGTGACGGCGGTGATGGTGATCACCGAGGTGATCGGGGTGCCGGAGTTGGTGATGAACTGCTTGGTGCCGTTGATCACCCACTGGCCATCGACCAGCTCGGCGGTGGTGGCGGTGCCTCCGGCGTCGGAGCCGGAGCCGGCCTCGGTGAGCCCGAAGGCGGCCAGGGCCCGACCGGCGGTCAGGTCCGGCAACCAGGTGCGGCGCTGGTCCTCGGTGCCGAACCGCAGGATCGGCACGGCGCCCAGGCCGATCCCGGCTTCGAGAGTGACCCCGAGGGACTGGTCCACCCGGGCGATCTGCTCCACGGCGAGACAGAAGCTGGTGTAGTCCGCCCCTGCGCCGCCGTAGCTGGTCGGTAGCGGCAGGCCGAACAGTCCCAGCTCGCCCATCTGCGCGATGATCTGCATCGGGAGCTCGCGCTTGCGGTCGTAGTCGTAGGCGGCGGGCCGGACCACCTCGTCGGCGAAGGTGCGCACCTTCTCGGTGAGGGCGAGGTGTTCGGCAGTGAACCCGTATGGCATGGTGACTTCCCTGTCTGATCTTGTGGATCGTGTGGTTGTTCACCCCGGGTGGTCTTGTGGACCGTCGGGGTGGATGGTGGCCAGCACCTGGTCCACGGCGACCTGGTCGCCGACGCTGGCTTCCCACTCGATCCTACCCGCGATGCCCGCGCGCACCTGGTATTCCATCTTCATCGCCTCCACGGTGGCCAGCAGGTCGTCGATAGCCACTGTGGCCTCATCGGGGGTGTGCACGGCGACCACGGTGCCGGGCATCGGGGAGCGCACCTGCCCGGTGCCGGCGGCAGCGGCAGCGCTGGTGCGGGCCGCGGCCGGGCGGGCGTCGGTCAGGTGATAGGTGCGCCCGCCGGTGTGCAGCCACATCCCTGCGTGGTCGGCGGTGGCCTGCAGCCTCACCGTGGTGCCCTCGATGCGCAGCAGGTGCTCGACGGCGGAGCCTGAGTCGGGTAGCAGGCTCACCTGCCGTGGCGGGTGCTCCGGGCGGGAGGTGGTGCCGCCATCTGCACCGTGTCCGGTCAGCAGGCGGGCCGTGGCCGCCGCGGGTGGTCCGGCGATCGCGACCGCGACCAGGCCGGTGACGGTCTCGAGCTCATACCGCGGCGGTTCTGCTGCACCGATGCGCCATCCGGAGGGCTGCTCCCAGAGCCTGCTGGTCCAGCGAGCGGTGTGCCGCAGCAGGGCGGCGGCGATCAGGACGTGCTCGGGTGGTGTGCCCGGTTCCTCCGGGGGCAGGTGGTCCAGGAACGTCGTGTCTGCCGTGCCGGTGCGCACCGGCTCGGTGGCCAGCACGCGGCGCAGGTAGTCCAGGTTGGTGGGCACCCCGAGCAGCACGGTCTCGGCGAGCGCCGCATCCAGCCGGGTGAGCGCCTCAGCACGGTCGGCGCCGGTGGCGATGACCTTTGCCAGCATCGGGTCGTAGTGGGCGCTCACCTGGGCTCCTGTGGAGATGCCGGCGTCCACGCGCACGCCGGTCGGCCAGGAGACGTGCTGCACGGTGCCGGTGGCGGGCAGGAACCCTTCCTCCGGGCGTTCGGCGTACACCCGGGCCTCGATGGCGTGCCCGCGGGGGTGCAGGTCGGCGGGGTCCAGGTCGAGGGGCTGGCCGGCGGCGATGCGCAGCTGCCAGGCGACCAGGTCCTCACCCACGGTCTCCTCGGTGACCGTGTGCTCCACCTGCAGCCGGGTGTTCATCTCCAGGAAGTAGAACGAGGTGGGGTCCTCGGCGGAGACGAGGAACTCCACGGTGCCGGCTCCGGTGTAGTCCACGTTCGCGGCGACGGCGCAGGCCGCCTCGGCCAACCGGGTGCGGGTGGCTTCGTCGAGCAGGGCGGCCGGGGCTTCTTCGATCACTTTCTGGTGCCGGCGCTGCAGCGAGCAGTCCCGCTCCCCCACGGCGAGCACGTGGCCGTGGGCATCGGCGAGCACCTGCACCTCGATGTGCCGGGGTGCGGGGACGAAGCGTTCCACAAGCAGCGTGTCGTCGCCGAAGGCGGCGGTGGCGACCCGGCGCGCCGAGGCGATCGCCTCGGTCAGCTCGGTCGCATCGTCGGCACGGACCATTCCCTTGCCGCCACCACCGCCGGAGGGCTTGACCAGCACGGGGAAACCGAGCGGGGCACAGGCCTTGATCAGCGCGGTGTCCCTGCCCGCGGGAGTGGTCCTGGGCGCTTCAGCGACGCCGTCGATGACCGGGACCCCGGCACTGCGGGCGAGCTCCTTGGCCCGGATCTTGTCCCCCATCGCCTCCAGCGCCGCCACCGGCGGGCCGATGAACACCAGGTCGGCCTCGGCGCACGCCCGGGCCAGCACCGGGCTCTCGGCGAGGAAGCCGTACCCGGGGTGCACCGCCTGCGCCCCGGTGGCCCGGGCGGTGGCGACGATCGCGGCCGCATCCAGGTAGGACTCGCTCGCCCGGGCCGGCCCCAGACGCACGGCGACGTCTGCGGCCGCCACGTGCGGGGCGCCGTCGTCGGCATCGGAGTACACCGCCACGGCACGAATCCCCAGGGCGCGCAGGGTGCGGATGATGCGCACGGCGATCTCGCCCCGGTTCGCCACGAGCACAGTGTGGAAAGTCATCGCGCTCACATCCGGAACAGGCCGAAGCCGGGCTCGGGCAGCGGGGTGCGGGAGCACACGTCCAGCGCCAGGCCGAGCACGGTGCGGGTGTCCGCAGGGTCGATGATGCCGTCGTCCCACAGCCGCGCGGTGGCGTAGTAAGGGTTGCCCTGGCGTTCGTACTGGTCCCGGACCGGCGCGGCGAGTGCTTCGGCGGCGACCTCGTCGAAGTCCTCACCGCGGGCGGCAGCCGCCTCGGCGCGCACTGTGGTGAGCACCCGGGCGGCCTGCTCCCCGCCCATCACCGAGATCCGGGCCTGCGGCCACATCCACAGGAACCGGGGTGAGTAGGCCCGCCCGCACATGGAGTAGTTGCCGGCGCCGAAGGAGCCGCCGACCACCACGGTCAGCTTCGGCACCCGGGTGGTGGCCACAGCGGTGACCATCTTCGCCCCATGCTTGGCGATCCCGCCGGCCTCGGCGTCCTTGCCGACCAGGAAGCCGGAGATGTTCTGCAGGAACAGCAGCGGGATACCGCGCTGGTCGCACAGCTCGATGAAGTGCGCACCCTTGAGCGCGGACTCGCTGAGCAGCACGCCGTGGTTGGCCACGATGCCCACCGGGTGACCGTGGATGTGGGCGAAGCAGGTGACCAGGGTGGTGCCGTAGCTGGCCTTGAACTCGTGGATCTCGCTGCCGTCGACGATCCGGGCGATGATCTCCCGCGGGTCCTGAGCGGCGCGCAGGTCGGTGGTGACCGCACCGTACAGGGTGGCCGGGTCCACGGCCGGCGGCCGGGGCTCGCGCACCTGCCAGGCGGGCGGGGCGGGTGGCGGCAGGGCGGCGACGGCGTCGCGCAGGATGGCCAGGGCGTGCCCGTCGTCCTCGGCCAGGTGGTCCACCACCCCGGAGGTGCGGGCGTGCAGGTCGCCGCCGCCGAGCTCTTCGGCGGTGACGTCCTCACCGATCGCGGCCTTCACCAGCGGCGGGCCGCCCAAGAATATGGTGCCCTGCCCGCGGACGATCACGGACTCGTCGCTCATCGCCGGCACGTAGGCGCCGCCGGCGGTGCAGGAGCCGAGCACGGCGGCCAGCTGCGGGATACCGGCAGCGGACATAGCGGCCTGGTTGGCGAAGATGCGGCCGAAACCCTCGGCGTCCGGGAACACCTCGTCCTGCATCGGCAGGTAGGCGCCACCGGAGTCCACCAGGTACAGGCAGGGCAGGTGGTTCTCGGCCGCGACCTGCTGGGCGCGCAGGTGCTTCTTCACCGTCATCGGGTAGTAGGTGCCGCCCTTGACCGTGGCGTCGTTGGCGACCACCATCACCTGCCGGCCGGCCACAGTGCCGATGCCGGCGATCACCCCGGCCCCGGGGCACTCGCCCTCGTACAGCTCCCAGGCCGCCAGCGGGGCCAGCTCCAGGAACGGGCTGCCAGCATCGAGCAGCACGCGGAT
>DATGRZ010000225.1:0-5757 GCA_035303065.1 Ruania sp.
TTGCTGATCCCGAGCCTGCACCATGCCACCGATGACCAGCCGGCCCGGACCGAGGGAGCGCGGGAACGGGGGGTGGCGCTGACTGTGCAGGACAGCATCGCCGCCTCGGTCGACCGGCTGCTGGAGCCGGCGGTGCAGGACGAGCTGCGTGCGGCGATGGCCACGCTGGAACCAGCCGACGCCGGCCGGGAGATCGCCGATCGGGTCACGGCGCTGGCGCTCGACGGACGCCCGGCTTCCGCCTGGCCCGACGCCAGACCGCGGCGTCCGTTGCCGGACCTGCGCACCCAGGCGCTGGCTGGTACGCCCAGGGCGCTTCAGTGGACGCACGAACCTGACCGAGCCATGCTCGAACGGGATCGTCCCGTAGAGCATCTGCTCCGTGGCTCCTCACCCAGGTACGCCCACGCCCGACAGCAGATCGCCAGCTGGCTGTACCGCACCCGGTGACGCTCTACCGGACACGATGACCAGCTCCGTCCGGCACATCCGGGTGGTTGATGGCGTCACCCGATGACGCGGCGGCGTTGACGAGCCAGCGCCCGGGCACGACGCACAGCCCCTGCGCGACCGCGCAGCGCCATGACCACGCTGCCGGCCCGCAGCCTGGCGCCCTGCACCAGGGCCCACCGGGACGACGGGCCCGGAACCCGGGACAACGGGACGATGCCGAGGTCATCACCACGGGCCCAGATCCGGACCCGGGAGTCGCCAGCAGGCATCCGGGCACGGTCGAAGTCCAGGCCGAGGTCAGACAGCCGGTCCCACCCCACGTGCTCAGCCTGCAGCCACGAGCGTGACCACAGGGCGACATCGGCCGGCTGGCCCTCGGGCAGCAGCACGCGCACCACGGCCGTACCCTCGGTGCGCTCCCGGAGCAGGCGGTGCACGGCACCACCTGCGAACACCACGGGCGAGGTGACCACCAGCACGAACGCGACCTCGGCGGCAGGTGAGCGGCCCGGGTCGGGAGGCTCCGCCGTCACCGGTGAGGACGGGCTGAGCACCTGGACATGCCCGACCTGACCCGCGAGCGAGTCCCGGACGGCACGCACCTGGTCCGGATGCCAGCCGTGAGCGGCGACCAGCGCGAGCACGTCAGAGGTATGGCTGGAAGTCATAGCGGCATCGTAGGTCCACCAGCGTGCGGTTCACCGGGGCAGACCGCTGCGTCCCTATACTCGCCGGGTGGACATCCGCAGCGACAACCCTGTGGGCCGGGTGCCCGATACTCGCAGCACCCGCCGCGGCCTGCTCCGCCTCACCCCGGACGGGTGGTCTCTCGGGCGGCACCGGGGCCGGTGGACTGGTGCCGGCCCCGACCGGCTCCTCGACCGGCTCGACGTCCTGCACAGCGTGCACTGCACCGGGACAACGCTGCCCGGGGACAGCCTGCTGTGCGCACGGACGATGCATCGTGCGATCGCCCGCGGCACCTACGTCTCCGGTGTCCTCAGCGCGGACGTCGCCCGACACCTCTCCCCCGAGCTGCAGGCGACCATCACGCCGGCACCACACCCGGGAGAGATCGGCGACCTGGACTGGGACGTGGCCGCCGTGCAGCAGCGTCGTGCCGCACTGCGCCCGTTGCTGCCCCGGCTCCCGGAGATGAGCGTCGTCCTGGTCAGCCGCCGTCCGGACCTGGTGCCGGCGATGGTCCGCAGGTTGGCCGCGCAGCACTATCCGCACCTGGAGATCATCGTCGGGGTGCACGGGGCACCAGTGCCAGCCGGTGTGGCCGCAGCGGCAGGGACCAGACCTGTGGTGGCCCGCCAGCTCGATGCTGACCTGGTGTTCGGCGATGCCCTGAACGAAGCCTTCTCGCTGGCGTCCGGGGAGCTGGTGAACAAGATGGACGACGACGACTACATCGGTGCCGACCACCTCTGGGACCTCGCTGCAGCGCACACCTACTCCGGCGCCACCCTGGTCGGCAAGACCACCACAGTGGTTCGTCTCGAAGCGCTGGACGCCACGGTGCGGCGAGTGTTCGGCGCCCGGGAGACCTTCACCCATCGGGTGGCCGGCAGCACGATGACCCTCACCCGCGACGACCTGCACGCGATCGGCGGGTGGGCCCCTGTGCCGCGGGGGGTGGACACCGAGCTGCTCGGCGCCGTCCGCCGGCACGGGGGCAGCGCGTACCAGCCGCACGACATCGGGTACCTGTATGTGCGGGGCAGCGACCCGAGCGCGCACACCTGGACCACAGACGTAGGGCACTTCCTGCGCAACGTACGCCAACAGTGGGTCGGGCTGCTCCGACACCCCGCATTCGGCACCGACACCGATCCCGAGGGAGCCGCATGACACCGTCCAGTGAGACGACGCTGATCCTGACTGTGGGCGGGCCCGGGCGGGCCACGCTGCGTTGGCTGGAGCGGCTGCAGGCCGACGAAGAGCTGCGCGGCCTCCCGCTGGTGATCGCCCACCACCCGCACGCCGAGCCGATCATGGAGCAGGTGCAGGCACTGGCACCGCAGGCGCGCGAGGTCCAGCTACCGGCGGACGAGAGTGCCGATCGGACGATCACCGCTGCGGCCTACGAGGAGATCTTCGAGGCGGTGAGCACCCGGTACGTGGCCCTCGCCGAATCTCGTCGGAAGGCCCGCAACCCGCTCGGTGCCCTGCGCGAGCAGCTGGTCCGCAGCCAGGAGCGGGTCGCCGCTGTCGGCCTGACGATGGATGCCCCCTGCCTGCTGTACACCAAGCAGCAGCGCTCCACCCCCACCCGCGCCTACCTGCACTGGATTCTCTCCCGCGGCCCGATCGAGCAACCGCTCACCGACTACCTGGGGTATCTGGCGCTGATGACCGGGGCGAGCAGCCTGGAGGGCGTCGACCCGGTGTACTCCGGCAGCGCGATCGACCTGCAGGCCAGAGTCGCCATCGGCAGGTTCAACTCAGCGGACCAGCCACCGTGGCGGTACCGGATCGTGATCGGCGGGCGGCACGGCGTGGTGCACAGCGAAGGCGCAGCGCAGCTTTGGCAACGGATCAGCAACCAGGGGGTGCGGCGCTGGGAGAACCTGCGGGCGACCCTGTCCCTGGCCGAGGTTCCGGACGGCAACCACCTGATCCTGGTGGGTCTGGAGACGGAGTACGACGCGCTGCGGGTGCTGCGCCCGCTGCGTCCCAGGCCAGGGGTGCTGGCCTCGGCCCGGACCTACCTGCTGGACGAGCAGCAGGGGCAGCAGCAGACCCGCTACCTGGTGCACACCATCCGGCGTGCACCGCAGACGTGGATCACAGTGCAGCACGGTGTCGGCAGCGACGCCCGCCATCGCTGGTACCGCACCCTGGTGCGCAAGGACCTGCGCGCGGCGCTCCGGGGTCGCAGCACCGGCAAGCGGATGCGGTTGGCGCGGCTGACCCGGCTGGTGACTGCACCGTTCATGCGCGGCAAGCAGATCTGGCTCGTCGGTGAGCGAGCGGACACGGCTCAGGACAACGGCTACCACCTGTTCCGTCATCTGCGCACCGCGCACCCGGATCGCCGGGTGTACTACGTGATCGACACCGCCAGCCCGCACTACGAACGGATCCGGGAGCTGGGCCAGGTGATCAAGCACTCCTCGCTGCGGCACCAGTTCCTCATGCTGCACGCCAGCATGCTGGCCAACGCGTACTCGGTGCGGCACATGATCCCGCGGCAGTGGACGCCGCAGGGATACACCCGCCACCTCGCCTGGCGGGTGGGCGCGGTGCGGGTGTACCTGAAGCACGGCGTGAACGTCTCGGCGAACTCGGTCAAGCGCGGCACCGGTGGTTACGACCTGTACCTGAGCGTCAACCCCAGGGAGAGCGCAGCACTGCGGGAGAGCTCGGGCTACGACCGGCAGGTCGTGGAGACCGGGATGCCCCGTTATGACGCACTGGAGCCAGGGCCACGCACCCGCACCGTGCTGTTCATGCCGACCTGGCGGCGTTACCTGGTGCCGAAGCTGTTCAGCGGCATGGATGCCTCACTGGTGCCGTTCGAAGGGTCGACCTACGAGACGTTCCTGCGTTCGTTCCTGACCAGTCCGCGTCTGCACGAGATGCTCGAGCGCTACGACTACCACCTGCAGTTCCTGCCGCACTACAACCTGCGCGAGCAGCTCTCCTCGTTCCCGATGACCAGCCCCCGGACGGTGCTGGCAGACACCGACCGCACCCCGTTCCAGGACCTGATCCGCGGCTGCGACGCCTTCGTCACCGACCACTCCTCAGTGCACTTCGACGTCGCCTACCTGGGCACGCCGATCATCTACGCCCACTTCGACAAGGACGAGTACGCCAGCGGGCACGCCTCAGTGTCCTGGTTCGAGCATGTCCGGGACGGGTTCGGTCCCGTGGTGTACAGCGCCGAGGAGACTCTCGATGCGCTCGAGGAGCTGCTCGCCCGGGACTGCGCTCCGGATCCGTTCTACACCGCCCGGGTAGATGCTGCCTTCACCTACCGAGACCACGACAACTGCCGGCGTGTGGTGGCTGAGGTGGAAGCGCTGCTGCGGGAGTCGTCGGTCAACCCCTGAGCCGGGGCGTCACCCGTGGTCGCCGTACTCCACCCCGAGTGCACCCTCGGCCGCCAGGTCGGTGAGCAGCCGCGCGTAGGCGTCCTCGTAGATCTCGCCGAGCCTCTCGTCCCACTCGGGCACCAGTGACGGCGGTCGGCCGGGGTTCTGGGTGATCTCACCGAAGACGATGCCCCGGTCGGTCTCGTAGAAGTCGATGCGTTGGATGGGGCGCCGGATCGCCTGGGAGAGTACCCGTGCAGCCTGCACCACGCCCTCGAAGTCCTGCGGCGGGGTGACGTCCTTGCCGGCGGTGATCAGCGCTCGTACGTGGGTCAGCTCGGTGCCGTCAGGCAGGAAGGTGCGCAGCCGCTGCTCGGTCTCCCGTGCCCGGGACCAGTCCCCGGTGCGCACCTCGATGAATGCGGGCTCGCCGTAGAAGCAGAAGACCTTGATGTCGTGCGGCATCTGACCGGGTTCGCCGCCCTTGGCTTGGAGAAACTCCTCAGCGATGTAGACCGAAGAGTCCTGGTGCTTCTTCCACAGCTTGGCGGTGACCTCCTCGATCGTCACCGGCTCGTCCACCATGCGGTCGAGGAAACCGCCCTCGGTCCGTTCCAGCGGAAACACGCTGATGCCGCCGCCACCGCGGCTGGACTTGAGCACGAACCGGTCCGGCAGGCTGTCCCAGTCCACGGAGTTCGGGTCGGCCCACCGGCCGAGCTCGGCGGGCACGGCGACGCCGTTCGCGGCAGCGAACGCACGGCCGGCGGTCTTGGTGTACAGATCGAGGATCGGTTCGCGCAGCCCCTCACGGAGGTTCACGCCGGTGGTGTTCGCGCGCCGGTGCAGCCGCGCCGAGAGCGCGTAGGACGGTTTGCCCGGATCGGTCTCCAGGTCCCCGGTCCCGGTGGCCTGCCGTTCGGGTGGCGTCTTGACCTCTTCGGTGAGCACGGCGATCTGCGCCCGTAGCTCGTGGTTGCTGTCCTGGCGCTTCTCCAGGCGCTGCTGGAGCCTGGCCAACCTCGCCTTGGCCCGCTCGATGCGGACTTTGCGGGACGGTCGCTCAGCGGCGGGCGTGGGCTCGCTCGTCACACGGTCTCCTCGTAGCTGAAGGTGCCTCCAGGTACCCGGTTGTCCAGCGCACCGGCCTGGTACGGCTGCAGCAGCATGCGGGCGTGGCCGCTGTCGAAAGCCTCACCGAGCCGCTCGTCCCACTCCGGGGTGAACGCAGGGACCCGCTGGAGGTTGACGTCGATCC
>DATGRZ010000226.1:0-3382 GCA_035303065.1 Ruania sp.
GGGCCGGCCACCCCGAGCGAGGTGCGGTGCACCATGCCGAAGAAGTACACCCCGACCGCGAGCAGCCAGACCAGCCAGGCGGAGCGGCGGACCCGGTCGTCGATCCGGGAGAAGTGGCTGGTCACGGTGCCCCATCTTCCCACCGCGTGCCTGCTGCCGGCTCGTCGGTCCGATAGGTGACAATGGGGAGGTGAAGCTCTACCGGGACGAGGCGATCGTGCTGCGCACCCACAAGCTGGGTGAGGCCGACCGGATCGTCACGCTGCTGACCCGCAACTACGGGCAGGTGCGCGCGGTGGCCAAGGGGGTGCGCCGCACCAGCTCGAAGTTCGGGGCCCGGCTGGAACCGTTCAGCGTGATCGACGTGCAGCTCTACGCCGGCCGGAACCTGGACGTGATCACCCAGGTGGAGACGCTCGCCCCGCACGGGCGCCCGCTCGGCGGGGACTACTCCCGGTACACCACCGCCACCGCCATGGTGGAGACCGCCGGGCGGCTCACCGAGATCCCCGGCGAACCGGCCACCCAGCAGTACCTGCTGCTCTCCGGCGCCCTGGCTGCGCTCGCCGAGCAGCGCCACCCGGCCACCCTGATCCTGGACTCCTACCTGCTGCGCGCGCTGGCGATCGGCGGCTGGGCACCCTCGTTCACCGAGTGCGCCCGGTGCAGCGCCCCGGGCCCGCACCGGGCGTTCACCCCGGCGCTGGGTGGCGCGGTCTGCGGCGACTGCCGCCCGCCCGGTTCGGCGTCACCGGCTCCGGAGACGTTCACCCTGCTCGGTGCTCTCCTCGCTGGGGACTGGCCGCTGGCGGAGGCCAGCGAGGACCGGCACCGCACCGAGGCCTCCGGTCTGGTGGCCGTCTACACCCAGTGGCACCTGGAGCGGCAGCTGCGTTCGTTGCGGCTGGTGGAGCGGGCGTGAGCCCGGCGGCACAGCAGCGCGGCCCGGTCGCGCCGCCGGCGCACCCCTCCGGTGCTCGGCCGCCGGCCATCCCCGCCGAGCTGGTGCCCCGGCACGTGGCGATCGTGATGGACGGCAACGGCCGGTGGGCGAACGCCCGCGGCCTCACCCGCAACCAGGGGCACGCCGCCGGGGAGGCGGTGCTGCTGGACGTGGTGGCCGGGGCGATCGAGCTGGGCATCAGCCACATCAGCGCCTACGCATTCTCCACCGAGAACTGGAAACGGTCCCCGTCCGAGGTGCGCTACCTGATGGGCTTCAACCGGGACGTGCTGCGCCGCCGGCGGGACGAGATGAACGACTGGGGGGTGCGGGTGCGCTGGGCCGGTCGCCGGCCCCGCCTGTGGCGCTCGGTGATCACCGAGCTGGAGGAGGCCGAGCGGCTCACCGCCGGCAACTCCACCTGCACGCTGACCATGTGCGTCAACTACGGCGGCCGGGCGGAGATCACCGACGCGGTCCGTGCCATCGGCCGCGAGGTCGCCGCCGGGCGGCTGGACCCGGACCGGATCACCGAACGCACCCTCGCCCGGCACCTGGACGAGCCGGACATGCCGGACGTGGACCTGTTCCTGCGCACCTCGGGGGAGCAGCGCACGTCCAACTTCCTCATCTGGCAGTCCGCCTACGCCGAGATGGTGTTCCTGGACAAGCACTGGCCAGACTGCGACCGCCGGGACCTGTGGGCCGCTGCCGAGACCTACGCTCGCCGGGACCGCCGGTACGGCGGTGCACAGGACCGGCCCGCCGCCCGCTGACCTGCGGCTCAGTGCACCTCTGCGGGCACCTGCTCGGCCACTGCCCGGCTGCGCCGCCGGCGCACCAGCACCACGCCTGCCACTGCGGCGATCACCACCACGATCACGGCGATCCCCAGCGGGCTGCCCGCCGCCGCCGCCAGCGCAGCCTCCCACACCGCGAACCCGATGGTGGCGTAGATCAGCCCCCACGCGATCGCCCCGGGAACCTGCGCGAGCGCGTACTTCCACCAGGTGATCCGCAGCACCCCGGCGCCGGCCTGCACCATCGACTGGAAGCCCACGGTCAGGTAGCACACCGGCACCACCAGCAGCCCCCAGCGGCGGATCGCCTCGATGCCGGCATCGGCACCGCCACCGGCGAGCCATGCGTGCACCCGGCCCAGCCGCCCGGTCGGGTTGGTGCGCCGCAGCGCCTGGTCGGTGGGGATGCGCCCGATCCAGTACATCAGCTGCCCACGCAGCCAACCGCCCACACTCAGGGCGGTCAGCGCCACCGCGAACGGGAGGCTGCTGAGAAAGTCTGGCACGCCGTCTCCGTCTATCGCTTGGGGGATCTCGGGCGGCGCGGCGCGAGGCCGAGCCACCCACGCTCATGTTATCGCAACATCGACGTTGCTGAAGTGGCCCCGGTCACCCGGAGAGGGGGCACGCTGCTCGCGGCGAGGTCACTCCTTGGCGGCGCACTCGGCGCAGGTGCCGAACAGCTCGACAGTGTGCTCCACGTCGCTGAACCCGTGCTCGGCGCCCATCCGCGCGGCCCAGGTCTCCACAGTGGCCGCATCCAGCTCCACCGTGGCCCCGCACTGCCGGCAGACCAGGTGGTGATGGTGGTGCCGGGTGAGGCACTTGCGGTACAGCGACTCGCCGTCGGCAGCGCGTAGCACGTCCACCTCGCCGCGGTCGGCGAGCACCTGCATGGTCCGGTACACGGTGGCCAGGCCAACCTCCTCACCTCGGTCCCGGAGCATCTCGTGCAGCTGCTGGGCGCTGCGGAAGTCATCAGTCCCGTCCAACAGCTCGGCGACGGCGGTCCGCTGGCGGGTCATGCGTTGCACTGGCCTACCTCCTGCTCAGAAAGGCTGACGTCGTCCGGCAGGTCCGGGTGCGGGTCGGCGTGCTGACGGTGTCGCCGGGGCCTCACGATGGTGCGGACGATGGCCACTCCAGCGTAGACGCTCACTGCGAGCACCACGATGGTCGCGCCCGGGGCGAGCGGCTGGGTGAACGTGATCAGCAACCCGGCCACGCACAGCAGCGCGCCCAGGCCCATCGCGAGGGTCATCGTGCGCCGGAAGGAGCTGGTCAGCTGCTGGGCGATCGCCACCGGAACGATCATCAGTGCACTGACCAGCAGCAGCCCGACCACCCGCATCGCGATCGTCACGGTCAGTGCCGCCACCACGGCGATCGCGAGGTTCACCACCCGTACCGGCAGCCCGGCCGAGCGGGCGAACTCCTCGTCCTGGCTCACCGCGAACAGCACGGTGCGCCCGCCCAGGCCCACCACGAGGATGACGGCGGCGCCCACCAGGGTCGTGATCAGCTCACCGGGCGAGACGGTCGCCAAGGAGCCGAACAGGTAGCCCATCAGGTTGGCGTTGGTGCCGCCGGCCACCCCGATCAGCACCACCCCGCCGGCGATGCCGCCGTAGAACAGCAG
>DATGRZ010000227.1:0-3907 GCA_035303065.1 Ruania sp.
CCACTCCGACGCGAGCTCGGCCAGCGTGCCATCGTCTCGTAGCGCCTCCACCGCATCGTCGACGCACGGGGTGAGCGCGGACTCCTTGTCCAGCACGAACCCGAGCTGGGCCACCTCGCCGGAGGCGGGCAGGGTGCCGACTACCGAGGTGTCCGGGAAGTACACGGTGGAGGCGGACACCGCCTGGCTGACGTCCATCACCACCGCGTCGATCTGCCCGTTGCTCAGTGCCTGCATCGCCATCCCGGCGTCGTCGTAGGGCACCAGCTCCACCGCGTCGCCCCAGGCAGCCTGGGAGTCCGTCAGGGAGGTCTGCCCGGCGGTCACGCCGATCTGGGCGCCCTCGAGGTCGGTCAGCGCCGCGGCGTCGGCATAGTCACCGGAGTCGGCGACCACCACACCCTGGTGGGTGTCCAGGTACGGGGCGGAGAAGTCCACCACCTCAGCCCGCTCCGGGGTGATCGTGGTCTGGTAGGCGGCGAAGTCGAACGGCTTGATGTTCGGTGCGATGATCTGCTCGAAGGTGACGTTCTCCCAGGTCACGGCGTCCTCGGCGTAGCCGAGCTGGTCGGCCACGGCGTACACCAGTGCGGACTCGAAGCCCTCACCGGTGGTCGGGTCCTCCCCCACGTACCAGGGCTCGTAGGGGGTGGACGTGCCGACGGTGAGCGTCCCCTCGGTGAGGGTGTCCAGGGCGCCGGGCTCGCAGCTGGCGGCGGCGCTGCTGGGCTGGTCGGTCTCTGGACCGCCGTCGTCGGAGCCGGAGCAGGCGGTCAGCGCCAGTGCCAGAGCGGTGGTGGTCAGCAGCAGAGCACGACGGCGCACGGTGGGCCTTTCCGGGGACAGCGATCGTTACCTGAACTGTAAAGCACTGCCTGCTCATCGGACGGTGGCGACCTCAGAGAGGTGATAGGTCTCACAACGTGGTCCCGCAGGTTGGGACAGGGATCGAGGCGCAACGCTCCCGCTGAGGCAACGCTTCCGCTGAAGCGCTGACGCTCTGGCCGGGTCGCAGTGTCAGTGCTCGACCGTACCCTCGAACACACATTCGACGAGGACGGTGAGAGCGATGACGACGGAGCACCCGGGTAGCGCGGAGGATGAGGGCGCGTCGGCCCTGAGCGACCGGACGGTCTGGGAGCTGGCGGAGGAGCTGGGTTCGCTGGCAGCGGGGATTGCGGCGAGCACCTGCCGGTTCCTGGTGCTGCTCGGCGAGTTCGACGCGCGCGAAGGGTGGGGCCGGTACGTCGGCGTCACCTCCATGACGCACTGGCTCTCCTGGCAGTGCGGCCTGGCCCGGGTGACTGCCCGGGAGCAGGTACGGGTGGCGCGGGCCCTGCGCGTCCTGCCGTCGGTCACCGCGGAGTTCGCAGCAGGGCGCCTCAGCTACTCCAAGGTCCGGGCTCTGACCCGCGTGGCAGCAGCCGACAACGAGGAAGAGCTGCTGCAGGTGGCCAGGGCCGGCACCGCGGACCAGGTGCAGCGGTTCTGTGCCGGGGTGCGTACCGCTGCCGGGTCGCTGGCCGAGGTGAACGAGCGTAACGAGCACGGCTCGTTGGTGCACCGGACGCTGGCCGACGGATCGATCGGTGTGTCCGTGCGGTGCTCCCCGGAGCAGGGCGCGGTGATCGTGGACCGGCTGCATCAGGTCCAGGAGTACCTGAGACGGACCGCCGCCGAGGAGGACGAGACCGGCTGCTCGCTGCTGGATGCGCTCGTGCTGGTCTGTGAGCAGTCCGATACCGGCACCGGGACAGAGGACAGCACCTCCCGGACCGAGACCAGTCGGACCCGTGGGTCGCGGCGCGCGGAGACCGTGCTGCACACCACGTTGGAGGACCTGGCGGCCACCCCGGTCCTCGACCCGGCCGAGGGCAGCGAGCCTGCCGAAGGCACCGAGCACTCCGACGATCATGAGCAGGATGCCCCCGACCGGCCAGCGGCCGGCGGCGACCCGCACGCACTGATCGGGCCACGGCTGGAGTCCGGAGCGGCACTGCACCCGGAGACGGCGCGTCGCCTGGCCTGTGACTCCGGGCTGGTGGTGCACCTGCACGAGAGCGGCACCGTACCGCCCGGTGGCTGGGTCCGGCCGAACCCGCGCCCTGGCCGGACAGTGGACCTGGGCCGCCGGCGACGACTCCCCAGCGCCGCACTGTTCCGGGCGATGTGGGACCGAGATCATGGCTGCGCGTTCCCCGGCTGCGGACGGCGCCGATACCTGCACGGGCATCACCTGGTGCACTGGGTCTTCGGCGGCCGCACGGACCTGGACAACATGGTGCTGCTCTGCGGTGCGCACCACAGGAGGCTGCACGAGGGCGGCTATCGGATGCGCCGCACCCCCGACGGCACCATCGAGGTGTTCGACGACCACGGAGAACCGGTGCCTGTGCTGCGCACTGTCGACAGCTCGGCGCCTAGCTCACCAGCGGTTCCGGCCGGCGCGGACGGACCCTCGCTGCTCGCCATGGACGGCGGCCCGCTGCACCTGGACTACGCCGTGTCCACCGTGGTCACGAACTGGGCCCGACGGCGGGAGCTCGCCGCCGAGCAGGACGATCAGGCGGCGTAGGGGCCGGCTCAGCCCTGGTCGGCTCAGCCCAGACCTGCCACGATGTGCTCGGCGATCGCCAATGAGGCGGTCGCCCCGGGTGAGGGGGCGTTGCGCACCTGGCTCACCGGGCCGCGGTGCTCGATGGCGAAGTCATCCAAGAGCGTGCCGTCGCGGGTCATCGCCTGGGCGCGGATACCGCGCCCGACCGGGGTGAGCCGCGCACCCTCGAGGGCCGGGACGTAGCTGCGCGCCTCGGTGAGGAACCGCTCAGGTGAGAGCACCCCGGCCAGCTCACGCACCGCCGTCGGGATGTTCCGGGCGGCGAACCGCCAGAAGCCGGGCCAGCGGGCGACTTCGGTGAGGTCACGCAGACGCACCTGCCCGCGGTACCCCTCCCGGGCGGCGGACAGGAACGCGTTCGGACCCACGGTCAGGGCGCCGTCCACCCGGCGGGTCAGGTGCATGCCGAGGAACGGGTAGCGCGGGTCGGGCACCGGGTAGACCAGGCCGCGGGTGAGGCCGGCGTGCGCGTCGTCGATGCGGTGGTACTGGCCGAAGAACGGGATGATCGCCGGGTCCGCCGCACCGCCGGAGGCCCGGGCGAGACGGTCGGAGGACAGCCCCGCGCACACCACCACCGCATCGAACAGCTCCGGCAGCTCCTCCGGCGTCCAGGCCGAGTACGGCGCCGGCCGCACCACGACCCGCACCCCACGCGCCAGCGGCACCACAGTGCGCACCTGGTGACCGAGCAGCACCCGCCCGCCGGCGGACGCCACGTCGGCGGCCAGCGCGCGGGTGATCGCCGCGTAGTCCACCACAGCGGTGCCCGGGGACACCAGCGCGGCCACCCCCACCGCCTCCGGTTCCACCTCCGCCAGCCCGGCCGGACCGACCAGCTCAACACCGGGCACCCCGTTCGCCAGTGCGCGGGCGGCGATGTGCCGCAGCCGGGTGTGCTCCTCGGCATCCCGGGCGATGAGCACCTTGCCGCACTCCAGGTACGGCAGGGCGCGGTCGGTGCAGTACTCATCCAGCAGCGCCACCCCGCGGCGGCACAGCCGCGCCTTCAGCGAGCCCGGGGTGTAGTACAGGCCCGCGTGCACCACGCCGGAGTTGTGCCCGGACTGGTGTGCGGCGAGGTGGTCTTCCTTCTCGATGAGGGTGACCTCGGCGCCGGGGCGGCTGCGCAGGATCTCCCGTGCCACAGCACAGCCGAGGATGCCGCCACCGACCACCGCATACCTGGTCACGGCTCCACGATAGAGGCGCTTCCGCGGAAGCGCTGCCGGCTGACCTGTGGCGCCCTCAGGCTCGGGCGGCCGCGAAGCCCGGCTCCACCTGGTTGGT
>DATGRZ010000228.1:0-19203 GCA_035303065.1 Ruania sp.
CGGGAGGCCATCCGGTCCGGGTGGAACCGCTCGAAGTCGCCGAGCTTCTCCCCGGTGGAGGCGAACAGCACCGGAGCACCGGTGACCGTACGGATGGAGAGGGCCGCACCACCGCGGGCGTCGCCGTCGAGCTTGGACAGCACCACCCCGGTGAACCCGACACCGTCGGCGAACGCCCGCGCAGTGGTGACCGCGTCCTGACCGATCATCGCGTCGACCACGAACAGGATCTCGTCCGGGGTGACCGCGTCCCGGATGTCGATCGCCTGCTGCATCATCTCGGCGTCCACACCGAGGCGACCGGCGGTGTCCACGATCACCACGTCGTGGTACTGCGCGCGGGCACGGTCCACACCGCTGCGGGCGGTGGCCACCGGGTCCCCGACCCCGTTACCGGGCTCGGGCGCCCAGACCGGCACCCCGGCCCGCTCGCCGACCACCTGCAGCTGGGTGACCGCGTTCGGGCGCTGCAGGTCGGCAGCCACCAGCAGCGGGGTGTGCCCCTGCTCCTTCAGCCAGGCGCCCAGCTTGCCGGCCAGGGTCGTCTTCCCGGCGCCCTGCAGACCGGCGAGCAGGATCACCGTCGGCGGGTGCTTGGCCAGGGTGAGCGCCCGGGAGTCGCCACCGAGGATCTCGATCAGCTGCTCGTGCACGATCTTCACGATCTGCTGGGCAGGGTTCAGCGACTGGGAGACCTCGGCCGAGGAGGCGCGCTCCCGCACGGCGGCGGTGAAGGCACGCACTGCGGGCACGGCCACGTCCGCGTCCAGCAGGGCGCGCCGGATCTGGGAGACCGTGGTCTCGATGTCGGACTCGGACAGCCGGCCCTTGCCCCGCAAGGACTTGAAGGTGGCCGAGAGTCGATCGGAGAGGCTGGCGAACACTGGGAGAATCCTCGGGCAGTCGGTCAGGTGCTCCGCCCAGGATATCTGCACCGGGCCAGAGCGTTTCGCGTCAGAGTGTGCACCAGGCCCGCTCGCCACGGGGTCCAGGCCCTCGGCCCGGCGGCACGGGCGTCCGCCTCGGTGAGGTGACCCAGCGCCGTGACCAGGTCCGCCCGGTACCTGAGCGTGGCCGCCACGTGCTCAGCGGCAGCCTCGCCCCGCACGTCCCACCGGGTGGCCGTGGTGGCCAGCAGCAGGTGGTGGCGCACCAGGGTGCACACATCGGCCCGGTCCGGCGGGCTCAGACCGAGCCGCCGCAGCACCTGCTCGGCGATCCTCGCCCCGGTCAGGGAGTGGTCGACGGCGCCACTCACCTTGCCGATGTCGTGCAGCAGGCCCGCCCACAGCAGCAGGTCCCGCCCGGGCAGGTGGGCCGGGACCGCGTGCAGGTTCGCCACGGTCTGCACCAGGTGGTGGTCCACGGTGTACAGGTGCACGGGGTTGTGCTGGGCACGGCCCCGGACCGCCACCCACTCCGGGAGCCAGCGGGTGAGGATCTCAGCGTGGTCGAGCGCGTGCCACAGGGGCAGCAGTGCCGGTCCGCAGCGCAGCACGGTGAGCAGGTGCTCCCGTGCCGTGGCGGGCCACGGAGCAGGTGGCACCGGGGCGCGGCCGAGCGAGGTGAGCATCACCGGAGAGAGCGCGAGCCCGGTGCGGGTGGCCACCGCGGCCGCACGCAGCGCCAGCTCGGGGTCCGTGGTGACGTCGGTGCCGGCGGCGAGCACCACCTCCCCGTCGTGCTCGGCGAGGCCAGCACCGAGCCGGGGCAACCGGGCCGGCCGCCACCGGCCGCGCACCAGCGTGGGCTGCAGTCGTGGGCTGGGCCGGCGCAGCCTCTGGCGGGCGTGCCGGATGGTCGTCTCCAGCGCGGTGGTCACCACCCGGCCGCATGCGCCGACCTCGGTCAGCAGCGCGTCGGCATCCGGCAGCCCCATCCGGTCGGCCACCTCCTCGGCGTGCGCCCGGAGCAGCAGGGTGGTCCGGCGGCCGGCCGTCGCCGCGAGCGCGTCTCGCACATCGAGCAGGTACCGGTACGCCTCGTCCAGGTGGCCGTGCGGTCGGTCGGCGAGCCAGCTGGCACTCAGCGCCGTGCAGACCAGGACGTCCCGGAGCCCACCGCGGGCCTCCTTCAGGTCCGGTTCGAGCCGGCCGGCCAGCTCACCGTGGGTGCTCGCCCTGGTCCGGACGGAGGCGAGCAGGTCGGGCAGGTGGCGCCGGGCGGCTGCCCGCCAGTCGGTGAGCACTGCGGCACGCGCACGGCCGAGCAGGTCGGCTTCACCGGCCACGTACCGCAGGTCAAGCAGGGAGACGGCCGCCACCAGGTCGGCCGAGGCCACCCGGCGGCACTCGACCAGGCTGCGCACCGAGTGGTCCAGCTCCAGGCCGGCGTCCCAGACCGGGTACCAGAGCGCGGCTGCCAGACCGCCGAGCTGCTCCGCGTCGGCCGCTGCAGGGTCGTGCACCAGCACCAGGTCCAGGTCGCTGATCGGTCCGGCGTCCCGTCGACCGTGGGAGCCGACCGCACCGAGCGCCACCCCACGTCCCGCCCCGGTACGGGCGGTGGCCTGCAGCCACAGCTCGGTCAGGGCGGCGTCGGTGAGGTCGGCGAGGCTGCGCCGGTAGCCAGGCCCGGTGCCGGGCAGTGCCAGCCGGGCGGCGGGCAGATCACGCAGCGTGGTCTGCCCGCCGCCGGGGGCGGTGGTCAGCACCTAGAGCGCATCCGGCCCGTTCGCTCCGGTGCGGACGCGGATCACGTCCTCGACCGGGGAGAGCCACACCTTGCCGTCGCCGATCTTCCCGGTGCGGGCGCTGCGGACCACCAGCTCGGCCAGGGCGCGGGCCTCGTCGTCGGCCACCAGCACCTCTACGCGCACCTTGGGCAGCAGGTCCACGGTGTACTCCGCACCCCGGTACACCTCGGTGTGCCCCTTCTGCCGGCCGTAGCCGCTGGCCTCGGTGACGGTCAGTCCCCGTACCCCGGCGGACTGCAGGGCGGACTTGACCTCGTCCAGCTTGTGCGGCTGGATCACGGCGGTGATGAGCTTCATGACTGGATCCCTTCGTAGGCGCCTTCTGCGTGCTCGGCAAGGTCGATCCCGCCGATCTCTGCCTCGTCCGTGACCCGCCAGCCCATCGTGGCTTTCAGGACCAGGCCGAGCACCAGGGTGACCACCCCGGAGAGGACGAGGGCCACCGCGGCGATGATGATCTGCACCAGCAGCAGGTTCAGGCCACCGCCGAAGAACAGGCCGCCGTCGGTGGCGAGCAGACCGATACCAGTGGTGCCGACCAGACCGCCGACCAGGTGCACGCCGACCACGTCGAGGGAGTCGTCGTAGCCGAGCCGGTGCTTGAGCCCGACCGCCAGCGCGCACGCCACCCCGGCCACGGCGCCGAGCACGATCGAGGTGAGCGGCGTCAGCGCCCCTGCGGCGGGAGTGATCGCCACCAGACCGGCGACCACCCCGGAGGCGGCACCCAACGAGGTCGCCTTGCCGTACTTGACCCGTTCGGTGGCCAGCCAGCCGAGCACAGCAGCGGCCGCAGCCGTGGTGGTGTTCACCCATGCCAGGCCGGCGGTCTCGTCGGCGCCGTAGGCGGAACCGGCGTTGAACCCGAACCAGCCGAACCAAAGCAGTGCAGCACCGAGCATCACCAGCGGCAGGTTGTGCGGGCGCATCGGTTCTGCACCGAAGCCTTTCCGGCGGCCGACCACCAGCGCGAGCACCAGGCCGGCCACACCGGCGTTGATGTGCACCACGGTGCCACCGGCGAAGTCCACCGGTTCGGCGATCGCGGCGAACGGACCGTCGCCGGAGAGCAGTCCGCCGCTCCAGACCATGTGCGCCATCGGGAAGTACGCCAGGGTGACCCACAGGCCGGCGAAGACCAGCCAGGTGGAGAACTTCACCCGGTCTGCGATCGCGCCGGCGATCAGGGCCACGGTGATGATCGCGAACGTGGTCTGGAAACCGACGTCCACGATGGTCGGCATCGCCGCCCCGGTCGCCTCGTCCAGCACTGCGAGCGTCTCGAAGCTGCCACCGAGGCCGAACTGGTCCAACGGGTTGCCGACGATCCCGCCGATCGACGACCCGTAGGACATCGACCAGCCCCACAGCGGGTAGATCACGGCGATCAGGGCCAGCGCCCCGAAGCACATCATCATCATGTTCAGCACGGACTTGGACCGGGTCATCCCGCCGTAGAACATCGCCAGACCGGGAGTCATCAGCAGCACCAGGGACGCCGAGACCAGCATCCAGGCGGTGACACCGGTGTCGATAAAGGGTTCCATGCACTCTTCTCCACACGCCGGATCGGGCGTCCGGCCTGGGAAGACTGTGCTGGCCGCGCGTTACGGTGCGTGCGCGGTGGTGTTACGCGCGGGTGACATCTGCGCCCCGGGTGTGAACGTCAGGTTTCGGCGGGCGCTTCCAGCAGGGCGTCCACGAACGCCTCCGGGTCGAACGGGGCGAGGTCGTCCGGCCCCTCCCCCAGTCCGACGAACTTCACCGGCACACCCAGCTCGCGCTGCACGGACACGACGATGCCGCCCTTGGCGGTGCCGTCCAGCTTGGTCAGCACGATACCGGTGATCTCCACGGCCTCGGCGAACACCTGCGCCTGGCGCATCCCGTTCTGCCCGGTGGTGGCGTCCAGCACCAGCAGCACCTCCGAGACCGGGGCACCGCGGGAGACCACCCGGCGGATCTTGCCGAGCTCGTCCATCAGCCCGGCCTTGTTCTGCAGCCGGCCGGCGGTGTCCACGATCACCGCGTCCACACCGGACTCGCGACCCGTCTTCACCGCGTCGAAGGCCACTGACGCCGGGTCGGCGCCCTCCCGCTCGGAGCGCACCACCTCCACCCCGACCCGCTGTCCCCAGGTGGCCAGCTGGTCGGCAGCCGCGGCGCGGAAGGTGTCCGCGGCGCCGAGGAGCACGTCCCGGTCCTCTGCCACCAGCAGCCGGGCGAGCTTGCCCACTGTGGTGGTCTTGCCGGTGCCGTTCACCCCGACCATGAGGATGGTGGCCGGGTGCGGCTGACCGTCGTCGCCGACCACCGGGCTGGCGGCCAGGCGCCGGTCCAGGTCCGGGTTGACCAGACCGAGCAGCTCTTCGCGCACCATCGCCCGCACCTGGCCGGGCTCGGAGGTGCCGAGCACCTTCACCTTGGTGCGCAGCGCGTCCATCAGCTCATCGGTGGGTCCGGCGCCGACGTCGGCCAGCAGCAGCGTCTCCTCGATCTCCTCCCAGTCCGACTCGGTCAGGTCGCCGCGAGAGAGCAGGTTCAGCAGGGTGGCACCGAGCGCTCCGGAGCGGGCCAGACGCGCGCGCAGCCGCACCATCCTCCCGGCAGCGGACTCCGGCTGCTCCACAGCCGGGGCCGTCTCCACCTGGTCGGCGGTGACCGGGACCTCGTCCACCTGCTCGGCCGGTGCCCTCTGGTCCGGTGGTGCTGCAGTGGCTACGCCACCGTCGTCGTCCTCAGCGCCCGGCTCCGGTGCGCCCGCACGTGGGGGTGCCTCGTCGATGGTGCCGGCCCCGCCCCGCCGGCGGCGGGTGGTGACCAGGGCGGAGATGCCACCGATCAGGATGACAGCGGCGATGACCAGGTACAGCCAGATGTTCTCGAGCACGTGCTCCAGTGTGGCCTACGCCGCCAGGGTGAGGCGAATCGTTCTCAGCGGGTGCTACGGCGCCGCTCGAGGCGCTCCAGCAGGTCGGGCGGGCGGTGGTAGGCGGGCCCGTCCTCACCCATCTCCAGCAGGTCGGCGACCCGGGCCCGGGGCTGCTCGTCGACGGCGGAGCTCGCCGTGGTCTGCGGCTGGTCACCGTGCTCGGCACGCACCGAACGGTAGGACTCCCGGAGCCAGGCCAGCAGTCCCTCGGCCGGCACGTGCCGGCGCACCAGAGCGAGCAGCAGGGTGCAGGCGGCTGCCATGGCCGCGAGCACTGCGACGAACGGTCCGGTCATGTGCCTATTGTCGCCCGCGTCCTACGGGACGCGACTCGACACGCCGAGGCAAGACACGCCGTCGGGCATGAGATGGACCACAGCCCCCACCGCCCGCGGCGGGCGGACCAGCTGGCCTGCAGCGGGCGATGCGTGCTCAGACCGCTTCTTCTTCCAGACGTTGGGAGATCACAGTGGTGACGCCGTCACCGCGCATAGTCACCCCGTAGAGCGCATCGGCGATCTCCATGGTGCGCTTCTGGTGGGTGACCACGATCAGCTGGGACTCCTCGCGCAGCTCGCGGAAGATCTCCAGCAGCCGGCCCAGGTTCACATCGTCCAGGGCTGCCTCGACCTCGTCCATCACGTAGAACGGGCTGGGCCGGGCCTTGAAGATGGACACCAGCAGCGCCACTGCGGTCAGCGACCGCTCCCCGCCGGAGAGCAGGGACAGGCGCTTCACCTTCTTCCCCGGCGGGCGGGCCTCCACCTCGATCCCGGTGGTGAGCATGTCCTCGGGGTCGGTGAGCACCAGTCGGCCCTCCCCGCCCGGGAACAGCCGGGCGAACACCTGCTCGAACTGGGCGGCGGTGTCGTGGTAGGCCTCGGTGAACACCTCCTGCACCCGTTCGTCGATCTCGGCGACGATGTCCAGCAGGTCGGCGCGGGTCTTCTTCAGGTCGGCGAGCTGTTCGGAGAGGAACTGGTGGCGTTCCTCCAGTGCGGCGTGCTCCTCGAGGGCGAGCGGGTTGACCTTGCCGAGCAGCTTCAGGGCACGTTCGGCGGCGCGCAGGCGCTTCTCCTGCTCCGCGCGCACGTACGGGCGCGGCGGGCCCGGGTCCTCCTCGGAGCCGGGCGGAGGCACCTGCGGTACGAGCTGGTCGGGGCCGTACTCGGCGGTGAGCACCTCCGGTTCCAGCCCGAGCTCGTCGATAGCGCGCTGCTCCAGCTGCTCCACCCGCAGCTTCTGCTGGGCGCGGGCGACCTCGTCGCGGTGCACCACGTCGGTGAGCTCGGCGTGCTTGGCGGACAGCTCGTCCAGGTCGGTGCGCAGCCCGGTGAGCTCCTCCTCCCGGGCGGCACGCTCGGCCTCAGCAGCCTGCCGGCGGCGCTCGGCCTGGGCGAGGGAGTCCTCGATCGCCACCAGCGCGCGCTGCGCACCGTCGCGCACAGCGGCTGCCACCTGTGACTGCGCGGCCCGGCGGCGGGCCCGCTCGGCAGCAACCTCACGGGCTCGGCGCTCGGCCTGGGCGGCCCGTTCCAGGGACTCCGCACGCCCGGTGATCGCCTTCAGCCGCTCCTCCACGGTGCGCAGCACCAGGCGGGCATCGGTCTCTTTGGCGCGGGCGGCGGTGGCAGCCTCGGCGCGGGCGTCCCGGTCGGCGGTGGCCTGCTCCAGGTCGACACCTTCGTCCTCCGGCTCGTCCTGGGCGGTCTGCAGGCGCTCGGTCAGCTCGGCCAGCTCCGCGGCGCGGGCGTGGGCGGTCTGCTCGCATCGTTCGATCGCGGGCCGGATACGGTCGGCCTCGGCGCGGGCGGCGCGCATCGCCGACCCGTGCTGGCCGAGCTTGTCCGCCACGGCGGCCAGGTTGGCGTCGGAGGCGTGCAGCGCCTCCAGGGTGGAGTCCACCTCCGCCTGGGCGGCCTGCACCGCTTCGCGGGCGGGGCCGATCGCGAACCGGGTGCGTTCGATGCGGGCGAGGGCGTCGGCGAGCTCGGCCTCGGCCTCGTCCCGTGCGGCGTGCAGCTCCAGCACGCTGGGGCCGCCGGCGGCGCCGCCACGGGCCTGGGTGGCACCGAGCACGTCACCGTCGGTGGTCACCGCGACCAGATCGGGTTCGGCGGTGCACAGCTGGCGCGCAGCGTGCAGGTCTTCGACCACCACGACGTCGGCAAGCAGTCCGGCGATGGTGGCGGCTACCGATTCGTCCGGGCGGACCAGCTCGGTGGCCCACCGACCGCCGTCCGGCGGGTCCCGGCGCTCCGGCGCGGGCCGCTCGGTGGAGATCAGGACCCGCGCCTGACCGGCGTCGGCCTCCCGCACGTGCCGCAGGGCGTCCACGGCCACGTCCACCGACTCGGCGGCCGCCGCATCGGCGAGGTGGCCGAGCGCAGCGGCGATCGCGTTCTCGTACCCGGCTTCTACGGTGAGCAGGTCGGCGACCGAACCGAGCACCCCAGGCAGCTCCGCAGACAGCAGCGCACCGGTGCCGTCCTTGCGGGCCAGGGACATCTGCAGGGCGTCCAGCCGGGCGGTCCAGGTGGCCTTGTCCCCCTCGGCGGCCCGTTCGGTCTCGGTGAGCTCGGTGACGGCGGCACTCGCCTCCTCCAGGACCGCCAGCGCCCGCTCGTGCGCCTCGTCCAGGCCTTCTTCGCCCTCCTGGGCGCCGACTGCCTGCTGCTCCAGGGCGACGAACTCGGCCTCGGCAGCCTCGGCGCGCTCCTGTGCGTCGGTGAGGTTGTGGCGCAACCCGTCCAGCTCGGCCTCGCTGGCCTCCACCTTGGACCGCATCGCAGCGACCTGCCCGGTGAGCCGGGCCAGCCCCTCGCGCCGGTCGGCCACGCCCCGGTGCACCGTGGCCAGCGCGCGCTCGGCCTCGGCGGCCTGCTGCTCGGCGTAGGTGCGTTCGGTGACCATCGCCTCCAGGTCGGCGCGGGCCTTCTCCGCCTCGGTGAGCAGCTCGGCCTCCGCCTCCCGGGCGCGGGCGGCCTGAGCGTCCAGGTCGGCCGGATCCCGGCCGGGGGTCTCCGCCTCGGTCTGCGGGGTGCCGAGCAACCGGCACCGTTCCGCTGCGAGGGTGTGCGTGCCGCGCAGCCGTTCGGCCAGCGAGGACAGCCGGTACCACATCTCGCTCGCCTCCTGCAGGGCCGGGGCGGCCGCGGCAGCGTCGGTCTCCACCCGGGTGAGCCGCTCCCGTGCTTCGGCCTGGGCGGCCTCGACCTTGGCGCGTTCTTCGCGCAGGGCGGTCTCGTCGGCGATCTCCTGGGCGAGGGAGGAGGTGAGCTGGACCAGGTCGTCGGCCAGCAGCCGGGCCCGGGCGTCCCGCAGGTCGATCTGCACCACCTGGGCGCGGCGAGCCACGTCCGCCTGCTTGGCCAGCGGACCGAGCTGCCTGCGGATCTCGCTGGTCAGGTCGGTGAGCCGCGCCAGGTTCGCAGCAGTGGCCTCCAGCTTGCGCAGCGCCTTGTCCTTGCGCTTGCGGTGCTTGAGGATCCCAGCGGCCTCCTCGATGAAACCGCGCCGGTCCTCAGCAGTGGCGGACAGCACCGAGTCCAGCCGGCCCTGCCCGACGATCACGTGCATCTCCCGGCCCATACCGGAGTCGGACAGCAGGTCCTGGATGTCCAGCAACCGGCAGGAGGTGCCGTTGATCGCGTACTCCGAGCCGCCTCCGGAGAACAGGGTCCGGGAGATGGTCACCTCGGCGTACTCGATCGGCAGGGCGCCGTCGGTGTTGTCGATGGTCAGGGAGACCTCGGCGCGGCCCAGCGGCGGGCGGGAGGAGGTACCGGCGAAGATCACGTCGGCCATCGCCCCGCCGCGCAGCGACTTGGCCCCCTGCTCGCCCATCACCCAGGCGAGCGCGTCCACCACGTTGGACTTGCCGGACCCGTTCGGACCCACCACGCAGGTGATGCCCGGCTCCAGGCTGAGCGTGGTCGCAGACGCGAACGACTTGAAGCCGCGCAGCGTCAGCGTTTTCAGGTGCACGGTGCCCAGGCTAGCGGCTCGGTGGCGCCCGGATGCGGACCTCGACGGACTCCCCGGGCCGCCACAGCCGGCCAACCGATCGACACAGACCCTCCACCGGCAAACCATTGACTCCCGACCGGACACCTGGTCGGCTGGCACCGATGACAATTGCACGGTTCGACCGGTGGCTCACCGTCCGCGACCAGATCCGCGAGCGCTACCTCGAGGTGCCGTTCGACGTGCCCGCCACGGCCGGCAGCATCGAGGTGCGGTTGGAGGTGGCCGACCCGGCGGCGGTGATCGACCTCGGCTGCATGGCTCCGTCCCGGTGGTGCGGCTGGTCCGGCGGGGCCAGACGCCGGTTCGTGGTCCGCCCGGAGCAGGCGACCCCGGGGTTCCTCCCCGGGCTGGAAGCGGGCACCTGGCAGGTGGTGCTCGGCCTGCACCAGCTGCCCGCCGACGGGGTGCAGGTGCAGGTGGAGATCGAGCTCGACGGCTCCGGCGAGGTGGAGGCCGAGGCCCAGGCGCCGGTGACCGACACTGTCCGGGGGCACACCCGCGGGGTGCCGGCCGCTGCCGGCCTCACCTGGTACGCCGGTGACCTGCACGCCCACACGGTGCACTCCGACGGCACGGAGAGCATCGACCAGCTCGCCGCCCGCGCGGTGGCCTCTGGTCTGGACTTCGTGGCGGTCACCGACCACAACACCACCAGCCACCACCGGCTGCTCGACGGTCCGGCGGCCCGGCACTCGGTGACGTTGCTGCCCGGTCAGGAGGTGACCACGGCGCGCGGGCACGCCTGTGTCTATGGCGACATCGGTTGGGTGGACTTCCGCCTGTCCGGGCAGGACTGGCTGGACCAGGCGGCCCGCCGCGGCGGGCTGCTCTCGATCAGCCATCCGATGGAGGGTGACTGCGCCTGGCAGCACCGACTGGACCGGGCCCCGCACGCCCTGGAGCTGTGGCACATCTCCTGGTTCCGGGACCTGACCGCGACGGCACCCTGGGCGGTCTGGCAGCTGATGGAGCACCTGCCGGGCAGCGAGGGCACAGCGGTCGTCGGCGGTTCGGACTTCCACACCCCGGGAGGCGGGTGGACGCTCGGCACCCCGACGACCTGGGTGGCGGCCGAGGACCCCTCACCGGAGGCGATCCTGGCCGGGATGGCGGCCGGGCGCACGGCAGTCAGCCTGGGTGTGCGCCCGGACGCCAGCCCGGATCCGCTCGGTTCCCCGCTGCTGGTGCGCCACGGCGGCGATCTGCTCGCGCTGGCTGCAGCGGGGGCGGTGCTGGTCGACTCCGACGGTGCTCGGCGGCGCGTCCTGACCGACAAGGAGCGTCTCCCCGCCGACTGGGGTCGGGCCCCGTATCACCTGCAGGACCCGGTGCGGCGAGTGCTGGCCGTCTGCCGCTGAGCGGCCGAGAACTCCTAGAGCTCCTCCTCGTCCTCGTCCTCCTCGGGGACGAGGACCGCCTGGTCGGCCACATCCGCCTCGTCGGCCTGACCGTCCCGGTCGGGCCGGGCGGTACGAGGCTGGTAGTCCTCACCGCGGTCTAGCGGCTCGTCGTCCTCGGACTCCTGCACCAGGTTGACCGGTTCCTGCTCCGGCTCGTCGAGCAGTCCGGTGTCCTTCCAGGAGTCCGAACCGGGCCGTGTGCTCATCGTTCCTCCTGTGCTCGGGGTTCCTCCTGTGCTCGGAGTTCCATCTTCACCCTCGCAGTGCGGATCCGCTACCGCACGAGGCGAGGCACGGTGCAGGAGGTTCAGGCCGGCGACCCATACTCCAGCCGGTACCGGTCCGCGGGGTAGACACCGAGCACGGTCAGCTCGGTGGTGAAGAACTCCAGCTCCTCCAGGGCACGTTTCAGCGGCAGGTCGTCCGGGTGCCCGTCCACCTCGGCGAGGAACATGGTGGCGACGAACTCACCGCCCACCATGTAGCTCTCCAGCTTGGTCATGTTCACCCCGTTGGTGGCGAACCCACCGAGCGCCTTGTACAGCGCAGCGGGCAGGTTGCGCACCTTGAACACGAACGTGGTCACCACGGGACCGGCCCCGGCGGGGGCTCGCCGCGCCTCCGGGGACAGGGTGACGAACCGGGTGGTGTTGTGCTCGGCATCCTCGACATCGGTGGCGAGCACCTCCAGCCCATAGATCTCGGCGGCCAGAGGTGGGGCGATCGCCGCCTGACTCCGATCGCCGAGCTCGGCGACCTCGCGGGCTGCACCGGCGGTGTCCCCGGCGACCATCGGGGTCAGGTGCAGGTCGCGGATCACCTGGCGGCACTGGCCCAGGGCGTGCACGTGCGAGCGCACGGTGGTGACCTCCTCGAGGGTGGCACCAGGCACACCCATCAGCACGAACCGGATGCGCAGGAAGTGCTCGGCGATGATGTGCAGGTTGGAGGTGGGCAGGAAGTGGTGGATGTCGGCCACCCGGCCGGCCAGGGAGTTGTCGATCGGTAGCAGTGCCAGCTGTGCTTCACCGCTGGCCACCGCGGCGAAGACATCCTCGAACGAAGCCCTTGGCAACGGTTCCCAGTCCGGATAGTGCTCCCGGCACACCATGTCCGAGTTCGCGCCGGGCTCTCCCTGGTAGGCGATGCGTCGTCTCACCCGTGCATCCTCCCACGCCGCCGAACCCTGGCCCCCACCACCCTCCCCTGGTTCGCGAAGGGCGCCGCGGGGGCCAGGGTGAGACCGGCAGGGTCAGCGCCCGGCGGCCTCACCACCGACGGCACCACCGGCCAGTCGCGCGAGGATCTGCTGAGCGACGACCAGGTCCGCGCGGCCCTCCGCGGCCTGCGCGTGCGGGGGCAGACCGTCGGTGACGAACTGATGGAAGGCGAGCAGCTCGTTCTCGAACGCCTCCTGCTGCGCCCACCGGTGCTCGGTGCGGGTCTGGCCGTCATCTGCGGCCGCCAGCACGGTCAGCACGGTGGGCGCGTTCAGCAGGTACGGCACGCCGAAGGTCAGGCTGGCGCTGCCGGCCTCGTGGTGGAAGGTGACCGTCTCGGTGTAGTCGGGGTAGTCCGGCAGGTAGTGCCAGCCCAGGTGCAGCCGAGCACCGCCGGCCAGGGTCCCGGTCACCTCCACCGAGCCCGGGTCAGTGCCCTGCGCGCCCCACCGGTGCGCGGTGTGCACCTGCTCGATCGGGTGGCCGAGGGACCGCAGCAGGGCGATGTCGTGCACGATCGAACCGATCACCACGTGCGCGTACAGGTCGCGCCACCCACGCTCGGTCCCGGTGCCGAGCGCCACATCCAGGGCGTCCTCAGTGGCCCGGGCAGCCGCGGCGAGCCGGTCGGCGTCCAGGTCAGCCGGTGCGGGCAGGAGGTTGGCGAAGCTGAGCTGACGGGCAGCCGAAGGATGCAGCACCTCCACGGTGACCGCACGCACAACGCAGCCGTCCAGGACCCGGGCGAGCTGCGCCGTCGCCGGGTCGTACTCCTTCATGTAGCCAAGCTGGACGCGCGCCCCCGCCGCCTCGATCCGGGCGATCTCCGCCTCGGCGAGCGCGAGCGGCTTCTCGCAGAACACTGCGATACCGGCTTCGGCGAGGGCGAGCACGTCAGCGCCGTGGGTGCCGGAGGTGGCCACCAGGACTGCGTCCATCCGGCAGCGGCCGCTGGTGTGCGCGGCGATCAGCTCTTCGCGGGAGGAGAACACGCCCTCGATACCGTACCGGCCGGCGATCTGGGTGGCCCGCTGGGCGGACAGGTCCGCCACGGCGACCACCTGGAACTCGGCCCAGCGGCGCAGCAGCAGCGGCAGGTGCACGCTCTGGGTGACCGCGCCGAGACCGAGCACCCCGATCCGCAGCCTCACGGGAACCACCGGCGCAGCATCTCGCGGTTGTGCACCTGCTCGCGCTGCGAACGGTCCTCCTCGTCCCCGATCTGCGGGATGACGTCCTGCTCGACCACCAGCCACCCGGTGTGCTCGCCGCTGGTGATCACCTCCATCACCGCGTCCAGGTCCAGGTCTCCCTCGCCGAGCGGCACGAACGCCCGGCCCGTCCACACCGTGCGCATCCCGGCACCGGTGGCGACCGCCTCCTCCAGCACCCTACGGCGCACGTCCTTCAGGTGCAGGTGGTCGATCCGCCTCGCCCAGCGGCGCAGCCCGGTCAGCGGATCCCCGCCACCGAGGATGAGGTGGCCGGTGTCCAGGGTGAGGCCGACATCGGTGCGGGCGAGCAGCTCGTCGATCTCCGCAGGGGTCTCCACGTAGGTGCAGGCGTGCGGGTGGAACGTGGGTTCCAGTCCCGCGTCGCGGGCCCGGTCGACGGCGGTGGCCACGTTGGCAGCGAGGGTGTCCCAGCCGCGCTCATCCAGGCTCAGGCCCGGGCCGCCGCCCGGGTGGGCGCGGCGTGCTTCGGAACCGGAGTCGGCCAGGGTGGGCCGGGCCGGCCGGGCCGGGTCGTTGCCCTCGGTGAAGAACGCCAGGGCGTCCTGGTAGCCGGGCAGGGCGGCGGCGAACGCCTCGGCATCGGACAGCGGCAGGTCCACCCACCCGCCGGCCAGGGCCAGAGAGTGCCGTGCCAGCCGGTCCCGCAGCTCCTGACCGCGGCCGAGCATGCCGATCGGGCCGGAGTCGATGCCCTCGTAGCCGGCGGCGGCGATCATGCGGGCGAGCTGCTCCGGGCCGGGCAGAGCCACCCCCTCCTCGGCGCCGAGCTCGAAGACGCCGTAGGAGACCGGGGCGTTCGCCAGCCGCAGGCTCATGAGTGCTGCTCCGAGGGGAAGGCCATCGAGGCGGACCGGTGCGCTGAGGCTTCCGGCCAGCGGGCGGTGACTGCCTTGGCGCGGGTGTAGAAGGACACGCCCTCGCTGCCATACACGTGCGTGTCGCCGAACAGGGAGTCCTTGCGGCCGCCGAAGGAGAAGGAACCGACCGGTACCGGGATCGGCACGTTGATCCCCACCATGCCGGCTTGCACCTGACGCTGGAAGCGGCGGGCGGCTGCGCCGTCACCGGTGAAGATGGCCGCCCCGTTGCCGAACGGGTTGCCGTTGACGATCGCCAGCGCCTCCTCCAGATCGGCGGCGCGCAGCACCACCAGCACCGGACCGAAGACCTCCTCGGTGTAGGCGACCGAGTCCTGGCTCACCTGATCGAGCAGGGTGGGGCCGAGGAAGTAGCCGTCCTCGGCGCCGGACACCTGGTGCTCGCGACCGTCGAGGAGCACCCGGGCACCGCCAGCCTCGGCCTGGCCGATCAGCGAACGGATCCGGTCCCTGGCCTGGGCGGTGATCACCGGCCCCATCTCAGCAGCCTGGTCCGTGTACGGCCCGACCACCAGCTGGCCGGACTGCGCTGTGAGCTCGGTGAGCAGCGGTTCGACCTCGTCGTCGGTTCCGACCGCCACGACGGCGGAGATCGCCATGCACCGTTGGCCGGCGGAGCCGTAGCCGGCTGCTACCAGGTGGGCAGCCGTGCTGTGCACGTCGGCATCGGGGAGAACCACGGCGTGGTTCTTCGCCCCGCCGAGCGCCTGCACGCGTTTACCGGCCGCCGAGGCCCGTTGGTAGACGTGCCGGGCGATCGGGGTGGAGCCGACGAAGGAGACAGCCGCGATCTCGGGGTGGTCCAGGACCGCATCGACCAGCTCGGGGCCGCCGTGGAGCACGGTGAAGATGCCGTCGGGCAGACCCGCCTGCTGCCACAGGTCGGCGAGCACGAGCGAGGCGGAAGGGTCGCGTTCGGAAGGCTTGAGGATGAAGGCGTTGCCGCACGCGATCGCGATCGGAGCCATCCACAGCGGCACCATCGCGGGAAAGTTGAACGGGGTGATGCCGGCGACCACGCCGAGCGGCTCCCGGTAGGAGTAGACATCCACCCCGGTGCTCACCTGGTCGGCGTAGGCGCCCTGCAGGTGCTGCGTCAGCCCACAGGCGAACTCGATGTTCTCCAGTCCACGGGCGACCTCGCCTGCCGCGTCGGCGAGGGTCTTGCCGTGCTCGGCGGAGATGGCTGCGGCGATCCGGTCGGTGCTGGCGGCGACCAGCTCACGGAAGGCGAACAGCACGGCGGCGCGTTTGCTCAGCGACTGCTGCGACCAGCCCTCGAACGCCGCGGCTGCCGAGGTCACGGCCTCAGCGAGCTCCTCCGGACCGGCCGCCTGGATCCGCCCGCTGACCTGACCGGTGGCCGGGTTGCGCACCTCGATCGGCTCGCCGGTGCCGTCTCGGAGCCGGCCGCTGACGAAGTGCTGGATGGTGGGCGTGGCCATGGTCCTCCTGACGGGTCGTCCGCGGCTGCCCGGGCGTCCGGCGCTGGCGTCGGGCGGTTGCAGCGGGTGCAGCCATCGTCCCACCAGGACCTACCCGCGCGCAACCTTTGTCCGGACAAACCGACCCACCGGACCCTATATGTCAGTCACATACCGGCGGGGTGCGCAACGGGCGGACGTGCCGCTGAGGCCGCCGCCGCACCGCGCGGGCCTCAGCGGCCGGGGAACCAGAGCGCGATCTCCCGCTCGGCGCTGTCCACCGAGTCAGACCCGTGCACCAGGTTCTGCTGCACGGCCAGGCCCCAGTCCCTGCCGAGGTCACCGCGGATGGTGCCGGGTAGCGCTGCTGTGGGGTCGGTGGCGCCCGCCAGCGCCCGGAACCCTTCGATCACCCGGTGCCCCTCGGCTATGGCAGCCAGCACCGGGCCGGACTTCATGAACTCCACCAGTGGGGCGTAGAACGGCTTTCCCTCGTGCTCGGCGTAGTGCGCGGCGAGCAGCGCATCATCTGCAGTGCGCAGCTCGACGGCGGTCAGCGTGTAGCCCTTGGCCTCCACCCGGGCGAGGATCTGCCCGGTCAGGCCACGGCGGACCCCGTCCGGCTTGATCAGGATCAGGGTGCGTTCGCTCTGTTCGCTCATGCTCCGAGCGTACTGGCGCGGGCGTCGCGCTCGGCACGCTCCCGGTCGATCTTCAGACCGAGCCACACGCCGAGCGCCCAGATGATCGTGAAGATCCCACCCACCACGAACATCATCGGCACCAGCAGCCCGCCGAGGAGCAGCAGCACCTGCACGGCTGAACCGATCGCGATGCCGGCACGGCTGCGTTGCAGCCGAGCGGCCACCGCGCAGGAGACCATGCCCACCCCGGCGAAGATGCTCAGCGAGGCCGGTTCGGCCACCCGCAGGCCGTAGGCCACGAGCAGCGCGAAGAACACCACGAGCACCTCGGACCAGAGCACCGTGCTGCCGAAGACCACCCGTGCAGGGCGCTGCTTGCGCGGGGCCGCCGGGGTGGCGTCCGGTTGGTCGGCGGGAGCTCCAGGACGGTGCTCGGCCTCGGGCGGAGTGTTCACCGATCCAGGGTAACTGTTGCCTCGCGGCCCACCGCCCCGCCTGACGCCGGTGCGCGAGGTCCCGCCTGACGCCGGTGCGAGGTGGGGTGTCCCACCCCCTGCGGCCAGGCTGCCATGATGGCGCGATGAACTTTTCGGAACCCAGCATCTCTCTCGCAGTCGTCGGCTGCGGCGCCCGGGCCGGGATCGCCGCGCACGCGATCGCCGGCGGCCGCGCCCAGATCGTCGCCTACGTGGACCCCGCCCCGGGCGCGGCGCAGAGGGTGGCGCAGCGGATCGACGCGCCGGCGCCGGAGTTCTCCTCGGTGACCGAGCTGCTCAGCTCCACCGCCGCACCACAGGCCGCCCTGGTGCTCAGTCCGGACGACACGCACGCTGCAGTGGCCACCGAGCTGCTCCGCGCCGGGGTAGCGGTGTACCTGGAAAAGCCGATGACGATCTCCACCACCGATGCCGATGCGGTGCTGCAAGCAGCCGCGAGCAGCGGCACCCCGCTGTACGTCGGGCACAACATGCGGCACATGGAGGTGGTGCGCACGATGCGCGAGATCATCGACCAGGGCGAGATCGGGCAGGTCAAGGCGGTCTGGTGCCGGCACTTCGTCGGCCACGGCGGGGACTTCTACTTCAAGGACTGGCACGCCGACCGGTCCCGCAGCACCGGCCTGCTGCTGCAGAAGGGTGCGCACGACCTGGACGTGATCCACTACCTGGCCGGCGGGTACAGCACCCGGGTGGTCGGTATGGGCGCACTCACCCTCTACGACCAGGTCACCGACCGGCGGGACAACTCCGATCGCACCATGCCGGACTGGTTCGACCCGACCGGCTGGCCGCCGTTGAGCATGCGGGAGCTGAACCCGGTCATCGACGTCGAGGACCTGTCGATGGTGCAGCTGCGCCTGGACAACGGGGTGCTGGCCTCCTACCAGCAGTGCCACTACACCCCGGACTACTGGCGCAACTACACAGTGATCGGCACCGAGGGACGGATCGAGAACTTCGGCGACAGCGCCGGTGGGGTGGTGCGGTTGTGGCACCACCGGTGCGAGTACCAGGCTGCCGGCGACCGGGAGTACCCGATCGGTGGAGACTCGGTCGGGCACGGCGATGCCGACCGGGACACGATGGCCGAGTTCCTCGACTTCGTCGCCCACGGCAGTGCCACGGTCACCTCTCCGGTGGCAGCCCGGCAGGCGGTGGCGACGGCGGTCGCGGCGACCGAGTCCTTGCGGGACGGCTCCCGGCCGCGGGACGTGCCCCCGCTGCCCGAGGAGGTCCTCACACACTTCGCCACCCGGTCGTGATGGACTGGGGTCGCAGACCACTACCGACGACGACTTCGGAAGATGAGGTATCCCACCTGTGCAGCCCTCTACTCCCCCGCTGCGTGTCGGGCTGATCGGCGCAGGCGCCATCTCCCAGGTGCACGCCCCCGCCTGGCGGTCGCTCGGCGCCGAGGTCAGCGTGTACTCGCTGACCGGCGCTGAGAAGCTGGCCGACGCCCACGGGCTCACCCCTGTCGCCTCCCTGGACGACCTGTGGGACCAGGTGGAGGTGGTGGACATCGTCACCCCGACCCACACCCATGCCGACCTCGCCCTGGCGGCGGTCGCCCGCGGCAAGCACGTGGTCTGCGAGAAGCCGTTGGCTCGCAGCGCCGCTGCCGCCGAGGAGGTGGTGTCGGCGGCGGAGACGGCCGGGGTGCGCCTGTTCCCGGCCCACGTGGTGCGCTACTTCCCTGCCTATGCACGGGCGCACGCAGCGGTGACCGCCGGGCGGATCGGGCGGGTCGCCGTCTGCCGGTTCCGGCGGACGAGCGCGGCCCCGACTGCGGACTGGTTCTTCGACGAGGAACGCTCCGGCGGGATCGTGCTGGACCAGATGATCCACGACCTGGACCAGGCGGAGTGGTTCGCCGGGCCGGCGGCCCGGGTGTTCGCCCAGTCGATCACCCGTGCCGATGACGGCGGTGCCCGGGCGGCGAGCGCGACCGTCACCATCACGCACACGTCCGGGGCGATCAGCCAGTGCTACGGCGTGTGGGGACATCCGCACCTGCCGTTCAGCTCCTCGTTCCACATCGCCGGCGACGCCGGCATGCTCAGTCACGACTCGGCACGCCAGGACGGCACTCGGGTGCAGGTGAGCCAGCCGCGCGACGGCGGCTACCTTCCGGCGACGGATGTGGCCAGCAGCCCCTACACCGCCGAGATCGTCGACTTCGCCGGCGCTATCGCCAGTGGCCGCCCAGCAGACGTGACCGGTATGGACGGCGCCCGGGCGGTACA
>DATGRZ010000229.1:0-2037 GCA_035303065.1 Ruania sp.
TCCGACCGGGTCCGACGGCCAGATCGACGACGACATGCCGCTGGTCACCCTCACCGTCCGGGAGGCGCAGGTGCTGCACGCGCTGGAGGAGCACGCCGGCCCGGTGGGGATCGCGCACTCCCTCGGGCTGTCGGTGAACACCGTCAAGACGCACATGCGCTCGGTGTACCGCAAGCTGGACGTCTCGAACCGGAACGAAGCGCTGGCGAGAGTCCGTCGTATCATGATCCACACCTGACCAGCAGCGGGGATCGGGCCTGCTGGACCCGGTGGTGCTGCTGAGGAGGTGGTCGGATGCAGCAGTCCAGGGGAGACGGCCTGGGCCTGCCGAGGATCCCGCACGCCTTCGTGCCGGCCGCCAGCCCGGCGGCGCGGTTCGCCTCGCTGCCACCGGTCACCGTGTTCCGTGCACCGCGCGGATGGGGCAAGACCGCCACCGCCGCCGCATGGCTGCGCTCGCTGGACGCGGAGTACGAGTTCGCCTGGGTGGGGGTGCGCGAGGACATGGGCACCAGCGAGTTCTGGTCCGTGGTGCGCGACCGGCTGGCTGACCTCGGCCTCGAGCTGGACCTGACCGACCACACCCGCACCGAGCAGGTGCTCGCCGAACGGGGCCGCCGGCTCGTGCTGGTGGTGGACAACCTCCACCTGCTGGCCGACGAGTCGCTGGACGATGAGCTGGTGGAGGCGGCGGTGAGCATCAGCCGGCTGCACGTGATCGCGCTGACCCGCCTGGAACGGCCGATCGAGATGCTCGCCCCGATCGAGGCCGACGGCCTGGTGTTCCGGGTGCCGCACCTGCGCCTGGTGCCCGAGGAGGTGCAGCAGGTCGGCCGCGAGCTCGGCGTCCTGCTCACCCCGGCGGAGGCCGAAGAGCTCACCGCGACGGTCGGTGGCTGGCCGGCACTGGTGCGCGCCATCTTCGCGGGCCCCTCCGGGCAGAACGAGAGTGCCGAGGTGATCGGCAGCTACCTGCAGGTGGTGCTGCGCGATCCGCTGCAGCGCACTGTGGTCCGGGCGGCGATGCCGCTGGCGGTGGCCGAGGAGCTGGACGAGGAGATCGCGCGGCTGCTGGACCCGGGCACCGGGCTGGAGCAGGCGGTGCGTCCGCTGGTGGACGCCGGGCTGACCGGTGCGGACGGGCGCCTGCCGCCGGCCGTCCGGGCCGCACTGGCGCAGCTGTACACCGAGCTGGACCCCACGGGTGCCCGGCAGACGCACGCCCGGCTGGCACGGTGGTACGAGCAGAAGGAGGACACCCCGCGGGCCCTGCAGCATGCGCTCGGCGCGGCAGACCACGAGCGTGCCCGGCGGCTGCTGCTCGCGGACTGGCTCCGGCTCGGCGACCACCCGGCACTGGTGCAGGAGGCGGTGGCCACGCTGGGCTCGCCCAGCCTGGACGAGGACGCACGCTCCTACGTGCTCAGCCGGTACACCGGAGCGGTGGCCGGCACCGCCCACCGGATCGTCGGGAACCCGGCACCGGCGGTCGCTGCGGAGCTGCCCGCCACCCTGGTGCAGTGGGGGCTGGCCCGGCTCGGGGTCGGGGACCTGCCCGGCGGGGAGGACGCACTCCGGGACGCACTCAGCCGGGCCGAGACGCTCGGTCAGACCGAGAGCACGCAGCACGCGCTCGCCGCACTCGCCTTCGCCCGCGCCGTGGCCGGTGCGGTGACCGAGGCCAAGGAGTGGTTGCAGGCCTGCCGCACCGACCTGCCGGAGACCGCCCACCTGGTGCGGGTGGCCAGGCAGTTCATCGCCCTGGACGCCCTGGCCCTGGAGGACGACGGACTGTTCCCGCAGCTGTCCCTGCTCACCGGTGAGATGGACGGGCGGCTACCGGCCGACGGGATGCTGCCCAGCCGCCTGGACCTGCTGGAGGTCTCGATCACCGCAGCACGGGCGCTGCACCTGGGCGGGTCGGCGATGGCCTACAGCCGGATGCTGGAGATCCAGCTGCGTTCCCTGGTGGGCCCGGAGCACGCCCTGGCCCGGATGACCGTGGTGAAGACGATCGCCACCATGCTGCTCGCCGAG
>DATGRZ010000230.1:0-9060 GCA_035303065.1 Ruania sp.
ACCGGTGCGGACCAGCTCACCACCGGACTGGCCAATACGTTGCCCACCGGATCGCTCCGGCTCAACAGCCCCGTCACGGCGGTCACCGTGACAGATCGCGCCGTGCAGGTGGACACCCAGGCAGGTAGCACCCGCGCCGACCAGGTGATCCTCGCCCTTCCCCCGGCGGTGGCCGTGGCACAGATCGCGTTCACCCCCGCACTGCCCGGTGGCCTGCAGACACTGGCTCTGCAGACGCCGGTGTGGATGGGCAACATGGTCAAGGCGGTGGCGACCTACGATGAGCCCTTCTGGCGTGCCGAGGGTCTGGCGGGGGCGGCGATGAGCCACCTCGGCCCGTTCCGCGAGCTGCACGACCACAGTGGTCCCGAGGGCACCCCGGCAGCACTGTTCGGGTTTGCTCCCGGCATGCCGCACACCGGTGCGGGCTCCGGCCCGCAGCATGCGGCGTTCACCGAGCAGTTGGTGCGACTCTTCGGGCCGAGGGCGGCAGAATCTCGCGAGGTACACGTGGTGGACTGGGGCGCGGAGCGGTACACCCAGCCCGCCGGCCCCACCGAGGGCAGCGGTGCCGCCTTTGGAGCAGCCCCATACCAGCAACCGGTGCACGGGCGCGTGCACTGGGCGAGCACCGAGACCGCCACCGCATTTGCGGGGCATATGGAGGGCGCCATCCGGGCAGGTCTGGCTGCTGCGCAGGCCGTGCGCCGCAAAGTGTGAACCGCCCACGCACGGACCTGGTTCAGCGTGGGTAAGGGGCCATGCGCATCGTCATGAACCATCATGAAGCCTCCTCTACGAGACTGTGGCACCCTTGCGTCCTCTGTGCGACTAACCTGCGGCAACGCAGGCCTGATTCCGGTTCGCGGCGACCACTGTCGCACCCTGAGAAAATCCGCCATGCAGCAACGAAAAGCGCCGCGTACCAGCAGTACACGGCGCTTGTCAGTGGAGGTGGCGGGAATCGAACCCGCGTCCGACGGTGTTGCCCCAGGACTTCTCCGGGTGCAGTCTGCTCGCAGATTTTCTCGGCCCCAGCGATCACGCAGACAAGTCGCTGACGGGCCCAGTCACCTTAAAATTGCAGACGGCCCAAGTGACCCGGACCGCATGCAGTGGCTCTCTGGATGACGCCAGGAACCGGGTCGAGAGCGTACCCGGGCTGACGGACTTCTACGCTCGCTCAGGCGGCGAGGGCGAAGTCGGTGCGGTTGTTATCAGCACCTATTGGTTCGCAAGGAGCGTTAACGAGATGACCTTGCATTCTCGACCCGCTTCTCCTGAAACGACGACCGTCGTCGAAACCGATCACCCCCCTGTTGAGTTGTCAATCTCCGGGCGGACCCGGCAGTTGTCATTCTAGAGGGTGCAACCCCAACGGTCGTCCTTTTATTTCCGGCACGACGGCGGAGCCCGCCCGGGCCGGTCAGCTCACCGCTTCTTCCGGTCCAGCAGGAGGGCCAGGCCGATGGCGGCGAGCCAGATGTCCTTGGCGAAGGCTGTGCCCTGCTGGCTGGGGCGGACGCCGTCCGACTCGGTCAACCCTGGGGTGCGCAGATACATCCACACCAGGGAGCCGGAGAAGACGGTCAGTGCCAGACCAACCAGCCGGCTGGGCAGGAACGGCGTGAGGAGGGCGGCACCGAGCGTGAGCTCACCGGCGGCCAGGTACTTGCCGAAGTCCTCCGCCTCCAGGCTCGCCAGCTGCGGGAAAGCGTTGACCGCCATCTCCTGCAGCCCCTTGGCGCCGTCACTGTCCAGGCTGAGCTTGGTGTAGCCGGAGTTCAGGATGAAGGCTCCCGACGCGAGCCGGAGCGGAAGTCGGTGCAGGGCGAAGGCCATCGCGTTCTCCTTGTGATCGGGTACCTGGTGGTTCGGGTGCCAATCTACCTACATCAGCCCCGCGCCCGCGCACCGAGCCATCAGCACACACGCCCTTCCGGGCTCTGGCCGCGCGTGCCGAGCAGCTGTGATGCGCCACTTCACCAGCCGCCGCCACCACCGCCGCCCACACCAGCACCGACCGATCCGCCGGAGAATCCGGAGCCCGACGAGGTCGGCACCGCCGCCATCCCGCCGGTGGAGGTGAACTGGGTGAAGTTCTCGATCGATCCGGCGGTCCAGAAGTACGCGGTGCCCACGTACCAGGTCGGTGTGGCGACCGGCTGGCCTGCGGCAGCCGCCTCGGCGAACACGTTCGTCCAGTGCTCGGCCACCCCGAAGGCGATCGCGTACGGCAGGTACCGGGAGAAGATGTCGTTCGTCTCCTCGAACTGCAGCTGGTCGGCCTCGGCGGTCTCCAGGTACTTCTTGAAGCCGAGGGTCTGTGCAAGGACCGCCGTACCAGCAGCTGTGCGGGCCGGAGCGGCCATCGCAGAAGCGAGCACCACGATGCCCACAAGCACCACGCCGAGACCGATCGCCCCGGCACCGATGGTGAGCCCCAGCAGGATCGTCAGCCCCACGCCCACGGTCACAATGAACGCTCCCCAGCCGACCCACCGGTGGCGGACCCGCTGCGGGGAGGCGGCGAACCACTTCCGTTCCACCACCCGGTCATACAGCTCGGACTGGGCCTGCGACATCGAAGCGGCCAGCTCCGGACCGGCATCCTTCATGTCGACGACGGTGCCGCTGCCAGGGAACAGCGCGCGCAGCACCGTCTCCTCGAACGGTGCCAGACCCGCCCAGTCGGCATGGTCGGCATCGGTGACCCGGTGCACCTCCCACTCCTTGGCGTCCTTCTCCTGCCCGTCCTTCTCCACGATCTTCAGATAGCCACGCACAGCCAGGTCGATGATGGTGGCATGGACGTCGTGGATGTTGGCCACCTCGTCCAACAAGGTGCCCGCCACCCCGGGGCGCACCCCCTCAGGTGGGGTGAACTGGACGGCTACGGGACGCCGTCGGGCCGGGCCCACCTTCCCGGACGCCGGCGAGGTGGGGAACAACCCGGGCGTGAGATCGAGATAGGCGCGGTCTCGCCCGCGGGTGCGGGCGCGCCAGATCGCCCCGGCCCCACCGAGCAGGGCGATCAGGGCGGCCACGACGCCCACCGGGCCCGCCCACCCCATGAAAGAGCGCCAGGTGACCCGGTCCACGAGGACCGGAGCTGCGCCGTCGAACGTGTCCGGCGGGTAGGCGACGACGATGCTCATCCCCTCCCCCTCGTCCAGCTGCTGCTGTCCGAAGGTGGCGACGGCACCGGTGGCGGCGTGCTGCTCGCAGCTACGGTCAGAGCCCACCCGGCCGGTGTAGCAGGCGACCTCGAGCACGTCTGCAGGGCCGGCGAGCGAGACCGACACGTCCTGCAGCGGCAGCTCCCAACCGGAGCCGATCACGTTCCAGTAGATCTCGTCGCTGCCGTCGTCTCCCGCCCCCGGGGTGGGGATGCCGGTCACGGTGTAGCTGACCTGGTACTGCTGCACACCCTCGACCTCGACGTCCTCGTCGCCGATGTAGACGGCAAGCACCGTGCCGTCGTCCTCCTGGCGCACATCGGCCGGTGCCCCACTGGGTGAGGTCGCGGTGATGTCGGAGTACTCCAGCAGCCGGTAGTGGTCCGGGTCGTCCTCGATCTCCTGTCGGGTGATGAAGGTGAGGTACGGCCCGTGCCCCTCGTCGTCACCGAAGTCGAAGTCGAAGTCCAGCTGGACATCCACTGTGCCATCGGCACGTGCCTGGGCCTGCACGTCGTAGCGGGTGATCGCCCAGTCGTCGGAGTCGGCGTGTGCAGGTGGCGCGCCGGCCATCTGCACCCCGAGGGCGACGGCGGTGAGCAGACCGAGGGCGAGCAGGGTGCGGGACAGGCCTCGGAGACGCAACATACCCCTCATGCTAGAGAGCGGCGGCGGCGTGGCACCTCCCCCGCGCGGGCGAGAAAAGTGCTCCGCCGCGCGGGCGAGAAGAGACCTCCGCCGCGCGGGCGAGCAAAGGCGAAGCGCCCGCCACAGGGCGAGTGCCGGCACAGGGCGAGTGCCGCCGTGAGCGGTCGAGTGCACCGCCCTGCACCCGGGCTCGTCAGCGGTGCTGACGCAGGCTCATCGCCCGCTGCGCCTCCCGCAGGTCCTGCTTCTCCCGGAGCGCCTGGCGCTTGTCCCACTCCTGCTTGCCTCGGGCCAGCGCGATCTCCACCTTGGCCCGGCCGCCGCGGAAGTACAGCTCCAGCGGCACCACGGTGTAGCCCTTGTCGCTGCTGCGCGAGGCGAGCTTGAGGATCTGGTCGCGGTGCAGCAGCAGCTTGCGCTTGCGCCGCGGCGCGTGGTTGGTCCAGGTGCCCTCGGTGTACTCGGGGATGTGCACGTTCTCCAGCCAGGCCTCACCGCGGTCGATGTTCACCCAGCCGTCCACCAGCGAGGCACGGCCGGCGCGCAGTGACTTCACCTCGGTCCCGGTGAGCGCGATGCCCGCCTCGTAGGTGGTGTCCAGATGGTAGTCGTGGCGCGCCTTCTTGTTGCGTGCCACCACGGACTTGACCGCACGGGGGTCGACGGCAGCGCGCTGCTGCTTCTTCTTCTTTGCGCCCTTGGCCGTCTTGCTCATTGCCCTTCTCGTCTCCTCGTGCTCACCGCCGGTCGGCGGCTCCAGGATACGGTCCCACTGCTCACTGACCCAGTGGATTTCGCTGCCCGCGCAGACGGGCCCATCTTCCGCCCGACAGGATCGGCACTTCCTGCGCCCGGTCGTGCTCCGGGAGCACGACCGGGCGGGCCGAGTATCGCTTGATTCGTTTCAACGAGGGAGGGAGGGAGGGAGCGCGGGAGGGAAGGCGGCGGGCGAATGGAGGGCCGGTGGATGCGCGGGTGGGTGGATGGGCGGCCGGGGATCAGAATCCGGACAGGCCCATCGGATTGATCGAGGACCCGTTGCGCCAGACCTCGAAGTGCACATGGCAGCCGGTGACCATACCGGTAGCACCGGTGTAGCCGATGGTCTCCCCCTGGGAGACACTCTGGCCGCTGGACACCGCGAACCGGGACAGGTGGTTGTACACGGTCACGTAGGTGTTTCCGCCGATGGTGCCGTGGTTGATCATCACCTGGTTCCCGTGGGTGCCGTTCGGCGCCGGCCGCACTGCGGCGACAGTGCCGGAGGCCGATGCCCGTTGTGCCTGCCCGCAGGCCGAGCGCAGGTCGACTCCGGAGTGCATGTAGTAGCCCCCGGTGATCGGGTACCAGCGCACCCCATAGGGGGAGGTCACATGCAGCGACCCGGCGATCGGTGGGATCAGCGCCGCACTCGAGCTGGACGACGAACCCGAGGAACCGCTGCTGCCGGAGGACCCGCGGTCGTTTCCTCGAGAGCTCTGCGCCTGCTGCCTGGCCTGCCGGCGCGCCTCGGCCTGGCGGCGCCGTTCCGCCTCCCGCTCCCGGCGGTCGATCTCGGCGATCTGGTCGGCGATCCGGTCGTTGTCCTCCTGGATCTCCTCGATCTGACCCTGGTACTCGTCCTGCAGGTCCTTGAGCTCGTCGGCGCGCTCCTCCTTCTCCGTCTGCAGCTGCTGGATCTCCGCGAGCAGGTCGGCGGCGCGCTGGCGCGCCTCCTCGGCCCGGTCCACTGCCGCGTCCGCCTCGACCTTGAGCTCGCCGATGCGCTCCTGCACAGCGTCCAGGCGCGCCTGACGGTTGCGGTTGACCGCCTGCAGGGACTCCATCTCGGTCAGTGCCTGGTTCTGGCTGCGCATCGCCGAGTTCATCACCGAGTACTGGTCCACGAAGTCCTCGGCCGAGCTCGCCTGCAGCACCACGGCCAGGGTGGACGCCTGCTGCCCGCCGCGGTAGGCGGACCGCGCAACCTCACCCATCGCCGTCTCGGTGCCGTCGATCTCCTCCTCGGCAGCGTCGATGTCGTCCTCCAGGTCCGCACGCTGCGCGCGGGCCACGTCCAGCCGGTTCTGCACGGCTTCGGCCTCCCGCTCCGCGGCGGCGAGGTCTGCGTTCGCGGTGTCCAGCTCGGTCTGGGCGATCGGCAGGCGACGCTCGATATCGTCCAGCTCCAGGTACACGTCCGCGAGCTCGGAGTCGACCCCCTCCAGCTGGGAGGCGAGCTCCTCCCGCTCGGCCTCGTTCTCCTGACGCTGCTGCTCCAGCTCGTCCCGGTCGTCGGCGTGAGCGCTGGGCAGACCCACGAGCAGCACCGTGACCGCGAGGAACGCGGCTGCCAGCGCACGGGCGGTCGCCCCGCGGGCACCAGGGGGGCGCCCCGCGACAGCGGTCGTCGGTGAGTGCAGTCGCATCGTCCTCACACCTTCGTGTATCGACTCAGGCTAACCAGGGAGCTGATCGCGGCAAGCACGATCCCGATGCCGATGAGGATCGGCGCGATGAGCAGCACGTCGGAAGTGCTCACGAAGTTCACCCAGCGCACCGAGGAGGCGAGCCAGTCTTCGATGATGTAGCGCACCCCGAGCCAGAGCCCGCCGGCCGCCAGCAGCGCACCGAGCAGCGCGGCGAGCGCTCCTTCGAGCATGAACGGTAGCTGGATGAACAGGTTCGAGGCGCCGACGAGGCGCATGATGGAGGTCTCCCGACGCCGGCTCATCGCGGACAGGCGGATCGTGGTGGTGATCAGCATGATCGCGGTGATCGTCATCAGCGCGGCCAGGCCCGCAGCCAGCAGGGTGGCCCGGTTCAGGATGAGGAAGAGCGGCTCGAGGATGGAGCGCTGGTCCACCACGTACTCCACACCGGGCCGGCCGGTGACCTCGTCGGCCACCACCTGGTACATCTCCGGGTCCACCAGAGAGACCCGCAGGGACATCTGCATCTGCTCGGCGGTGATCGACTGTGCCCACTCCTGGTCGCCGAACTGCTCCAGGTAGGCCTCGTAGGCCTGCTCCTTGGTCTCCACGTAGACCTCGTCCACGTAGTCGCTCAGAGCGTCGGAGGTGAGCACTGTCTGCAGGTCGGCCACCTCCTCCTCGGTGGCCTCACCGCCGGCGCAGTTCGGCACGCTGGAGCTGGCCGGGCAGAGGAAGATGGAGACTTCTACCTTGTCGTACCAGTCGTCCTTCATGTTCGAGATCTGCGTCTGCAGCAGGATCGCAGCACCGACGAAGGTCAGCGAGATGAAGGTGACCAGCACCACCGAGACGGCCATCGCCAGGTTGCGGCGCAGACCGTTGCCGATCTGGGAGAGGACGAAACGTACCCGCATGCCGCCCCCTACCGCGCCGCACCGTAGACGCCGCGGTCCTGGTCGCGGACCATCTGCCCGTCCACCAGCTCCACCACCCGCTTGCGCATCTGGTCGACGATCTCGTCATCGTGGGTGGCCATCACGATCGTGGTGCCGGTGCGGTTGATCCGGTCCAGCAGCCGCATGATGCCCACCGAGGTGGTCGGGTCCAAGTTTCCGGTGGGCTCGTCGGCAAGCACGATCGCGGGACGGTTGACGAACGCGCGGGCGATCGCCACCCGCTGCTGCTCACCACCAGAGAGCTCGTGCGGCAGCCGCTTCTCCTTGCCCGCCAGGCCAACCATCTCCAGGGTCTCCGGCACAGTGGTCATCACCTGGTGGCGCGGCTTGCCGATCACCTGCATGGCGATGGCCACGTTGTCGAACACGGTCTTGGTGGTCAGCAGCCGGAAGTCCTGGAACACGCAACCGATCTGGCGACGCAGGTGCGGCACCTTCCAGGTGGACACGTGCGCGAGATCCCGGCCGGCCACGAACACCGACCCGGAGGTGGGTCGCTCCTCGCGCAGCACCAGCCGCAGGAACGTGGACTTTCCCGACCCGGAAGCGCCGACGAGGAAGACGAACTCCCCCCGCTCAACCTCGAGGGACACCTGGTCCAGAGCAGGTCGTGCCCCGCGGGCATAGACCTTGGACACATTCTTGAACCGAATCACGTGCTGCCTGGCCAGTCTCGGGGATGGGGGAAGGACAAACCCTGGCCACTTGGCACCATAAACAGCGAACCCTCGGCTCTCGGCGTGACACGCCGAGAGGTTCCGTGCCGCCTGCTCGCAACGTCACTAGGAACCGGGCACCGGTGCCCGCCTTCTATTGACTTTGCGTGCAGTCTGGCGCCTGCTACTCGGCGCTGGTCTCCTGCTGCTTGCGCCAGCGGATGCCGGCGTCGTTGAAGTCCTCGATCTCTCCGTCGAACACGGCAGCAGTGTTGCCCTCCTCGTGCTCGGTACGCAGGTCCTTGACCATCTGGTAGGGCTGCAGCACGTAGGAGCGCATCTGGTCACCCCAGGAGGCCTTGACGTCCCCGGCGAGCGCCTTCTTCGCGGCGTTCTCCTCCTCCTGGCGCTGGAGCAGCAGGCGGGACTGGAGCACCCGCAGCGCAGCGGCCCGGTTCTGGATCTGGGACTTCTCGTTCTGCATGGAGACCACGATCCCGGTGGGCAGGTGCGTCATCCGCACGGCAGAGTCGGTGGTGTTCACGCTCTGCCCGCCCGGACCGGAGGAACGGAACACGTCCACCTTGATCTCCGACTCGGGGATCTCGATGTGGTCGGTGTGCTCGATCAGCGGCACCACCTCGACCGCGGCGAAGGAGGTCTGCCGGCGGCCCTGGTTGTCGAACGGGGAGATCCGCACCAGCCGGTGCGTGCCCGCCTCGACCGACAGCGTGCCGTAGGCGTAGGGCACCTTCACCTCGAAGGTCGCCGACTTCAGCCCGGCCTCTTCGGCGTAGGAGGTGTCCAGCACCGCGGTCGGGTAACCGTGCCGCTCCGCCCAGCGCAGGTACATCCGCATCAGCATCTCGGCGAAGTCGGCAGCATCCACCCCACCGGCACCAGCGCGGATGGTGATCACAGCCTCGCGGTGGTCGTACTCGCCGGAGAGCAGGGTGCGCACCTCCAGGTCGGAGAGCGCCTTGCGGATCTCCGGCAGCTCCTCACCGGCCTCGGCGAGAGTCTCGGCGTCGTCCTCCTCCTGCGCGAGCTCCACGAGCGCCTCGAGATCCTCGATCCGCCCAGCGAGCTTCTCCAGCCGCTCCAGGTCGGTCTGGGCGTGGGAGAGCTGGCTGGTGACCTGCTGCGCGGAGTCCGGGTCGTCCCACAGGTCCGGTGCGGCGGCCTGCTCGGACAGCTCGGCGATCTG
>DATGRZ010000231.1:0-7894 GCA_035303065.1 Ruania sp.
GAGATCTCCAGCCAGGGTGGCACGAACATCGTGGTCCAGCTGCCCGGCAGTCCCAGCCAGGAGACCATCGACCTGGTGCAGTCTGCGGCCCAGCTGCGGTTCCGGGCGGTGCTCACCGAGGCCGGGCCGGCGCAGATCGACCCTGCCGCTCTGGAAGAGCAGCAGCAGGAGCAGTCCGACGGCGGAGCTTCCGGAGACCAGGACAGCTCCGGGGACCAGGCGTCCTCCGGGCAGGGGGCTAGCGAGGACTCCGGGGACGACGCGGCCGAGGGGTCCTCGGGGGGCACGGTCGGCGGGGCTGTGGCCCGGGCCACCGGCGACGACCCGAGCGACGGGGCCACCGAGGAGGCGAGTGACCCCGCCACCGACGACGCCGAGGACGCCGGCGAGCAGCCCAGCGACACTCCGAGCGAGCAGCCCCAGAACTACACCCAGGAGGAGATCGAGGCCGCAGCGAAGGAGGCCGCGGACACCGACGGGGACGGTGAGCTCGCCGATACCCCGGCCACCGAGCCGACGAGTCCTTCGGACACCGCCTGGATCACCGAGCAGGTGATGTACGACTTCTACATGCTGGACTGCACCGACCCGGCCAACCTGGCCGGCGGTGGTGGCGACGACCCGGAGCAGCCGCTGGTGGCCTGCTCCCAGGAGGGTGACGCCAAGTACATCCTCGGACCCGTCGAGCTGGAGGGTACCGACGTCGCCTCGGCGAACTCCGCCCTGGGCACCACCGAGTCGGGCACGGTGACCAACCAGTACGTGGTGCAGCTGGACTTCACCTCCGAGGGGGGTCAGAAGTTCAAGGAGGTCACCCAGCGGCTGGCCACGCTCGTCTCCTCCGGCCAGAACCGGTTCGCGATCGTGCTGGACCGGCTGGTCATCTCCGCCCCGTCGGTGGAGAACGTGATCGGGGGTGGGCAGGCGGAGATCTCCGCACCGCCGACGGCCCCGTTCACCCAGGACCAGACGGTGGCGCTGGCGAACCAGCTGAACTACGGGTCGCTGCCGATCACGTTCGAGCTGCGCAGCCAGGAGGAGATCTCCGCGACGCTGGGCACCGAGCAGCTGGAGCGCGGGATCCTCGCTGGTCTCATCGGTCTGGGACTCGTGGTGGTCTACTCGGTCGCGCAGTACCGCGGGCTGGCGATCGTCACCCTGCTGAGCCTTACCGTGGCCGGGGCGCTCACCTACGGGTCCATCACCGCGCTCTCCGAGCTGATCGGGTACCGGCTGTCCCTGGCCGGTGTGGCCGGTCTGATCATCGCCATCGGTATCACCGCTGACTCCTTCATCGTCTACTTCGAGCGAATACGTGACGAGGTACGCGAGGGCAGACGGCTGGAGGATGCCGTCGAGCTCGGCTGGGCACGCGCCCGGCGCACCATCCTCGCCTCGGACGCGGTGAACCTGCTGGCCGCAGTGGTGCTGTACACGCTGGCGGTCGGCGGCGTGCGCGGGTTCGCCTTCACCCTCGGTCTGACCACGGTGATCGACGTGCTCGTGGTCATCCTGTTCACCCATCCGATGGTGCAGGCACTGGTGCGCACCAAGTTCTTCGGCGACGGGCACCGGTTCTCCGGGCTGGACCCGGTGCACCTGGGTTCCACCGTGCCCATCTACCGCGGCCGCGGCCGGGTGCGCACGGGGGAGTCGATCGCCGAGCGGCGCCGGGCCGCCGAGCTCGCCGCCGCTCAGGCCGACGACCAGGAGCCGGGGGAGTCCTCGAGTCCCGACGACGGTGATCCGCCGGGCGGGTCCGGCGACGGCGACTCACCAGGCGGTTCCGACGATGCCGAGCTTTCCTCCACCGGCCGGAAGGGTGATCGCTGATGGCCAGCTTCGCCAAGTTCGGGAACGACCTGTACTCCGGACGGCGTTCCTACGACATCGTCGGCAAGCGCCGGGTCTGGTTCATCACCGGCCTGGTGATCATGGTGCTCTGCGGCCTGCTGCTGGGTATCCGCGGGCTGAACCCGGGCATCGACTTCCGTGGCGGGTCGGAGTTCACCATCTCCAACACCCAGACGCTGGACCAGAGCCTGGCGCAGACAGCCCTGGACGAGGTGGTCAGCGACCAGGTGGCGCGGGTGAGCAGCGTGGGCGGCTCCACGGTGCGGGTGCAGACGGAGTCCCTCACCGAGGAGCAGACCGCTCAGCTCAGCGAGCTGCTCGCCGAGGCCTACGGCACCACACCGGACGACGTCACCTCCTCCTTCGTGGGCCCGACCTGGGGGCAGGATGTCACCGGGAAAGCGATCCAGGGCCTGGTGATCTTCCTCGTCCTGGTCTCCGTGGTGATGACCCTGTACTTCCGCCGCTGGACGATGGCCGCCGGGGCTCTGGTCGCCCTGCTGCACGACATGGTGATCACCGCCGGTGTCTATGCCCTGGTCGGTTTCGAGATCACCCCAGCCACGGTGATCGGGTTCCTCACCATCCTCGGCTACTCCCTGTACGACACGGTGGTGGTCTTCGACAAGGTCCGGGAGAACACCGACAGCGTCACCGAGCAGACCCGGTTCACCTATGCCGAGGGGGCGAACCTGGCGGTGAACCAGACCCTGGTGCGCTCGATCAACACCTCGGTGGTCGCAGTGCTGCCGGTGGCCTCGATCTTGTTCGTCGGCGCGTTCCTGCTCGGCGCCGGCACGTTGCGCGACATCGCCCTGGTCCTGTTCATCGGCATGCTGATCGGCACGTTCTCCTCGATCTTCATCGCGACCCCGGTCCAGGTGGCGCTCTACCACCGCAACCCGGTGATCAAGGAGCACACCGAGAAGGTGCTCGCCCTGCGGGAGCGGCGGCTGTCGGAGGCGGAGGCGGAGGGGCTGCCGGCAGCCTCGGTCGCCACCGGGGCCGCAGGTCTGCGGGCCGGGTCGCACCAGGGGCAGCAGGCGCAGCCGCGGCGCAGACCGAAGAGCAAGCGGTGACTCCGGCAGCGGTCTCTCCTCGGCTGCAGGACCTGATCGCCAGCCGGGTGCGGGACGTCCCGGGGTTCCCTGAACCGGACGTGCTGTTCCGAGACATCACCCCGTTGCTGGCGGACGCCACGGCGTTCTCCGCGGTGATCTCCAACCTGGCCGACACCTTCGGCGGCGAGGTGGACGCCGTAGCCGGGATCGAGGCCCGCGGGTTCCTGTTCGCCGCGCCGCTGGCTGCGGTCCTCGGCTGCTCCTTGATCGCCGTGCGCAAGGCCGGCAAGCTGCCGCCGCCGGTCGTCCGCGCGGAGTACCGGCTGGAGTATGGCAACGCGGTGCTGGAGGTCTCCGAGCACGCGGTCGGCGAGGGAGCCAAGGTGGCGGTGCTGGACGACGTGCTGGCCACCGGCGGCACAGCGGCAGCGGCCTGCACGCTGCTCGAGCAGTGCGGTGCCACCGTGGCCGGGCTGGGCTTCCTGCTGGAGCTCTCCGAGCTGGATGGGCGCGCGCAGCTCACCGACCGGGACGTGCACACGCTGCTCACCTACTGACCCCGCCCACACCCCCACCCACACCCCACCGACGGGGGACGTCACGTCGGGAGTGCGCCACGGCGCACGTCGGACAGGACGACCCACCCGGGAGGGGCGGGGCGAGAGCCAGGGTCTTGCGGCGTATCATGGCCGGATGAGTGAGGATCTGGCCGCCGACACAGCACAGGACGCCCGCCCGGGCCATGCTGTGCCGCCGGCGCGGGTCCGCTCCCGGCTGGTGCGCTTCGGTGGGCGCGGTCACTCCACCCCGGCGGCGATCGAGCCGCTGATCCGGGTGGTGCGGACGAACCACCCCCGGGTGGACACCTCGATCATCGAACGCGCTTACGGTGTCGCTGAACGAGCGCACACCGGGCAGGTGCGCAAGAGCGGCGACCCGTACATCACCCACCCGGTGGCCGTGGCGACGATCCTCGCCGAGCTGGGCATGACGCCGTCCACCTTGGCTGCAGCCCTGCTGCACGACACGGTGGAGGACACCAGCTACACGCTGGAGGACCTGCGCAAGGATTTCGGGGACGAGATCGCCCTGCTCGTGGACGGCGTGACCAAGCTGGACAAGGTCACCTTCGGCGAGGCGGCCCAGGCCGAGACAGTGCGCAAGATGGTCATCGCGATGGCCCGGGACATCCGGGTGCTGGTGATCAAGCTCGCCGACCGGCTGCACAACGCCCGCACCTGGAAGTACGTCTCCGCCGCCTCCGCCGCGCGCAAGGCCCGGGAGACGCTGGAGATCTACGCCCCGCTGGCCCACCGGCTGGGTATGAACACCATCAAGTGGGAGCTGGAGGACCTGTCCTTCGCCACCCTGTACCCGAAGGTGTACAGCGAGATCGTGCACCTGGTCACCGAGCGGGCCCCGGCCCGGGAGGAGTTCCTCGCCCTGGTGCGCGACCAGGTGATCGAGGACCTGCGCGCGGCGAAGATCAAGGCCACGGTCACCGGGCGGCCGAAGCACTACTACTCGATCTACCAGAAGATGATCGTGCGCGGCCGGGACTTCGGGGACATCTACGACCTGGTCGGTGTGCGGGTGCTGGTGGACAGCGTCCGGGACTGCTACGCGGCGCTGGGGGCGCTGCACGCACGGTGGAACCCCGTGCCGGGACGGTTCAAGGACTACATCGCGATGCCGAAGTTCAACATGTACCAGTCGCTGCACACCACGGTGATCGGACCGACCGGCAAGCCGGTGGAGATCCAGATCCGCAGCCACGACATGCACCGGCGCGCCGAGTACGGGGTCGCGGCTCACTGGAAGTACAAGGAGTCCGCCCGGCAGGGGGCGAAGACTGCGACCGCTGAGGCCGACTCGATGCCGTGGCTGCGCCAGCTGGTGGACTGGCAGCGGGAGACCGCCGACCCGGGGGAGTTCCTGGACTCGCTGCGCTATGAGATGTCCGGTGCGCAGGTGTATGTGTTCACCCCGAAGGGGGATGTGATGGCGTTGGCCGCCGGGGCCACCCCGGTGGACTTCGCCTACGCCGTGCACACCGAGGTCGGCCACCGCACCGTCGGGGCGAGGGTGAACGGCCGGCTGGTGCCGCTGGACTCCACCCTGGAGAACGGCGACACCGTGGAGGTGTTCACCTCCAAGGCCGACGGCGCCGGCCCGAGCCACGACTGGCTCAGCTTCGTCAAGACCCCGCGGGCGCGCAACAAGATCAGGTCGCACTTCTCCAAGGAGCGCCGCGAGGAGGCAGTGGAGACCGGGAAGACCCGGATCGCCAAGGCGCTGCGCAAGCAGAACCTGCCGATGCAACGACTGCTGAACCACAACACGCTCGTCGCGCTGGCCGACGAGATGCGCTACGCAGACGTCTCGGCGCTGTACGCCGCGGTCGGTGAGGGGCACGTCTCCGCGGCGAACGTCGTCAAACGGCTGGTCGCCTCTCTCGGCGGGGAAGATGCCGCCGAGGAGGACATGGCCGAGGTCACCCGGCCGGGCACCCGCAGCCGCACCGCTGCGCTCGGCGACCCCGGTGTGGTGGTCAAGGGTATGGACGTCGGCGACATGTGGACCAAGCTGGCCAAGTGCTGCACCCCGGTGCCCGGCGACCCGATCGTCGGGTTCGTCACCCGCGGCGCAGGCGTCTCGGTGCACCGGGAGGACTGTACGAACGTGGCCGGGCTGCGCCGCCAGCCGGAGCGGATGATCGACGTGGAGTGGGCCCCGGGCGCGCAGAGCGTGTTCCTGGTGCAGATCCAGGTGGAGGCGCTGGACCGCAACGGGCTGCTCTCCGACGTCACCAAGGTGCTCTCGGACAACCACGTGAACATCCTGTCCGCGAACGTGGCCACCTCCCGGGACCGCACCGCCAAGTCCCGGTTCGTGTTCGAGATGGCCGAACCCTCCCACCTGGGGCACGTGCTGCGGGCAGTGCGCAACATCGACGGTGTCTACGACGTGTTCCGGTTCACCGGTAGCTCCACGCGGCAGACGTCCTCCGCCGACGTCTGACCTCCGGCACCTGTCCGCCAACGCTCTGGAATACGACCCTGAGCAGGGTGAGCGCCGCTAGAGCGAGCGCTCGCGGACCAGTGCTGGCTGGTCAGCGGGCGTCGTCGGCGGCCCGCTGCACCTGCTCCAACCAGGCGCGGCGGGCGTCCAGCGCCTCCTGGGCGCGTTGGATCTTCTTCTCGTCGCCGCTGTCCTGTGCGGTGGCCAGGTCCTTCTCCAGGGCTGCGATGGCCTCTTCCAGCTGTGCGGCGGCGCCTTCAGCACGGGCACGCACCCGCGGGTTCTTCCGCCGCCACTCGTGCTGGTCGGCGTCGCGGACCGCCTGCTCCACAGCGCGCATCCGACCCTCGACCCGCTGCAGGTCCCCACGCGGTACCTTCCCGGCCTCTTCCCAGCGGTCCTGGATGTCGCGGAGCTTGGCCTTGGCCGCCCTGAGGTCCTTGATCGGCAACAGTGCCTCAGCCTCGGCGAGGAGCGCCTCCTTGACCTTGAGGTTTTCCCCGTACTCGGCGTCGATCTGGGCGTTCTGGGCGTTGCGGGCCTCGAAGAACACGTCCTGGGCGGCGCGGAACCGGGCCCACAGGGCGTCGTCGTCCTTGCGCGAGGCACGGCCGGCGGCTTTCCACTCAGCCATCAGGTCGCGGTAGGCGATCGTGGTCGGCCCCCACTCGGTAGAGCCGGACATCGCCTCGGCGCGGGCAATCAGGCGCTCCTTGATCTCCTTCGCCTGGGCATGGGCCTTGTCCAGCTCGGCGAAGTACTGCCGCCGCTGCCGGTCGAACGCGGAGCGTGCTGCGGCGAACCGCTTCCACAGGGCGTCTTCGCTCGGCCGGTCCAGCCGCGGACCTGCCTTCTGCGCCTGCTTCCACTCCTCGAGCAGGCTGCGCAGCTGCTCGCCCTGTGCTCGCCACTGCATCCGTGCCGGGTCCGTCGCGGCGATCGCCTCGGCCCGTTCCACGATCGTGGTGCGCTCCGCCAGTGCCGCAGCGCGTGCCTTCTCCCGTTCGGTGTTGATCTCCCGACGGCGGTCCTTGGCGTGCTCCTTCAGCTCACCGAGCCGGGTCCGCAGGGCGTCCAGGTCACCGACGGCCGCCGGTTCCGCCAGGGCCTCGGTGAGAGTGCGCAACGTGTTGTCGATGTCCTTGATGGTCAGCTGCGCGAGCCGGGTGCCGAACAGCTCGACCTGTGCCTTGAGGTCCAGGTAGCGGCGGATGTACAGGGACAGGGCCTCGTCCTCGCTGACGTCCGGGAACTGCCCGACGACGCGCTCACCGGAGGCGTCTCGGACATAGACGGTGCCGTCCTCGGCGACCCGGCCGTGCTCGCGGGCGGCTGCCACCTCGACCGGGTCCATGGCCGGCGCCTCCGGCTCGGTGACCGGAGCGACCGGAGCCGGGGCGGGCGCGCTCGGGGAACCTCCGGCCGGTGGGGTAGGCCGCGGCCGGGCCATCATCTTCGGGGTGGGGATCTGCGCCGGAGTAGGGATCTGGGCCGGCGTGGGGATGCTCGATGGCTTCGGCGCGGGTGGTGCCGGGGGCGCTGCCTCAGCGGGGCTTTCGGGCACAGCCGGCGCCTCGTCCCCCTGCGCAGCCGGAGCTTCGGCACCAGGGGCAGCGGGCGCTTCGGCACCAGGGGCAGCCGGAACTTCGGGCGCAGCAGGCGTCTCCTGCGCTGGGCCGGTCGAGGCAGGGGAGGGCTCCTGACCCGCCTGGGCTGCGCCGTCACCCACTCCAGGGGAGGGCTCCTGACCCGCCTGGGCTGCGCCGTCAGGAGCGGACGCCACCTGCGGGGCGGCTGCCGGCGCCGCCTCCTCGGCAGGCGCGGGGGAGTCGGACAGATTCTGCTCGTTCACGGCGTTCTCACTCGTCTCGGTGGCCGGGTCCTGGTCAGGGTGCTGCTGATCGGTCACTGGATGTCCACACTCTCGATGATGACGTTCTCGGCGGGGTGCTCACTGC
>DATGRZ010000232.1:0-14297 GCA_035303065.1 Ruania sp.
CGGTCAGGGCCGGTTCGTCCACCTTCGCGTGGATCGGCAACAGCTCGACGGCGGTGATCCCCAGGCTCTGCAGGTGCGCCAGGGTCACGGGGTGGGCCAGGCCTGCGTAGGTGCCGCGCAGCTCGGGCGGCACCCCGGGCAGCTGCATGGTCAGGCCGCGCACGTGCGCCTCGTAGATCACCGTGTCCCGCCAGGGTACCTGCGGGTGGTGCACCGGTAGCGCGTCCGCGGAGTCCAGCACCACCCCGACCGGCACGTGCCCGGCACTGTCCCGCTCGTCCGGGCGTGGCCGGCCGACCTGCTGCAGGTCGTCGTCCACCTGGTGCCCGTACACCTCCGGGCGCAGCTCCAGCCGGCCCTGCACTGCCCGGGCGTAGGGGTCCAGCAGCAGCTTGTGCGGGTTGTGCAGCAGGCCGTGCCCCGGCTCCCACGGTCCGGCCACCCGGAAGCCGTACCGCTGGCCTGCGGCCACGCCGGGAACGATGCCGAACCAGCGGCCGAACCGTCCCCGGTGCAGTCGTACCCGCCGCTCGGCCCCGCCCGGCCCGGCACCGAGCAGGCAGAGCTCCACCCGCTCGGCGTGCGGGGCGTGCACCAGTACCGACGCACCGCCCTCGACCAGCTGCACCCCGAACGCGGTCGGCTGCACCTGCGGCCGCTCGGCGAGCTCCGGGGCAGGGGCGCTGACGTCAGCGGCAGCGCTGGCGACAGTGCGAGAAGCGGTCGAGGTCACAGGAGGTTCCGGGTCGGGGATGTGTGCTGCCAGCCCCGGTGGTGGCAGGCTGGGCTCATGCGAATCGTAGTCTGCGTGAAGCACGTTCCTGACCTCTCGTCAGATCGAGCGTTCGGGGCCGACCACCGCACCGTGCGCGATGCCGTGGACAGCACGCTGAACGAGGTCGACGAGAACGCCGTGGAGACCGCGCTGCAGCTCAAGGAGGCCGCCAGCGCCGCCGACTCCGGCACCGAGCACGAGGTCGTCGCGCTCACCATGGGCCCCTCGATCGCCGTGGACGCCGTCCGCCGGGCGATGCAGATGGGCGCCGACCGGGGTGTGCACGTGTGCGACGACGCCCTCGCCGGCGCCGACTACGCCGTGACCGCTGCGGCGCTGGCCGCCGCGATCCGCACCGAGGAACCGGTGGACGCCGTGGTCACCGGGATGGCCGCCCTGGACGGCCTCGGTTCGGTGATCGGCTCCCTGCTCGCCGCCGAGCTCGGCTGGCCGCAGCTGAGCGTGGCCCGAACGGTCACCTGGGATGACGGTGTGATCACCACCCACCGTGGGGTGGACGGGGTGAGCGAGACCTGGCGGGCGGCCACCCCGGCAGTGGTGTCCGTGACCGATGTGACCAACAGCCCCCGGCTGGCGCGGATGCAGCAGATCCTGGCCGCGAAGTCCAAGCCGGTGACCACGCACGCCGCTGCCGACCTGGGTCTGACCGCCGACCAGCTGACCTCCCGCACCGCGGTGCGCTCGGCCACCCGCCGCCCCGAGCCCGACCCGGAGATCGTCTTCGACGACGGCACCGGGGGCGCCAAGCTCGCCGAGTACCTGATCGCCCACGACCTGCTCGCGAAGGAGAACCGATGACCGGTGTGCTCGTGCCCCTCGGCCCGGATGCGGCCGCCCCGCTGCGGCCGGCGACCCTGGAGGTGCTCACCATCGCCCGCGAGCTGGGTGAGGTGACCGCGCTGGTGCACACCACTCCGGACGGTGGGCTGCTGGAGGAGCTCGGCGCCTACGGTGTGACCCGGGTGCTGACCACCCCCCTGCCGGAGCCGGCCAGCGCGGCTGCCGTAGCAGCCCAGGCCACCTCGAACGCGGCGAGGCAGGCGAGCTGCGCCGTCGTGCTGTTCACCTCCACGTTCAGCACCAAGGAGATCGCCGCGCACACGGCGCACCAGCTGGGTGCCGGGCTGCTCATCGACGTGTCCGGGCTGTCCCTGGACGAGGGGCACCTGGTGGGCGGCAAGCGTGCCTTCGGTGGCACCTGGGAGAGCGTCTGCGAGGTGCGCACCGAGACTGCAGTGGCGACAGTGGCGCCGAACGCGGTGATCGCGACTCCTGCCGCCCGGCCGAGCACCCCCGAGCTGGTGGACGCCCCGGCACAGATCGACGTGCCCCCGCGGCTGGAGCTGTTGGAGCGCACTGTGGCCGACCACTCCGGGGACACCCGCCCGTCGCTGGCCGAGGCGGCGATCGTGGTCTCCGGTGGGCGCGGCACGTTCGGTGACTTCGAACCGGTTGAGGAGCTGGCGGACGCGCTCGGTGCTGCGCTCGGCACCACCCGCGACTGTGTGGAGGAGGGGTGGCTGCCACCGGAGGCGATGGTCGGGCAGACCGGTACCACAGTGGCGCCGCGGGTGTACGTCGGCGCGGGCATCTCGGGTGCGCCGCACCACATCGGCGGGATGGCCGGTGCGGGCACGGTGATCGCCGTGAACATCGACGACGAGGCACCGCTGGTGCAGCTGGCGGACTTCGCTGTGATCGGGGACCTGTCCTCGGTGCTGGCTGATGCCGTCGAGGTGCTCCGCGACCATGGCGGCTGAGGGCCGCGTCCGGCTGACCTGGGCGGAGCTTCCCGACGGCGTCGCTCACCTGGTCTCTGGCCGTCTCGGGGACCGGGTGGTCGGCGCGGTCAGCCATGACGGCGGGTACAGCCCTGGTCTGGCCTCGACGTTGGTCCTGGCTTCCGGGGAGCGGGTGTTCGTCAAGGCGGTGGCGGCCGAGGAGCACCCGTTCAGCGGTGAGCTCTACCGCAAGGAGGCCGTTGTGGCCGAGGTGCTCGCCGCGGAGGTCGGTGCGGTGCTGCCGGCGCCGGCGTTCCGGTGGGCGGTCGAGGAGGCGGTGGAGGACGGCACGGGGGAGCAGGACTGGGTGGTGCTCGCCTTCGACGCGGCCGACGGCCCGGGCCCGCAGCTGCCGTGGCAGCCGGCTGAGCTCGCTGAGGCGCTCGACCTGGTCGCCGACGTGGGCCGTATCGAGGCGCCTGAGCATCCCCGGATCCCGCCGGTGGCCGCGATGGTCTTCCAGGAGTGGCACCTGCTCGCCGCTGACACCGTTCTGCAGCAGCGGCTGGCTGGGCTGGACGAGGTGCTCGGCCGGTGGCTGCTCGACCGGATGGAGACTCTGGCCGCGCTCGCGGACACCTGGCCGCAGGTGAGCGCAGGCTCGGCGCTGGTGCACCACGACCTGCGCGCGGACAACATGGTCCGCGCCGGCGGCCGGCTGCTCGCGGTGGACTGGCCCTATGCCAGCGTGGGTGCGCCGTGGCTGGACCTGCTCGGGATGATGCCGAGCATGGCGCTGGAGGGCGGCGGGGACCCCGGGGAGGTGTTCACCGCCCACCCGGTGGGCTCGGCCGCGGACCCGGACGCTGTGACCGCAGTGGTTGCGGCGTTCGCCGGCTACTTCCTGCACGAGGCACTGCAGCCCCCGCCGCCGGGTATCCCGCACGTGCGCGCCTTCCAGCGGGACCAGGGCCTGGTCTGCGCCGCCTGGCTGCGCACCCGCCTGGGTCGCTAGCTGTCCGGTAGCGCCACCGGGGCGAGGGCGTCCGTGCCCACGCTGACCAGCCGGTCACCGACCACCTCGAAGGTGAACCCGTGCTCGGCGCGCGCCGTCCAGAGCACCTCCCCGGTCGCCGGGTCCAGGCCCATCGCCGGGGAGGAGTCGGTCACCAGCGTGCCGTCCACGGCGAAGACGTCGCTGATGAACGGCAGGTCGTCATCCAGGTTCATGGTCCAGGCGACCGCATCGTCCTCCGGCTCGATACCGAGCAGGGCATCACCCGCCCAGGCGACGGTGTGCTCGGCGTCCCCACCACCGGCCACCGGGATGGTCCCGGCGACAAAACCACCGCCGCTGAGCCGGAACCGGTGCAGCGCGCCGCGGGCAGTGCCGGCGTCCCAGTCCACGGCCACCAGCCGGTCCTGGCCGGCCACGGCGAGCGGCCGTGCCGGGGTGGTCTCCGGCGGGGTCACCAGGTCCAGGTCGGGCAGCGTCCATCCCACGGTGCCATCCAGGTCGCGGCGGGCGATCCCCTCGTCGGTGGCGCAGTAGTAGTGGTCGCCGGCGGCGGTGGCGCGGCGGCACTGGCTGGCGGTGATGGCACCGGTGGCCGGGTCGATCAATGCCGCACCCGGGGTGGACCAGAGCAGCACCTTCCCCTCCTCCAGGTCCCGCCACCGGGGCCGTTCCATCATCAGCTCGGTGTCGCTCTGCCCGTCCACATCGCCCTGGAGGAAGGTGGTGAACAGCACCTTGGCGCCCGGGACGTCGGCCAGGTCCACCTGCCAGCGCTGCTCCCCGTCGAGTGCGAGGAGCGTGACCATCGTGTGCGGGGCCACCGGGGCGAGGTCGCCCACCACCAGCAGCCCCTCGGTGGTGAGGTGCACCAGCATCACCGAGTCCACCCCGGTGGCCTCCCACCGGTGCGCCTCGCCGGTGGCGACGTCCACGACCACACCCGACCATCCGCCGTCGCGGGCAAGACAGGCGACCTGCCCGGCGACGATCGCATCACCGCACATCCCGCCGGGCACCTCATGACGCCAGAGCACCTCACCGTTCGCGGGGTCGATCCCGACGACCTGCTCCGGGGTGCTGGTTCCCGGTTTGGTGAGCATCGCCCAGACGTCCCCGCCGGCGATCAGGGCCGGACCGGTGAAGGCCCCGTCCGGGGAGGTGTTGAACTCGCTGACATCATCGGCGCCGGCGGCCTGGGCCGGGGTGAGCAGCCAGTCCTCGGTGAGGGTGCCCAGCGGACGTTCGGGCGCCACCGGCGTCGCAACGTCCGGATCGTCGTTGACCATCCCGATGATCACCATGACCAGGACCAGCAGCCCGGCACCGACCGCCAGGCCCACCTTCCACTTCGAGACCGGCGGTCGCGGTGGCGGGGTGTAGGGAGCGAAGGGCGGCGGCTTGCTGGGCGGTGCGCCCGTGCTGCCTGGTGCGCCCGTGCTGCCCGGTGCACCCGTGCTGGCCGGTGCGGCGGGCTCACCGGGGGTGTAGTACGGCGACGGCGGCCGGACCGGGTGCCCGGGCCGGTTCCGGGGCCTCACTGCCAGCTGCCGCAGCGGGTGGTGACCGCCTCGACCCTGCGGTCGCGTCGGACGAGCTGGAGCCCCGGCTCGGAGTCCAGCGGATTCTGCCGGCCGAGCCGTCGGTGCAGCTCAGCCTCCGGCGGCCTCAGGGCGGACTCGCTGTACGTCGTCACCACGGCTCCTTGGTCGGTGGGGCACCGAGCCTACCGGGGCACCGGACGCAGGCACCGGGTCTGACTACCCTGGACGGCAAAGAAGACCATCAAGGGGCAAGGAGGCCGACCGATGCATCCGACCGCGAAGAAGTGCGTGATCTGGGCGGTGTGCCTGTTCGTTCTCGGCGGACTGGCACTGGCCTGGGACCACCGACCTGTACATGCTCATCTCAGACCGGATGGGCCGGAACGCCCAGGTTGGATCGGCGGTGCTGAGCACGGTGCTCGCCGGGGTGCAGTGGTCCCTGTTTCCCACGGGTGCCGCACTGATCGGCGCGTCGGTGGTGATCCAGGCACTGAGCACGGACCGGGCTCGGGCCGAGGAGCGCACCCCGGGCAGCTGAGCGCAGCGGGGGCGGCCCGGGCGCCCGGGCCGCCAGCAACGCCGGCCTTGGTATCCGGCCGCGCTCAGCCCTGGTAGGTGATCTCCCGACCGGTCACCTGGTAGCCCAGATCCTCGTTGATGCGGATCATCCACGGGTTCACGTGCGAGTTCCAGGTAGCCAGGCGGCGTAGCTGCGGGGCATGGTCGGCGAGCATCCGGTGCGTGGTGACCTTCAGCGCGTAGCCGAGCCGGTGCCCCCGGTGCTCGGGCATCACCAGGGTGTTCTCCTGGAAGCCCAGCGTGGCGTCCGGTGAACTACGGAACTCCACCACGCTGTTGCCGGCGAACGTGCCGTCCGGGGCGAGCGCCACCGCCACCAGGGAGCGTATTCCGGTTCGCGCCTTGCGCTCCTCGGCGACCCGGATCCGCTCCGGGGTGTATTCCGGCGCCTCGTGCACGACGTCCTCGTCCGGTTCGTCCAGCTCCAGCTGACGCAGCAGCAGCCCATAGGCGGCCAGGTGTTCCTCGGGGGTCCGGTCGGTCCAGGAGAGGATGCGGTATCCGCCCAGGTGCGGCTCGGTGCGGGCCCAGATCTCGTCCAGCCGACCGGGCGGCATCGGCAGGTCGAGCACCCGCACGACCGCCACGTTCTTCCGGCTCATCCCGAACCGGGCAGCGAGCCGGTTGGCCGGCACGCTGGGATCATCCACGTCTCCGTCGAGCGGGATGTTGCCCCAGGCGGTCAGAGTGCTGCGACCGGCGTCCCGGGCGATGCGCACCAGCTCGGTCAGCAGCGCCGTACCTGCGCCCTGGCCCCGGTGGTCGGGGTGCACGATCGGCTCGACCATCGCCTGGTCGGTGTCCTCGGCCAGCGGCAGACCGAGCCAGCCGGTGCCGACCACCTCACGCCGGCCTTCCATGTCCAGCTCGGCCACGAGTCGCTGCTGCCGCCAGAACTTCGTGTCCGCGCAGTCGGCCCGGGTCTGGGCCACTGTCGGCGCGGTGGACCCGCCGAAGTCGTGCTCCTCCTGGGCAGCGAGGACCTGGTTGACCGCAGCGAGGTCGGCATCGGAGCCGATGTCCACCGGGCGCACGGTCACGCCGCCGGCGGCAGCCGGCACAGCAGCGGGGGTGGGAGAGCTCATAGGGAGACCGTGGCACCGTCCGCCCTCGCCCGCCAGCGATTTTCGCGGCGCCGCCGGCCAGCTTCCGCGTGGAACGTACACTGGAACGCCGTGACCACCTACCTCGACCACGCCGCGACCACCCCGGTGCGACCGGAGGTGGCCGACGCCTATGCCCGCGCGCTGCAGGTCGCCGGGAACCCCTCGTCGTTGCATGCAGCCGGCCGTGCCGCCCGCCGGGTGCTGGAGGAGGCCCGGGAGTCGATCGCTGCGGACCTGGGTGCCGACCCGGCCGAGGTGATCCTCACCGCCGGCGGCACCGAGGCGGACAACCTCGCCGTGCAGGGGATCTGGCGCGCCCAGGCTCGGGTGGGCCGACCTGGTCTGGTGACCTCCGCCGTCGAGCACCACGCGGTCCTGGAGACCGCGCACCACCTGGCCGAGCACGAGGGCGCCGAGACCCACGAGATCGGCGTGGACGCCACCGGTGTGGTGCGCACCGACGAGCTGGCCGAGCACCTTGAGCAGCAGGGCGGGCGCACCGGGCTGGTCTCGATGATGTGGGCGAACAACGAGGTGGGCACCATCCAGCCGGTCGAGCAGGTCGCCTCGCTCGCGCACAGCCACGCCGTCCCGGTGCACTCCGACGCGGTGCAGGCCGTCGGGCAGGTGCCGGTGGACTTCGCCGCCAGCGGGCTGGACGCCCTGTCCTTCTCCGGGCACAAGCTCGGCGCCCCGATCGGCATCGGCGCGCTGCTGGCCCGCCGGGAGCTCGGACTGGTGCCGGTGCAGCACGGGGGCGGCCAGGAACGTGCGGTTCGCTCCGGCACGTTGCCGCACGCCTCGTTCGCAGCGCTCGCGGCAGCAGTGCACGCGGCGGTGACCGACCTGGCGGTGGAAGCGCAGCGGCGCTCGCGGCTGCGGGACCGGCTCATCGCCGGGGTGCTGGAGGCGGTGCCGGATGCCGAGCTGCGCGGAGCCCCGGGTGCGGGCCGGCTGCCCGGGAACGCGCACTTCACCTTCTCCGGGGCCGATGCGGACGCGCTGCTGTTCACCCTGGACGCGGCCGGTGTGTGCGCCTCCTCCGGGTCGGCGTGCCAGGCGGGGGTGCAGCAGCCCTCGCACGTGCTGCTCGCGATGGGGGCCGACGACGGCGCAGCCCGCTCGGCAGTGCGTCTCACCGTGGGGTGGAGCTCGTCCGAGGCGGACGTGGAGGCGTTGCTGGTCGCCCTGCCGGAGGCGGTCGCCCGGGCGCGTGCGGCCTACCGGCCGCGACCGTCGCAACGCCGGGCGGACGGCGCTACGAACACACCAGCCCCACCGGTTCCACAGGGTTCCCCGGTCCCGCCAGTACCTCCCGTACCCCCGGTACCGCCAGTTCCCCCGACAGCGAAGGAGGCATCCTGATGCGCGTGCTGGCAGCCCTCTCCGGCGGTGTGGACTCCGCCGTGGCCGCGGCCCGTGCGGTGGACGCCGGGCACGACGTGGTCGGGGTGCACATGGCCCTGTCCCGGTCTCGCGCCCAGCACCGGAACGGTTCCCGCGGCTGCTGCTCGATCGAGGACGCCTCGGATGCGCGCCGCGCCGCGGACGTGCTCGGCATCCCGTACTACGTGTGGGACCTGAGCGAGGAGTTCGAGGAGACCGTGGTCGCCGACTTCCTGTCGGAGTACGAGGCCGGCCGCACCCCGAACCCGTGCGTGCGCTGCAACGAGCACATCAAGTTCTCCGCCTTGCTGGACCGGGGGCTGGCGCTCGGGTTCGATGCGGTCGCCACCGGGCACTACGCGCGGATCGTGGACGTGCCGGCGGCTGGCGGCGGCACCCGGCGCGAGCTGCACCGGGCTCGGGACGAGGCCAAGGACCAGTCCTACGTGCTCGCGGTGATGGGTGCGGACCGGCTGGCGCGGTCGGTGTTCCCGCTCGGTGAGGTGACGTCCAAGGACGAGGTGCGCGCCGAGGCTGCGGCCCGCGGGCTGAGCGTCTCGGCAAAGCCGGACTCCTATGACATCTGCTTCGTGGCCGACGGCGACACTCAGGGGTTCCTGCGCGAGCGGCTGGGCGCCCGGGCCGGGGAGATCGTGGACGCCGAGGGGACCGTGGTCGGTGAGCACGACGGCGCCTACGCCTACACCGTCGGCCAGCGGCGCGGGCTGGGGCTGAACCGGCCGGCATCGGACGGCAAGCCCCGCTACGTGCTGGAGGTGGATCCGGCCGCGAACCGGGTGGTGGTCGGTCCGAGCGAGCTGCTCTCGGTGGACGAGATCGCTGCCGACGCCGTGACCTGGCTGGCCGAGGACGTGCCGGCCGGCCAGTGGGCACAGGTGAGCGTGCAGGTGCGGGCCCACGGGCAGCCGGTGCCCGCGCGGGTGCGGCGTGAGCAGGACCGGTTGCTCACCGAGCTTTCCTCGCCGTTGCGCGGGATCGCCCCCGGTCAGTCGATCGTGGTCTACGACGGCACCCGGGTGCTCGGTCAGGCGGCCATCACCCGCGCCGGGCGTGGTGCGGCGGCCGAGAAGGTCGGAGCCTAGCCCCGCAGGGCTCCTTACTCACCTTCCGAGGGCAGCACACCTAGCGCCCGAGCACGGCCACCAGGAAGTCGGACTCCGGGGTGAACGGGCGCAGGTCCCAGGTGGACAGGGTCAGCTCGATGGTCAGCCCGGCGGCCTGGGCATCGCCGGCGAACTCCTCGAACGGGTAGCCGCGGCCGGCGCCGAAGCCGGTGACGAACCGGCCCTCGGCGGCGAGGTGGTCGCGGATCCGTTCCAGCACGGTGCGCCGGGTGCTCGGCGCCAGGAAGGTCATCACGTTCCCGGCAGCGACGACCGCGTCGAACGGTGCCGCGACGGCGTGCAGGTCCAGCTCGGCGAGGTCCTGCACCAGCCAGGTGGGTCCCGGGTGGTCCGCCTGGGCTGCATCGATCAGGACCGGGTCCACGTCCACTCCGACCACCTGGTGCCCGCGGGCGGCGAGCTCGGCTCCGACCCGGCCCGGTCCGCAGCCGGCGTCCAGGATGCTGGCACCACGTGGGGCCAACGCATCCACCAGGCGCGCCTCACCGTGCAGGTCCTCACCAGAGGCTGCCATCGTCCGGAACCGTTGCACGTACCAGTGCGAGTGCTGCGGGTTCTGCTCGACCTTCTGGGTCCACAGGCTCTTCTCCACCACAGCACCCAGGGTATGGGAGGGGACGGCACCGACTGCCGGTCAGAACGGGGGCAGCTCGTCCCACGCTGGGTCCCGCCGGGGCGGCTGGTGGGTCAGCGAGGTGGTGGTGCCGTCGCGTTCTCGTCGATAGCGGTGCCCGGTGGGTGTGGTCCACTCGAAGATGCCGGGTTCGACCTGTGTCAGGTGGAAGCCGGCGTGCGTCTTCACCTGGTGGTCTCGTGCGCACAGTGGTCCCAGGTTGGCCACGCTGGTGGGGCCGCCGTGGGCGGGGTCGGCGTGGTTGAACGGGAGGGTGTGGTCCAGCTGGCAGCTGCTGGCCTGGTGGCTGCAGCCGGGGCGGACGCAGGTGCGGTCGCGGGCCACGATGTGCTCGGCGATGGCGCGCGTGGGTCGGTACCTGGTGCGTCCGACGTCCAGCACGGACCCGGTCAGGGGGTCGGTGACGATCCGCCGCCAGACGCCTCCGGCGGCCAGGGCCCGGGCGGTGGCCGGGCTGATCGGCCCGTACCCGGCCAGCTCGGGCACCTGCCCGGGCTCCAGCCGTTCCCCGCCCAGATCGGGCGGCCAGGTGATCTCGGCGGGCTCGTCGCTGGCCGCAGCAGCTTCCTCCGGCGCCGGCTCCGTTCCGGAGGACGCACGCTTGGTTTCCGGGGCGTGCGGCGGCCGGTCGCCGGCGGGCATCAGCTGGTCCAAGGTCATGGTGAGGTTCAGGTGCGGGAGGTGACCACCGGTACGAGCCAGGTCGGCACCCATCGCCGGGTCGCCCAGGTGACCGGTGGTCAGGGCGTGGTGGCCCACACCAGCCAGTGCGTCGAACCGAAGCTGGTCCATCGTGCGTTCATCACCAGCAGCCTTGGCTGCGCGAGCCGTGGCATCCAGCGCCAGGTCGAGTGCGAGCACGTCACCAGCAGGACCTTCGATGCGCATCGAAGCGATCTCGTCGCCCTCGTTCCTCGGCCGGGTCACGCGCCGCGAGGTGGCACGTGCCCGGGCGCGGGCCTCCGCCTCGTCAGCGTCCACGGCGACCAGTGCTCTGCTCACGTCGTAGCGCAGCTGAGCAGGGGTCCGGTCAGCGGCCTTGGGCAGCACCCGGTCTTCGACGGCGACTGCTACCTCCCAGCCCACGTGCTGCAGCCCGTCGACGATCACCCGCGCACGGGCCGCATCGATCTCACCTCGGCTCAGCGCGTCTCCGGTGGCCATCAAGTAGGTGGTCAGCGCGTGCCCGCGACGCACCAGGTCCGCTCCGGCCTTCGCTGAGGTCCGCAACCGAGCCGTCAGCTCGTCACCGGCCAGCCCCGAGGGGCCACGGGTGTGCTCCGCCAGCGCGGCGCAGGCCATCGTCTGCCGGCCGGCCAGAGCCGCCGCGGCTCGCAGCTTGGCCGCATGCGCCGCGGACTCCACCCGCTCGGCAGCAGCAGCCAGCTCCACCAGCGCCGCCTCGTCCACCTTCTCGGTGTCGATCTGGTCCAGCAGCGCGAACAGATGCGCATCGGCAGGGTGCCGCGCCAACCGCTCTGCCAGGCTCAGATAGAGCCGAACGTCTGCGGCCATCGCCTGCTCCAGCGCCGAGACCGCAGCCTCACCGGAGTCCTCCTGCGCCGGTCCGCGACCAGCCTCAGGCTCGACGACCGGATCCCCGGTCAGCGCCTCTGCGACCTGCCACGACCCCGGGTCGGTGCACCGATACAGCTCGATCACCACCGGGGCGTCCGCCGCGCCCTGGTGTCCGCTGTGATCGAGCTCCTGTGCCATACCAAGGACACTACGACCGACCACTGACATTCTCGCGAGAACCGTGAGATACCAACGAAAGATCCCCGTTGTCGCGACTGTGGTCACCGACCTGACGGGCCAGTACAGCAGAGTCCTGAGCTACAGCGGAATCCCGTTCACCGTCCAGACCCACCACATCCCGCCGCCGAGCACCACTGCGCTGACCGCGAGCTTCGCCAGCCCTCCGGTGGTCTGCAGCCGCCGCAGGTTGCTACGGGCGACGATCGCGGTGATCATGCTGATCAGCCAGGTTCCCACGGTGACGAGCACACTGACTGCCATGCTCGGCGCCCCGGCCGGCATCTGCCACCCGAACTCGGTCAGCGTCCAGCTGAGCAGCACCATCGGTACGGTCACCAGTGCACTGAAGAGCGAGCCCCAGACCAGGAACATGCCGATGGCCATCGCCACCCCGGAGACATGTCGAGGCCGGCCAAAGCTGTTCTCCTCCGCGTCTCGGCCGAACACCAGCCCACGCTGGGAGTACCGGCCGCCGAACGGATCAGCGCTGGATCCGGCGTAGATGCCGCTCACTGGCTGCTCACCACCCCTCCGACGACCAGTGCGGCGATCCCGCAGAGCAGGTGCACGTAGCCGCGAGCCCGTCCGTTCTTCGCCTCGGTGGCCGCCCCGGAGGCGAAGCCCCAGGCGACCAGGACGCCTAGCATCGGCGCATAGACCCACCGATGGATGGCGTCACTGGTCAGGCAGGTCATCCGTTCGTCCGGGTCCGGGCAGTTCTCCACCATCAGGCTGTTCAGCAGCGGCTCACCCCACACTCCCGCGTGCCAGCCCAGGTAGACCAAGGAACCGAGGACGAGGAAGACCGCCAGGGCGCGCAACCCCGGCTTCTGCACACTGTTCGTGCCCGTGGAGGTGCTGGCAGGGGAGCCCGGGACATAGTGAGCGCCCGCAGCGGCCGGCGGGATCGAGTCGCTCTGCGAGGCGCCGGCCGGGACGTAGCTGCTCTGGCCGGGGCTGCTCTGGCCGTAGGCGTTGTGGCCGTAGTCGCTCTGGTCGTAGCTGCTCTGCCCGTGGCCGCCGTACCCGGATCCCTGCTGTGCCGGCCAGCTCGACGGCGGAACCTGGCTGCCGCTGAGTCCCTCACCCGGCGGAGTGCTCGGGTCGTCCCCGCCGGTGCCGTAGGGGTTCCAGGTCATGCGCCCATCTCACCACACGCGCACGGTGGGGTGCCCGCCCATGGTGAGCTCCGCCGTCGACATGCTGGGCTGGGCGATGTCACCGCAAGGGGACAGAATGGCAGGCGTGAACGACCAGTTGCCCCAAGGGCCGCTCCCGACCAGTACCGACGAGACCCTCGACGAGGCCGAGCTGCGCGCACGCTGGCAGGACCTGGCCGACCGGGTGCGTGGCGCACGCGAGGCGTACTACAACGAGGACACCCAGCTGATGTCCGACGCCGCATTCGACGAGCTGCTCCGGGACCTGCAGGCGCTGGAGACCAGCCACCCGTTCCTGCAGCGCCCGGACTCACCGACTCAGGAGGTCGGCGGGTCCACCTCTCCGCTGTTCACCCCGGTGCAGCACGCCGAGCAGCTGCTCAGCCTGGACAACGTGTTCTCGGTGGAGGAGCTGGGTGACTGGCTCACCAAGACCCAGGAGGCCGCCGGGCGCAGGGTCCGCTGGCTGTGCGAGCTGAAGATCGACGGACTGGCGATCGCGCTGCGCTACCAGAACGGTCGGCTGGTCAGCGCCGCCACCCGCGGAGACGGGCGGATCGGGGAGGACGTCACCGCCAACGCCGTCCGGGTGGCCGGAATCCCACGGCGGCTGTCCGGCACCGGACACCCCGACCTGGTGGAGGTGCGTGGCGAGGTGTTCATCCCGACCGCCGCGTTCGCCACCCTGAACGAGCTGCAGGCTGAGCTGCAGGACCGTGCGGTCGCCGCTGCCCGGGAACGCTGGCAGAAGCGTCCGGCCGCCAGCCGCGGGAACTTCGACGCCGAGCGGGAGGCGGCCAGCGCAGCCCGCCGGTTCCCTGCGTTCGCCAACCCGCGCAACGCCGCCAGCGGTGGGCTGCGTCAGCTGCTGGAGAAGAAGGAAGGGTTGGAGCGCGAAGCCGGGGACGCCCGCGTGAAGTCATTGTCGCTGTACGTGCACGGTATCGGTGCCTGGTCCAGGCCGCCGGTGGACAGCCAGAGCGAGGTGTACGACCTGCTCGCCAGCTGGGGGTTGCCGACCAGCCCCTATTCGAAGGTGCTCGACTCGGTCTCCGATGTGCTCGCGTTCGTGGCGGACTACGAGCAGAACCGGCACTCGGTGGAGCACGAGATCGACGGTGTGGTGGTCAAGGTGGACGAGCTCGCCCTGCACGGCGAGCTGGGTGCCACCAGCCGCGCACCCCGGTGGGCGATCGCCTACAAGTACCCGCCGGAGGAGGTGCACACCAAGCTGCTGGACATCGCCGTCGGCGTGGGCCGCACTGGCCGGGCGACCCCGTACGCGGTGATGGAGCCGGTGCACGTCGCTGGATCGGTGGTCCGCCAGGCCACGCTGCACAACCAGGACGTGGTGCGCGCCAAGGGGGTGCTGATCGGCGACACTGTGGTGCTGCGCAAGGCCGGTGACGTGATCCCGGAGATCCTCGGGCCGGTGGTGGAGCTGCGCGACGGC
>DATGRZ010000233.1:0-3738 GCA_035303065.1 Ruania sp.
CGGCTGCGGCACGAGGTGGTCGGCACCTTCACCCAGCTCCCGCTGCGCCTCGCCTGGGCGATCACCATCCACAAGAGCCAGGGGCAGACCCTTGAGAACGTGGTGGTGGACCTGACCGGTGGCACGTTCTCCGCCGGACAGGTGTACGTGGCCCTGAGCCGGTGCACGTCGATGGCCGGGCTGGTGCTGCGCCGCCCGGTGCTGCCCAGGGACCTGAAGTCCGACCGGCGCATCCTGCGGTTCCTCGCATCCGCACGCGGATCGACGGCGCAGGCCCGGTTCTGCGGGATCGCCGCCCTGGTCGTGGGCGAGGAGGGACGCAGGAGCCGCCCACGTCCGGTGGAGATCGCCGTCGCCTTCGGTGACGGGACCGCGCTGAGCACCCTGGTCAACCCACAGCGCGATCTCGCCGATGCCCGCAGCCGGTTCGGTCTCACGACGGCGGACGTCGCCCTGGCACCGACCCTCGCCGAGGCCTGGGCGGTGCTCGCCCCGGTGGTCCAGGGGTACACACCGGTGGGCCCGGACGTGGAGGAGGTCCTGGCGCTGGTCGACTTCGAGCTGAAACGCCTCGGAGTGGTGGCCCCGCTGCCGCTCGGCGTCCCGGTGCGGGCCGAGGCTGGTGCGGGTGCTGGTGGCGCGCGACCGGCTGCCGGATCCGCCCTGGCCCGCGCGAAGGCGGCGCTGGCCGCGTTCCAGACCCGCGGCGGCAGTGCCGAGGCGGTGGACGCCTTCGGCGACCCGGGCGAGACCGACCTGCAGACCGGCGGCTCGGGCTACCTGCTCACCCGCGACCCCGACGCGCCCGCACCCAGGCCGGAGCACCTGCCCGCGCTCGCGGACCTGCTGGCGATCAGCGGCCAGCTCTCGGCGGTACTGCTCGGCGCAAGGACGGAGGCCGCAGCTGCGGCGCCTGAGCCCGATGGTCCGACCGCCGCGCTGGCCCGGTCCCAGGTGCTCACCGCCGCTGCCCGGGTGCCAGCCACGGACGTCGTGCTGGAGCGGCTGCGCGGGCTGGAGGAGCTGCTCGGTGCCGGTCTGGCCGAGGAGGCCGCGGCACGGGCGCCCGAGCCGGTCGGGGCGGACGATGTGCTGTACCCCGGCGCCCGGGTGTGCTTCACAGGAGAGGTGCTCACGCCGTCGGGACGATCTCTGGACCGCCCGCAGATGGAGGCGCTCGCCCGGGCGGGCGAGCTGCTCCCGGTGCCATCGGTGACCAAGACCCGTACCGACCTGCTGGTCACCGCGGAGGCGGGTACCCAGTCCGGGAAAGCCCGCAAGGCACGGGAGTACGGCAAACCGGTGCTCGATGCCGGTCAGCTGTTGGCCTGGCTGGCCGCCCGGGGCGTGCCGGTCCCGGACTGATCTCTGCCCGGGCCGGCGGCCGCCACCTACACTGGGGCCCGTGACCACCTCGACCAAGCAGGTCCTGCTCGCCGCCCCGCGCGGCTACTGCGCCGGGGTCGACCGGGCGATCGAGGCGGTCGAGCGTGCCTGGAGCACTACGGCCCACCGGTGTACGTGCGCAACGAGATCGTGCACGACAAGCATGTGGCGGCCACGCCGGCCGAGCGCGGCGCGCTCTTCGTCTCCGAGACCGAGGAGGTCCCCGAGGGCGCCCGGGTGATCTTCTCCGCGCACGGGGTCTGCCCAGCGGTGCGCGGCGAGGCAGCCGCACGCGACCTGGACACCATCGACGCCACCTGCCCGCTGGTCACCACGGCGCACAAGGAGGCCCTCGGCGAGCTCCTCCCACTCCGTACGGCTGGTGGTCGAGGTACGCACCGCCACTGAGGACCTGATGTTCTCCCTGCCCAAGGAGCTGCGGGCAGACCTGAAGAGGTCCGGCCAGGGCGCCGCTCGACCGGGCGGCCGACGCACCTTGGACGTCACCCCGGTCTGAGCGAGGGCCTTGCCCCCGTCCGGAACACTGGGTGCCATGACGACAACCGGGGCCAGGGCAGGTCCAGGTCTGGTGCGCGACCCGCTGGCGCGGGTGCCGGTGATCACCGCGATGGTCGCGCTCTTGATCGTGCTCGCGGTCCTAGCTCCGGAGTACGGCTACCACCGCGACGAGCTCTACTTCCGGATGCTGCCACCGGCCTGGGGATACACCGACCAGCCACCGTTGACTCCGCTGCTGGCCCGGGCGGCCATCGCGGTGTTCGGCGACAGCGTGGTGGCGCTGCGGGTCGTGCCCCTGATCTGCGCGGTGGCATCGCTGCCGGTACTGGCGCTGATCACCAGGGAGGTGGGCGGCAGCCGCCGTGCCCAGGCCTTGACTGCGTGGGGGATGGCGGGTGCGACGCTGACCCTGCAGTTCGGGCACCTGCTGCTGACTGCGAGCCTCGACCTGGTGGTCTGGCCCGCCGCACTGCTGTGCGCGATCCGAGCAGTGACCCGTGAGGACGGCCGGTGGTGGCTCGTGGCCCGGGGTGGTGATCGGGCTGAGCTCAGCGAACACGCTGCTGGTGGTGATTCTGGCAGGGTCACCCACCCCGGATCCGCCTGCGTCGGGCTGGCAGCTCAGGCGCCAGCCCGCTCGTCAAGAACCTGCTGGAGCCACTGCTTGGCCTGCGCGGGGTCATCAGAGGTGGTGCCGTCCACACCCAGGCTGACCGCTCTACGCATGTCCTCGAGCGTGCGCATCGGCCATACGTGCAGCTCCAGACCATGAGCATGGACAGCCTCGACCAGCTGTGCATCCAAGCCCGGGAAGCCGCAGGCGAACCGGGTCGAGCGGGTGTAGTGCACCAAGCCCTGCCAGCCTCCGTCGAATCTTTGTGCGTCGGTGATTGTCTTCACGATGATGCAGCGCGGTATGTGCGGGATGAGGTCTGCCGCCTGCCGGATGGCCGCTGCGTCGAAGCCGGTGAGGATGGTGCGGGCAGCATCCTCAGGACGTTGTGCGAAGAAGTGCGCGAGAAAGGGGACGGCTGCCGGGTCCTTCACTTCCAGCTGGATGCCGGTGGAGGTGGCGTCGTACATCTCTGCCAGGCTGACCACCCCTCGTCCGGAGTCCAGCACCACGGCCTGCAGCTCTGCCAACGTGAGCTCTGCTGCCGGGCCTCGGTTGCGGGCAGAGTCATCGCCTGCGGTGCGATCGAGCGTCGCATCGTGTAGCAGGAAGAGCTGTTCGTCCCTGCTCAGTCGTACGTCGAGCTCGATCTCGTCGACGCCGATCTCCTCGGCAAGCGCATAGGAGGCGAGACTGTTCTCCGGTTGGTGGGCCATCGCTCCGCGGTGGCCGACGATCAGTAGCGACATCTCAGCCTGCCACCCGCTCTTCATCCAGGGGTCGAATCCTGTCGATGGCTGGTTCTAGGGTTTCCTGCATGGCAGCCAGTGTGGACTAGGACGGCTACCGCCGGAGTAGACGGTCTGGATCGCGGGATCGCCCTGGGGCTGCGCCGGAGGCGGCAGGTGTCGGTGCTCTTAAGAGCGCGCTTTGGTCAAGAAGGGAGCAGTTGTGCAGCCCGGGACCTGCTGGGCAGAGGCGCCCGATGGCCCCGCGCGGGTTCAGCTTCCGGTACCGCGCTCCGGCCCGACGTCGCTGTCGCCGCTACCTGCCCGGTGCGTATCCCGCGCTGCCCGGTCCGCGTCCTGCGCCGCCCGGTCCACCAGGGTCGCCAGCTCCACACCGTGCACGTCCTCCTTCTGCGCCGGCACGGCCAGCACCTCCAACGGAGGGGGAGCAGCCAGGTTTGGCTCCAGACCCTGCAGCGCGGAGAACCGCCG
>DATGRZ010000234.1:0-39729 GCA_035303065.1 Ruania sp.
GGTTGAACGCTGCCCTGGTCCGGGAGATCCGGTAGTCGATCCGGTCGTCCACGTAGGAGGCGAGCTCGGGGTACCGGGAGAAGTCCGCGGTGACCTCCTCGGTGACATGTGTGGTGACCCGGTCCAGGCGAGCGCGCAGAGCGTTCCGCTCCCGGACCATGTGGTCCAGCCGCAACGCCCTGATCGTGGCCACGCACATCAGCAGCAGGATCACGCTGAACGGTAGTGCGGTGGCGAGTGCTGCTGCCTGGAGCGACTCCAGACCACCGGCCATCAGCAGGGCCGCCGCAAGGAGCCCTTCCAGGACTGCGAAGAGCACCCGGGACCAGGTGGGTGGGTTCGGGTGCCCACCGGAGGCGAGCATGTCCACCACCAGCGATCCGGAGTCGGAGGAGGTGATGAAGAAGATCGCCACCAGGATGATCGCGATCACGGAGAAGACCGCGCCCAGGGGCAGGTTCCCGAGCGCCTCGAAGAGTACCGCCTCGACCTTCAGGCTGCCGTCGTCGTTCAAGTTGCCGGCGGTCAGGTCGGCGCTGGTGAACAGCTGCTGGAAGATGCCGACACCGCCGAGCACGGAGAACCAGATGAACCCGACGATCGTAGGCACCAGCAGCACGCCAGCGACGAACTGCCGGATCGTGCGCCCCCGGGAGATCCGTGCGATGAACACACCCACGAACGGGGACCAGGAGATCCACCAGCCCCAGTAGAAGATCGTCCAGCCGGCGAACCAGTCCGCCGCGCCTTCACCGCGCTGGTAGGCGCCCACGTCGAACGTCATGTTCATCAGGTTCGCCAGGTAGACGCCCAGGGACTCCACGAGGTTCTGGAACAGGAAGATCGTCGGGCCCAGCACCAGCACGCTGACCAGCAGCACCCCGGCCATCGACAGGTTGATGTTGGACAGCCACTTGATGCCCGCACCGACACCGCTGACCACGGACAGCGTGGCCAGGAAGGTGATCACCACGATGAGGATGATCAGCAAGATCTGGTCGTCCTCCCGCACCAGGCCCATCGAGGCCAGGCCGGAGGAGATCTGCTTCACACCCAGGCCGAGCGAGGTGGCGATACCGAACAGGGTGCCGAAGATTGCCAGGATGTCGATGAGGTCACCCGCCCAGCCCTTGACCCGCTCCCCGAGCAGCGGTTCCAGCGCCCACCGGATGGACACGGGCCGGCCCCGCCGGTGGATGGCGTAGGCGAGAGCGAGCCCGATCACGGCATAGATCGCCCACGGGTGCAGTCCCCAGTGGATGAACGTCTGTGCCATCGCCAGGCCGGCGATGTCCGCCTCGCTACCGGACCAGCCCGGTTTGACGCTGGTGGTGATATAGCTCAGCGGTTCACCTACCGAATAGAACACCAGGCCGATACCCATCCCGGCGGCGAACAGCATCGCGAACCAGGACATCAGGCCGAACTCCGGTTCCTCGTCGTCCCGGCCGAGGCGGATCTTGCCCATCCGGGAGACGCCGATACCGATCGCGACGGCGACGAAGACGGCCACCACCAGCATGTAGTACCAACCGAGATCGGCCACGATCCAGTTGTTCATGCCCTTGAACACGTCCTCGGTGAGGCCAGGGGCGATCAGCGCGAACGCGACCACAGCGAGGACCGCGACCAGTGCGGGCCAGAACACCCGGGGTGCGACCAGGCCTTTGCCGATCTTCGCACCGTGCCGGCGCAGCTTTGCGGTGATCGCCTTGTCCTCGTCCTCGTCCTCGATCCGCATCCCGCCGGGCAGGTGCACAGTCTCCGGGAGGTCCTCTGGCAGATCGATGGCCAGTGCGTGCGCCACACCGTTGCCACCGCTCGTGCTGCTGTCGGTGCTCGCGTCTGCCTGGTTGTCCGTGCCGGACTGCGCCCCCTGCTCCGACGTCTCGTGTCCGTCGGTACTCACATGCCCTCCATCGTCGACTGACAAAAAACCGCTACCAGCCTGGCGGCATCAGCACGAGGAGGCAAGCCCAGAGGAGTTGGTGGCGAGTCATCTGCTCGCTCCGCGAGGTGTGCACCGAAATCGGGTACACGTGCCGATCGTGAGGTCTACAGTGCTGTCAACGGACACCGCATACGGGTGTTCAAACCGACTGAGCATCTCGGCTCGAGGTGGGCCGCTGGTAGTAGGACCGTGAGCACCGATGAACCAAGGACCGAGCAGTCCCCCTGGGTGGTATCCGACGCCGGACGGCCACCAACGTTACTGGGACGGTGGCCAGTGGTTGGCGATCCCGCCGCCGGAACCCGGTCCGGGGCCGTCGAAGCGGCGGCGCACGATCGTGCTGTTTGTCGCCACGCTCGTCCTCGCCGCCATCGTCGGTGGTGGCCTCGCTCTCCTTCTCGAGCAACGCGAGGCGCGGCAGGAGGCGGCTGAGGCTTCCGCTGCCGCGGCGTCTGCCGCTGAGGAGAGCCGACAGGCAGCTGAGGAGGAGAGCGCCCGTGCTGCCGAGGAGTCTGCGAGCGCAGCGGCGGCCGAGCAAGCCTCCACCGAGGCTGCCGCACGTGAAGAAGCAGCGCAAGAGGACGCAGCGCGGCAGTGGCGCAACGATGTCGTCGAGGAGGTCGAGGCCGCTATCCAGACCATGGCCGAAGGCGATCTCGAGGATGGCCTGATCGGGGGAGATGAGGTCTCCGACGTCAGCTGCTCCCCGGTCGCTGGTGGGTCGGTCGGCGACCTGGACCAAGAGACGACCGCGCTGCAGTGCTTCGCATCGACCGAGGAGAACGATGACGGTACGTGGTCGGGGTACTACTACGAATCGACGGTGAACTGGACGACTGGCGAGTACACCTACGGCCCGGCTCAGCAGTAGCGCCGATCGGTCATCTGCAGGGTTCGACGCTCGTTCGCCAGTCAGCCGCCAGCGCCCGGCAGCTGCGGGGTCGGCGGTCGGTAGTCGCGCAGCCCGCGGTTGCGCCAGCCGACGAAGGCCACCCCGAGAACGCACGCCAGACCGCCACTGACCAGGGCGAGCGGCGCGGAGGTGAGCCCCGCCACCACACCACCACGGAAGTTCCCCACATCCGGGCCGGCCTGCCCGATCACCGACTCCACTGCGGAGACCCGCCCCCGGTGGGAGTCCGGGGTGTCCAGCTGCACCATCGCCGCGCGGATCACCACCGAGATGGTGTCGGCGGCACCGGCCACGGCGAGCAGCCCGAGCGCCAGCCACAACGGCTCGGCCAGACCGAAACCGGCCAGTGCCAACCCCCAGCTGCCCGCCGCGGCCAGCTGCACCAGCCCGGCCCGGCGAGCCCGGGTGACCGTGCCGGAGAGCAGCCCGGCGACGATCCCGCCCACCGCCACCGCTGACAGGAAGAAGCCGAGCGTGCTCGCCGACCCACCGAACCGCACCTCGTTCACCAGCGGGAACAGCGAGATCGGCATCGCCAGGATGGTGGCGAACAGGTCGGTGGCCAGCGAGCCGCGCAGCACCGGGCGGCGCAGCACCAGGCGCACCCCTGCGACCATCGCAGCCAACCCGGGCCGGTCCGCACCGGCGTCCGGTGGCAGGTGCGGCAGCCGGAGCACCCCGAGCCAGGCGAGCACGAAGGTGACCGCCTGCACGCCGAACGCCCAGGTCAGCCCGAGCTCGGCGATGACGATCCCGGCCAGCGCCGGACCCACCAGCATGGACACCTGGAAGCTCAGGTGCTGCAGCGCGATCCCGGCCGGCACCTGCGCCAGCGGCAGCAACCGCGGTGGCAGCGCCCGGCGGGCGGGGACGTCCAGGGCGCCGAAGGTGGCCTGTGCCCCCACCAGCGCAAGCAGCAGCACCAACGACTGGGCGTGCAGCAGCGCCTGAGCGGCCAGACCGCCGGCCGTGACCAGCTGGGCGGCAGTGGTCCACCGAACGATCCGCCGTCGGTCGGCGGCATCGGCGAGCGTGCCGCCCACCAGGCCGAACACGATCAGCGGCACCGCACGTACCAGCCCGATCGCGCCGGTCCAGAACGCGCTGCCGGTCAGCTCCCACACCTGGAACAGCACTGCGACAGTGACGAACTGCCCGCCCAGCGCGGAGGCGGAGGAGCCCAGCCACAGGTCCCGGAACGGGCGGCTGGCGCGCAACGGGCTCAGGTCGAGCACAGCTGAGGAGAGCCTCATGAGGACAGCCGCGCAGCCACTCGGTCGGCGAAGGACCGGTGCGCCAGCGCCCGCTCCAGGTCCGCGACCACCTGAGTCATCGGGTAGGGCACCTCGGCGTCCAGCTCGGCCACGGCAGCCTCGGTCGCGCGCCACTCCTGCTCCAGGAATGGCACGAGGGCGGCTGCCTTCTCGGTGAGTGTCACCTCGCGGGTGCGGGCATCAGTGCCGCGGGTGGTGCGCACGTACCCGGCAGACCGCATCGCTGCCACCGTCTGGCTGGTGGCCGAGTGCGTCCCGTCGATCGCCTCGGCGAGGGCGCGGATGGTCATCGGCCCGCAGCGTGCAAGCTTGATCAGAGGTTTGGCGAACCGAGGCCGGAGTGCCTCGATGCCGCGGTCCTGGTACAGCCGGGTGATGTCCTCGTCCATCCGGGTGAGCAGCCCGCGCAGCCCCGCCCAGTGCAGGTGCTCGGTCGGGTCTGTGCTGGGCGGTTCAGCGCGCCGTGAGTTCGAGGACACCGAGGAGAGTGTAACAGCGCTGTTATACCGGTCGGTGGCTGGACCGGACCGCCATCGGAGGTCACCGGCGCGATCGGAGGTCATCCGCGCGTACCTCGAACCGCATGAGGTACCTCCGATGCGCAGTGCCGCGACTACCCTGGGTCTGTGGACCACATCTGGGGCTTCTGGTGGCTGATCTTCCCGCTCAGCGGGATCATCGGCGGCTGGATCAAGGGCGCCCAGAAGTGGGACGAGAAGCGGCGCCGGGACAAGATCGAGCTCGCCCGGATCAAGTACGGGCAGGCGGCGGCAGCACCCGGGCCACCCGCTGCCGACGCGGCCACCCCTCCTGCACCGGCAGCTCCGACCAGCACCGAGATCGACCGGCTTCTCGCCGAACACACCGACACCGAGCGCCGCTGGCTGGACTACGAGCTGGACGTCGGCAAGCTCATCGACTTCCCGGTGATGACGGACATGCGCGAACCGGTCACGGTCGACTTCCACCGCGCCAAGCTGGAGGCCGACCGGCTCCGCCCGGAGGACCCCAAGGAGCTGCGCGATGCGGACCTGCGCGCCCGCTACGCCGACGCGGTCCGGGAGTACACGCTCGCCTTCGAGATCGCCGAACGGGAGGCCAAGCGGCGCCGTGCGGCCGACTTCTCCCCGGAGGAGCGCCAGCACCTGGAGCGGGCGAAGAAGCTGCTCTCCCTGGCGGAGGACTCCGGCGCCACCCAGGCGGAGCGGCAGAGTGCCTACAAGCGCGCCACCCACGAGCTGCAGGGCCTGATCGTGCTCCCCGAGGCCACCACGGACGCGATCGAGCAACGCATCGCCGGCGCGCTCGGACCCGCCACGCCGCCGCACCAGGACCACTGACATCCGGGACAGGGCGAGCCGGGTGCCGTGCAGCGGCGTGCCTCAGCCGCCAGCAACCCCGGCAAGCTCCTCGGGCACCGGACCGTCGCAGAGCAGCCCGAGCCGTCGGGTCGCCCGCGTCATCGCCACGTAGAGCCCGTTCACCCCGCGCCGACCGGCCAGGATCGTCGCCGGGTCGACCACCAGCACACCGTCGAACTCCAGCCCCTTCGCCTGCTCCGGGGTGAGCACCACGCACGCGGCGGTGAGGTCCACCTCGGAGCCGAACGAGGTACCGGGCAGCGCACCTTCGACGGTCATCGCCATCTCCACCAGCCGCTCGCGTGGGGCGATCACTGCGAACGTCCCGCCGGTCACCTGCTGCTGCTCCTCGACGACGGCGCTCGCCAGCTCTCCCGCGAGGTCACCCTGGGCGGTGCGCACCCAGGGCGGCGCTCCTTCGGTGCGGGCGCACTCGGGCAGCAGCGCTCCCGGTTCCGCAGCGCGCAGCACCTCGGTGGCTGCCACCATGACCGGTTCCGGGGTGCGGTAGTTGATGCTCAGCTCCACCTGGCGCACCTGCAGGGAGGGGTGGTCGGTCACCAGCTGGTCCCAGGCGGTGGTGCCGGCGACCGCAGCGGTCTGGTGCACATCCCCCACCACGGTCAGCGAGCGGGTCGGCACCCGGCGCAGCACCATCCGCCACTGCATCGGCGTGAGCTCCTGCGCCTCGTCCACGATCACGTGCCCGTAGGCCCAGGTACGGTCCGCGGCGGCCCGCTCGGCCAGCGGTCGGGTGTCGGTCTCGGTGAAGCGGTCCGCGAGCTCGTCGGCGGAGACACCCAGGCCACCGCTGGCGGCGATCACCTGCCGGGCGTAGGCCAGACCCGCCTCCCGCCGGGCCTGGCGCTGCTGCTCGGTGGCACTGTCGTCCGCTCCGAGGAGCTCGGCAGCCTCGTCCAGCAGCGGGACGTCCCCGCTGGACCAGCCCCCGCCTGGCGCACGGCGCAGCGCGGCCCGCTGCTCGTCGTCCAGCTCCGGGGCCACCTCGGCGAGCAGACCTTCCTCGGCGTACAGGGCCTCCAGCAACCCGGTCGGGCTGAGCTGGGGCCACAGGTCCTCGAGCAGGTGGCGCACGGCACCGTCGGCAGCCAGCTCGCTCCGGATGCGGGGCGCTTCGTGCCGCGCGGCCAGCCCGGTCACCTCGGTACCGCCACCCTCCACCGCTGCGGGCAGGGAGTCGGTGCCCCTGGCCAGGGCGGCATCCAGAGCCGCGATCTCCGTCTCGAAGCCGCGGTCGGCGTCGTCGTAGAGCTGTCGGTCGTTCGTGATCACCTGCTCGGTGAGGTGGTCGAGCAGCTCGGCCACGAACGTGCGCCTCGCCTCGTTGTGCGGCAGCCCGGTCAGCCGGGCCCGCTCGGTGCACCGGGCGAGCACGTCGGCGCCGAGCCGGTACGCATCCCCCTGGTAGGTCACGGTCACCGGTACGTCGCTGCCCTGGTGCCGCCGGACCGCCCGGGAGACCACGTCCGCCATCACCGGCAGCGCTTTGACCGCTGCGGCGGCCACCGACTCGGTGCGGGTGGCGACCACCCCGGGCAGCAGCGTCTCCAGGGTGGCCGTCACCGCCTGGGTCTCTCCGAGGGAGGGCAGCACCTGCCCGATGTAGTCCAGGAACGCCGGGCTGGGGCCGAGCACCAGCACCCCCCGTTCGGCGATCGTCGGGTAGGTGTAGAGCAGGTAGGCCACCCGGTGCAGCGCCACTGCGGTCTTGCCGGTACCCGGACCACCCTGCACCACCAGCATGCCCTCCGGACCGGTGCGGATGATCGCGTCCTGCTCGGCCTGCAGCGTGGTGACGATGTCCGCCATCCGACCGGTGCGCTCGGCGGCGAGCGCCTGCATCAGGGCCGCCTCCCCGACGAACTCGTGCGCGGGAGCGGACCCGCCCACGGGCGCTCCGCCGTCATGATCGAGCTGGAGCAGCTCGTCGTTCACGGCGACCACCTGCCGCCCGCGGGTGCGCAGGTGCCGGCGCCGGCGCACGTCGGAGCCGCTGGCCGCAGTGGCGGTGTAGAAGTCCGCCGCGGCCGGGGCACGCCAGTCGATCACCAGCGGTTCCAGGTCGGCTGCGCGCAGCCCCATCCGGCCGATGTAGGTGATCGAGTCGTCGGTGCGGTCCAGCCGACCGAAGCACAGCCCCTGCTCGGCGCGGGCCAGGTCAGCGGTGCGCTGCTCCAGGCGGGCCACCTGGGCGTCCCGGTCCAGCAGTGCGGTGGAGTCGGTGCCCGGGGCACGCAGCATCTCGGCGAGCTGGTCGGCGGTCTCTGCGCGCAGCTCGTCCACCCGCTGGTACAGCCGGTCCAGGTACTGCTGCTCGAGCCTGATGGCGTGTCTCGACACGGAGCCCCTCTCTCCTGAGTGTGGACGGACTCGGATACCAACGTACGGTGGTGCCGGGTTGTTCCGAGACCGGAGGCGTCGGCCGGTACCCTGGGTTACGGAGAGCCGGGAAGTCTGGTCGGCAGCAGCCGCGGCGCGCGTGCGCGGCTGCATCGGTGCAAGCCGCCCAACGTGCCACCTGGAGCCAGATGACCCGCCTCGCCAGCCCGCAGACCGATGACCGCTTGTCCCGCCGCGCTCGGCTGGGCGGCTGGGTGACCCGGGAGACCACCGGCGGTGCGCTGTTGATCACCGCAGCTGCCCTTGCGCTTGTCTGGGCGAACTCGCCCATCAGGGACACGTACTTCACGGTGGTCGAGACCGTGCTGGGGCCACCCGCGCTGCACCTCGATCTGCCCCTCGGCACCTGGGCTGCCGACGGTCTGCTCGCAATCTTCTTCTTCGTGGTCGGGATCGAGCTCAAGCACGAGTTCGTTGTCGGCAGCCTGCGTGACGTGAGGCAGGCCGGCGTCCCGATGCTTGCAGCCGTCGGAGGGATGGCGGTTCCGGCCGGAATCTACTCTGCTGTTGTCGTGCTTGCTGGTGATCGGGGGGCACTGTCCGGCTGGGCCATCCCTGCGGCCACCGACATTGCGTTCGCGCTCGCCGTGCTCGCGGTGTTCGGCCGTGGCCTGCCGACGGCGATCCGCACCTTCTTGCTCACCCTCGCCGTCGTCGATGATCTTCTGGCGATTGTGGTGATTGCGGTGTTCTACACAGATCAGCTTCGACTGCACTACCTCGCCGCCTCGCTCGTGACCATCGCAGTCTTTGCAGTGCTGGTACGCGCGCGGCGTATGCGCTGGTGGCTGCTGCTCCCGATGGCGCTGACTGCCTGGGTGCTGATGCACGAGGCAGGGATCCATGCCACCATCGCCGGAGTGCTCCTCGGGCTGACCGTTCCGGCCCGGGGGAGCCACGGCGAGTCTCGCAGCCGCACACACCAGCTTGAGGCGCGGATCAAACCGATCTCCGCGGGGATCGCGCTACCGGTGTTCGCGTTCTTCTCGGCCGGGGTGAACCTGGTAGACAGCGGTGGTCTGGTGAGCATCCTCGGCCAGCCCGTGGTTCCGGCCATCGTCGGTGGCCTGGTGCTGGGCAAGCTGGTCGGCATCCTCGGGGTGACCTGGCTGGTCACGCGCATCACCCCATTACGCCTGCCGGACCGGATCGGGGTGCGGGACCTGCTGCCGGTGGCCCTCCTTGCCGGAATCGGGTTCACCGTGGCGCTGCTGATCGCGGAGCTCTCCTTTGCCGACGCTGCGCATACCTCGGGCGCCAAGGCTGCGGTCCTCGGTGCCTCCCTGCTCGCTGCCACCCTGGGTGCGCTCATCTTGCGCTGGGTCTCGCGCACCGCACGCCGCCGGGCTGTGCACGGTCGACCAGATGCGCCGGCAACGGCGTGCGGTGACGTTGACGAGGAAACGGGACTTCTCGACCCTGGTCGGTGACCTTCTGTCCGCATGGTGGACTGCTGCGACCGAAGTTCTGAGCAGCCGGGCGCCGGTGAGAGGATCGGGGCAGAGACATTCGCCCCAGCTGATGAGGAGCTGCGATGAGCCTGCCCCAGGACAACGACCCGAAGTTCGCCGCCTACGCCCACCCCGGTCGGCTGGTCAGCACCACCTGGCTGGCCGAGCACCTGGGCAGCGAGGGGCTGGTCGTGGTGGAGAGCGACGAGGACGTGCTGCTGTATGAGACCGGGCACATCCCGGGTGCGGTGAAGGTCGACTGGCACACCGAGCTGAACGACCCGGTCACCCGGGACTACCTGGACGGTGAAGGGTTCGCGAAGCTGATGTCCGCCAAGGGCATCAAGCGCACCGACACCGTGGTGATCTACGGCGACAAGAACAACTGGTGGGCCGCCTACGCGTTGTGGGTGTTCGCCCTGTTCGGCCACGAGGACGTGCGGCTGCTGGACGGCGGTCGCGCGCTGTGGGTGGCTGAGGGCCGGGAATTCACCACTGAGGTACCCACCCCCGCGCCGACCGAGTACCCGGTGGTGCAGCGGGACGACTCCAAGCTGCGGGCCTTCAAGGAGGACGTGCTGGACTTCCTCGGCGGTCAGCTCGTGGACGTGCGCTCGCTGCCGGAGTACACCGGGGAGCGCACCCACATGCCGGACTACCCGGACGAGGGCACTGTGCGCGGCGGGCACATCCCCGGTGCGCAGTCGGTGCCGTGGGCCCGCGCGGCGAACGAGGACGGCACCTTCCGCTCCCGCGGTGAGCTGGAGGAGATCTACCGGCACGAGAAGGGCCTGGATGCTGCGGAGCCGGTGATCGCCTACTGCCGGATCGGGGAGCGTTCCAGCCACACCTGGTTCGTGCTGGAGCACCTGCTCGGCTTCGAGAACGTGCGCAACTACGACGGATCCTGGACCGAGTGGGGGAACACGGTCCGCGTGCCTATCGCTGTGGGCAGCGAACCCGGAGAGGTCCCGAACCGATGACTGCTGGTGCCACCGCCGAACTGCCGGAGGCCCTGGCCGCGATCGTCGAGGACTTCACCGCGCTGTCCCAGACCGACCGGCTGCAGCTGCTGCTGGAGTTCAGCCAGGGGCTGCCGGACCTGCCGGAGCGGTACACCGACCACCCTGAGCTGTTGGAGCCGGTGCCGGAGTGCCAGTCGCCGATCTTCCTGATCGCTGAGCTGGACGACGCTGGTGGCGCCGGCCCGGACTCGGTGGTGCACCTGTACTTCTCCGCCCCGGCCGAGGCGCCCACCACCCGTGGGTTCGCCGGGATCCTGCACGAGGGTCTGGACGGGCTGACCGCCGCCGAGGTGCTCGCCGTGCCCGGGGACGTCTCCGACCGGCTCGGACTGGCGCAGGCGGTCAGTCCGCTGCGGTTGCGCGGGATGGGCGGCATGCTCGGCCGGATCAAGCGCCAGGTGCGGGAGAAGACCGCCGGTTAGCTCCCGGGCGGGGTGCCTGCCTGCTGCCAGGTCTGCCCCGGCGCCCCCGGCTGCGGGTGCTGCCCAGCGGCTGGAGCCTGCGGCGTCGCGGCCCCGGGAGCCGAGGGCTGCTCCGGTCCGCGAGCCAGCACCCCAGCGGTCACCAGCACCGCACCAGCAACGACCAGCAGCGGCGCGAACTGGAGCGTCGCGGCGTTGTCCGGCAGCTCTGGTCCGTCCACGAAGGCAATGACCGTCAGCACCAGGCCGACCGCGACGAGCACCCACCCTGCGACACGCGTGAACTTCCCCATGTCGGAACAGTAGTGCAACGCTTCTGCGGGTGGAGAGGGTTCCGACCCACTACTCGTGCTCGCGGCCCGCACCGGAGATCAGCGACGGGTCCGCCTCCTGGCCGGGAGCGACCACCACGAACTGGCCCATCAGGCCCTCGTCCTCGTGCCGGAGCAGGTGGCAGTGGTACATGTACGGCCACTGGGTGTCGGTGTAGTCGGTGAAGGTCAGCAGGAGCTCGTAGTCCCGGTGCGGTTCGGTGTACACCGTGTCCTTGCGGCCGGCCAGCTCCGGTGGCGGGGGTGCGCCGTCGATGGCGTGCACCTCGAACTGCACGTCGTGCACATGGAAGTTGTGCGGGAACAGGTCCAGGTTCCGCACGGTCCACAGCTCGGTGCTGCCCACCTGCACGGTCTCGTCGATGCGTGCCATGTCCATCCGCGCCCCGTTGATCTGGCGGCCCTGCAGCTCGAAGTGGCGCCGGACGCTCACCGCGCCGGCGTCCAGGCCGAACGAGGCCAGCTGCTCGGGGACCTCGGCCGAGGCGGTGAGCTCCTCGGCAGCGACCAGGGCGAGCACGTCGAACGCATCATTGGCACCGACCGCGAACGGTGCCGCCACCTGACCCAGGTCCGGTTCGTAGGAGTGCAGCCGCACCTCCTGGCCCGGCTGGAGAGCCACCAGCACCTCGGCCCGCTCACCCGGGGAGAGGCGCACCTGGGTGACCTCGAGCGGAGCACGCAACAGGCCGCCGTCGGAGGCGATCAGCAGCATCTCCTGCTCCGGCAGCCCGAGCGAGTAGGTGCGGGCGGTGGAGGCGTTCAGGATCCGCAGCCGCACCAGCTGCGTCGTCACCTCCAGCCGTGCCCCGGCCACCCCGTTCACGGTCACCACGTCACCGAGGAGACCCACCTCGTTGCCGCCGTCGTCGATCACCAGCTCGCCGTCCTCGTCGAAGGACTTGTCCGCGATCACCACCGGCACGTCGTCCACCCCGTAGGTGTGCGGCAGCTGCTCCTCGACCGCCGCCACCTGCGACCCGGGCGCGGGGACCAGCTGGAACATCCCTGCCAGGCCGCGGTAGACGTGCCGTTCCGTGGCCCCGTGCGGGTGCGGGTGGTACCAGAGCGTGCCCGGCGCCTGGTCCACCACCCACTCGGCCCGCCAGGTCTCACCCGGTTCGATCATCTGGTGCGGACCGCCGTCCATCTCCGCCGGCAGGTGCATCCCGTGCCAGTGCGTGGAGGTGGCCTCAGGTAGCTCGTTGGTCACCTCGACGGCGACCCGCTCACCCACCGCCGCACGCAGCGTCGGGCCGCCGTACGGGCCGTCGAAGCCCCAGGTGGAGGCCTGCTGTCCGGACTGGAACTGCCAGCTGCCCTCCTGCGCTGTGAGGGTGAACGTGCGGATCCCGTCGACCATGCGGCTGTCCGCCAGCGGCGGGATGGGCAGCGGAGTGTCGAACGCCTCCGGTTCGCTGACGCCGGTGCCGCTCGCACCCGAGCAGCCTGCCAGGGCGGCGATCCCGGCCCCGGCTGCCCCGGCGGCACCGGAGGCCAGCAGCTGGCGGCGGGTGAGGCCCGTCATCGTGGGGCCCGCAGCTTCTGCACGCCGGCGGCGAGCAGCCCGGCCAGCACCCCCCACAGCGCCCCGCCACCGACCAGGTCGAGCAGCAGGAACGGTACTGCCACCGCCCCCAGGCCACCGGAAGCACCGGTACCGACCAGCAGGTCCGCGAGCAGCAGATACCCGCCGCCCGCCATCCCGGTCAGGGTCAGGGTGAGCACCGGCCGAGGCAGCCGGCCGAAGCCGACCACCCCGACCCACGCGGCACCGACGAGTGCCACCACCAGCAGTGCTCGCGCCGGGGCGCCGATCACGTCGGCGAGCCCGGTGAGGCTGGTCAGCGGCCAGAGCAGCACCAGGGCACCGAGGCCGAGCACCGCCTGCCACACGATCGGTGGGCGGCGTGTTCCGGGGGATCCGGTGGGCGGGTGCGGGACAGGTGGTGTGTTCATGTCCTCGACGCTAGGAACAGCCACCCGGGTGGCACATCCGCCTGCTGTCGTCGATCTGCCTCGCCTGCTGCGGCACCGACCGGTCGCCTGCTGGCGAGGTGGGTGTCGCCCCGGAGCGACCTGGGCCTCCGTCGCCGGGACGATCCCGGCGCGGCGGACCGGTCCGTAGGCTGCCGGTGTGAACCCTCGCGTGACGGACCTGCTGCTCGGTGCCGGGATCGCCCTCGGCGTCGCGCTGGTGATCGCCGCCGACTGGCAGCAGCAGGTCGCGCAGAGCCCGTGGGCGTACCTGTTCGCGCTCGGCTTCGGCGCAGCGATGGTGTGGCGGCGCCAGGCACCCCGGGTGGTGCTCGCTCTGACCGTGCTGGGCATCTTCGCCTACTACGCCCTCGACTACCCGCCGATCGGCATCGCCCTGCCCGCCGTCGCAGCGCTGTACTCCTGCGCGGAGCAGCGGCACACCCTCGCCGCAGCGGTCGGCGGCAGCGTGCTCACCGCAGTGTCCGCCTTCTTCCGGGTGCGCGAAGGGCTGCCCACCACCTACCTCGCCTCCTACGAGGTGATCACCAACGTGGCACTGATCGCCGCGGCCATCGCCCTCGGGGTGAGCGTGCGGCTGCGGCGGGAGGCGCGCCAGCAGGCCGAGCAGATCGCCGACCTGACCGCCGAGGCAGCAGTGCAGCAGGTGCGCACCCGCGCCCAGGTCGAACGCGTGCAGCTCGCCCGCGACCTGCACGACGTGATCGGGCACACCCTGTCGGTGGTGTCGGTGCACGCGCACGTGGCCGAGGAGGCGATCGGGGTCGATGACGGCGCAGCTCGCCGTGCGCTCCAGCAGGTCCGGCAGGTCATCGGTCCAGCCATGCGGGACCTGCGCGGCACCGTCCGACTGCTGCGCAGCGACACCGACCTGGACGCTCCGGCCACCGCCGACCCGCCGGGCCTGGCCGGCCTGCCTGCCCTGGTGGCCGCACTACGAGAGGCGGGGATCGCCGTCGAGCTGCAGCAGCGGGTACCCCAGGACGGGCTGTCGGTCCCGATCGAGGCGGCCGCCTACCGGATCGTGCAGGAGGCGCTGACCAACGTGCTCCGGCACGCCCACGCGACCACGGTGACCGTGCACCTGGAGCTCGCCGGCGACCGGCTCCGGATCGAGGTCGGTGACGACGGTCGCGGCGGCGACCAGCCCGCAGGTCACGGCATCACCGGCATGGTGGAACGGGCCCGGCTGCTCGGCGGGACGGTGACCGCCGGTGCGCGCACCGGGCGCGGCTACCAGGTGCTCGCCGACCTTCCCGCCAGGCTGGGGCCATGATCACCCTCGCGCTGGTGGACGACTCCGCCGTGGTGCGCACCGGGCTGCGCGCCCTGGCCACCCACGACGGGGACATCGAGGTGGTCGCCGAGGCGGGCACCGGCCGTGCCGGCCTGGCCGAGGTCCGCCGCACCCGCCCGGACGTGGTGCTGATGGACCTGCGTATGCCCGAGCTGGACGGTATCGAGGCCACCCGGGCGATCGCCGCCGACCCGGAGCTCGCCGAGGTGCGGGTGGTCATCCTCACCACCTTCGACGAGGACGCCGAGATCCTCGCCGCGATCCGCGCCGGTGCGGCCGGCTACCTGCTCAAGGACGTCTCCCCGGGCCGGTTGCGGGAGTCGGTGCGAGCGGTGGCCGCCGGGGAACCGATCTTCTCCCCGACGGCGGCCCGCACCCTGGTCAGGTCCGCTGCGGCGCACGCGGCCTCCGTGGTGGACCCCACGCCGCTGGCTCAGCTGAGCGACCGGGAGCGGGAGGTGCTCACCGCGGTCGGACGGGGACTGACCAACGACGAGATCGCCGTCGAGCTCTACCTGAGCCCAGCCACCGCACGTACCTACGTGAGCCGGCTGCTGGCCCGGACCGGGGTGCGCGACCGTGCCGGTCTGGTGGTGCTCGCCTACGAGACCGGGCTGGTGCGGCCAGGGGGATGAGACCCGCTCTCCTGCGCGAGCCCCGCAGGAGAGCGCGGTGAAAGCCCGGCGGGCTACCGTGTCGTGCACCCGATGACGTGGAGGCGCGATGCGCGAGGTGGGACCCCCGCCGCTGCAGCGTGCTGGTGGTGGCGCCGGCGCTGCAGTGATGCTGTCCTGCCTGGTGCTGCTGCTCGCCTCGGCGGTCGGCGCGATGGTGCTGGGCCCGCTGAGCAGCACACCGGTGCCGCAGCCCGGGCTGCCCGGGGCGCCGGCCTACCTCGCCGCGCACGTCGGCACGGTGTTCGCGGCGGCGGCCAGCCACCTGGTGGCGGCAGCGGCGCTGTACGTCTACGGGGCGTACGTGCCGCAGGTGGTGCACTCGCTGCGGCGGACGCGCCTGGCGTTGCTGCTCGCCGTGGCGGCGCTGGTGCTCGCCGCTCTCGCCGGGCTTACGCTCGCAGTGGTGGCGCCGGTGGCCGGCGACGGCGTGATCCACCTGCTGCACACCGTCTCCTGGCTGTGCGCGGGGGTGGTGCACACCGGCACGCTTGGCCTGTACGTGGCCTGGTTGGCCCGCTCGCTGTTCTGGTCACCGGGCCTGCGGACCTGCGGTGCGGTGGCCGGCTGGTCCGGGGTCGCCGGGGTGGCGGTGCTCGCGTTCGGGGAGCTCAGCCCGTTCGCGACGGCGGCACGGGTGGCCTGCCTGGTCTGGCTGCTGCTGGCGGCCCACCAGAGCGCGTTCCGGGACCCGAGCTGATCGGCTGTCCCGACCCGTCGGGTCAGCGGGCATGGCGCCCGGTCAGAGTGCCTTGGCGAAGCAGCGGGAGTCCGGGGAGTCCTCGTACGGCGGGTAGTTGTCGATGATCCGGTACCCCTCGGAGGTGTACAGGCCGATGGCCTCCGGCTGCTTGATACCGGTCTCCAGCACCAGCTGTTCCAGCTTGAGCTCCACGGCGATCGCCTCCAGCTCGCGGAGCAGCTCTTTCGCGATGCCGCGACGGCGGTACTCCGGGTCCACGAACATCCGGCCGAGCTCGGCAGTGTTCTCCGCGAAGGAGGGCACCGGGTGGGTGAGGATGCCGGACGCCACGACAAGCTCGTCCACGCGGGCGACCACTGCGCCCTTCACCGTGGTCGGGTCGACCTCGGGCACCTCGTCCGTCTCCTCGTACCGGGCGTCGATCTCGGCCTTCTGTGCCGCGACCAGCCGCTGCAGGTCGGGGTCCGCCCACTCGACTCGCTCCAGCGCGACCATTCGGTCCTCCATCCGCTCGGTTGAACGAAACGTTACCTGGAATTGGCGGGAGCGGTTCGCGTTCTGTGCCCGACCCGCAAGCGTCCACCGTAACCGACTACGACGGCCCGGAGGTAGGCACCGGGGGAGGAGCCAGTGCTCCGGCCCTGTGCTCAGACCCCGGCGAGCGTGAGCACCACCAGGGCCAGGTTCAGCGCCACCACCGCGACCACTACGACGGCCAGCACCCAGCGCACCCCGGTGCCGCTGGCGGCGCTGCCCATCACCGACCGGTCCGCGGTCAGCCGCAGCAGGGGCACCAGTGCGAACGGGATACCGAAGCTCAGCACCACCTGGGAGACCACCAGGGCCCAGGTCGCATCGACACCGACGGCAAGCAGCACCAGTGCCGGTATCGCGGTGATCGCGCGCCGCACCAGCACCGGGATCCGCTTGTGCAGCAGCCCGGCCATGATCGTGGCCCCGGCGTAGCAGCCGATCGAGGTGGAGGCCAGGCCGGAGGCGAGCAGCCCGATCGCGAAGGCGATGCCGATCCCCGAGCCCAGCGCTGCGGTGACCGCGGCGTGGGCGCCCTCGATCGAGTCCGTCCCGCTGACCCCCTGCAGGCTCGCCGCAGCCAGCAGCAGCATCGCGATGTTCACGCAGCCGGCGACTGCGAGTGCGATGATCACGTCCCACCGGGTGGCGCTGAGCAGCCGGCGGCGCAGCCGCGGGGTGCTGGCGTGGCCGTGCCGGTCCCGGGCCAGCGCGGAGTGCACGTAGATGGCGTGCGGCATCACCGTGGCACCGAGCATCCCGGCGGCCAGCACCACGCTGTCGGTGCCGGCGAACCGGGGGAGCAGCCCGCCTGCCATCTCCGCCGGGTCCGGTGGGGCGACGAACAGCCCGGCCACGAAACCGACCGTGATCACTGCGAGCAGGGCGAGGATCACGTGCTCGAACCGCCGCTGCCCGTGCCGGTCCTGCACCAGCAGCAGCGCCATGGAGACCACGGCCACGATCAGCCCGCCCCACAGCAGCGGCAGACCGAAGAGCAGGTGCAGCGCGATCGCGCCTCCGATCACCTCCGCGAGGTCGGTGGCCGCGGCGACCAGCTCGGCCTGCGCCCAGTAGGCCAGCCGTGGTCCGCGCCGGAGCCGGTCGCGGAGCAGCTCCGGCATGGTCCGCCCGGTCACCAGCCCGAGCTTGGCGGACTGGTACTGCACCAGCACCGCCATCGCGTTCGCTGCGACCAGCACCCACAGCAGCAGGTAGCCGTACCGTGCCCCGGCGGTGAGGTTCGCGGCGACGTTCCCCGGGTCCACATAAGCGATCGCGGCCACGAACGCGGGACCGAGCAGCGGGAGCAGGCGACCGTTCGGGCGTGGTCGCGGACGACCGCTGCTGGCGCCCGAGGTTGTCAGTGCATCGTCTCCCCGCGCACCTGGTGCCGGGGTGCCAGCTGTGTCGGCAGCGCCAGGGGCTACGGTCGCGGGCTGCCCCGGGGCGGGGGACTCCTCACCGGTCACTGTGTCGTCTCGCTCCATCTGTTTCGGTACTCGACAGGTCGTCTACGAGCCGAAGTTCGGGCACCCAAACTTCGGCTACCCGAACTCTAGGCCGAACGTGCGTGGATGTCACCTCCGCACGGCAACGCAGCATGCCGACCTGCGAGCGCCCAGGCACGGGCGTAGCGTGCCCCGCATGGCTGCCACCGGAGCTGGACTTCTCCAGCAGCTCGACTCCCGAGACCTGGGGCCGTCGTATCTCTACCTGGCTCTGCTGGCCACGATCGGCGGGTTCCTGTTCGGGTTCGACACCTCGAACATCGGCTCAGCCCTGGTGTTCCTGCCCTTCGACCTCGGCCCGGTGGCCACCGGGATCATCGTCTCCGGGGCCTCGCTCGGCTCGTTCGTCGGTGCCCTGGCAGCCGGACCGCTGACCGACCGCTTCGGCCGCAAGTCCATCCTGATCGTCGACTCCGCCCTGTTCGCGGTGGGCGCGCTGATCTCTGCGGTGGCCGTCGGGCCGGTGTCGCTGACCGTCGGCCGGGTGATCATCGGTCTGGCTGTCGGTGCGGACTCGGCGATGGCCACCGCCTACATCTCCGAGTTCGCCCCGAAGAGCCGTCGCGGTTCGCTGGGCATCATCCAGCAGTGGATGATCACCATCGGGATCCTGGTGGCCTACATCGTCGCGGTGATCATCCTGGTCATCGCACCGGATGCGGCCACCACCGTCGACTGGCGGATCCTGCTCGGCATCGGCTTCATCCCGGCGGTCATCTCGTTGCTGCTGCGCGCGCGGATGCCGGAGTCGCCGCGCTGGTTGCTCGAGCACGGCCGGGAGGAGGGCGCGCAGAAGGCGTTCGTGAAGCTCGGCATGGACCCGACGCTGGAGGAGGTCAGGGCCGAGGCCGGCGCCATCGCCGAGGAGCGTCGCCGGGTGAACGCCACCACGAACTGGACCAGACCGGTCAAGCGGGCGCTGGTGATCGTGTGCGTCTTCTTCATCCTGCAGCAGATCACCGGCATCAACGTGGCCTTCTACTACGGCCCGCAGGTCCTCACGCCCTACTTCGTCACCGACCCCAACGACATGGTCGCCGCCGAGGTCTCCGGGGTGATGGCGGCTACGGTCCTGGCCATCGTGAACGTCGTGGCCACCTACTTCGCGTTCCGGTTCATCGACAAGGTAGGCCGGCGCAAGCTGGCGCTGGGGGCCTATGCGCTGATGATCGTCTTCCTGCTGGTCGGTGCCTACGGCGCCTCGTTCCTGACCGGCACCCCGCAGCTGGTGGTCATCCTGGTCGGGTTCGCGCTGTTCATCGCCTGCTTCGCCATCGGGATCGGCGGCACCGGCTGGCTGCTGCAGGGTGAGGTGTTCCCGACGGCGGTGCGTGGCCGCGCGGGAGGTATCGGTGCCGCGGCCGACTGGCTCGCCAACTACGGGCTGGTCATCATGTTCCCGATCGCTGCGGCCGGCCTGGGGCTGGGCTGGGTGATGGTGATCTTCGCCGGCCTGTGCGCGGTCGGTGTGGTGTTCGTCTACCGGTTCCTGCCGGAGACGAAGGGCAAGTCGGTCGAAGAGGTGGTCGAGCTGTTCAACGGCCCGGTCAACCTCAAGGATCCCTCGCAACCCACGGTGCCGATGCGGTGAGCCTGACCTGCCCCGGTGAGCTCCGCCGTCGAGCCGGTGGTGGGAGGGCAGCCCGCGGTGTGACCAATGGCTCACCCGTCCCGCTGCCACGGATCGGCCTGCGGCAGTAGAGTCGGCACCGTGACTGCACAGTATGACGTCGTTGTTCTCGGAGCCGGTCCCGGTGGATACATCGCCGCCATTCGCGCGGCCCAGCTGGGCAAGTCGGTGGCGGTGGTGGAGAAGCAGTACTGGGGCGGTGTCTGCCTAAACGTGGGCTGCATCCCGTCCAAGGCGCTGCTGCGCAACGCGGAGCTCGCGCACGTGCTCACCCACGAGAAGGACAAGTTCGGCATCACCGGTGATGCCACCATGTCCTACGAGCCCACGCACGCCCGCAGCCGGCAGGTGTCGGCCGGCATCGTCAAGGGTGTGCACTTCCTGATGAAGAAGAACAAGATCACCGAGATCGACGGCTGGGGCACGATCACCTCGCCGACGACGCTGTCGGTCCAGGCCGATGACGGCGCCACCTCCGACATCGAGTTCTCCCAGCTGATCATCGCCACCGGTGCGACCACGAAGATGCTCCCGGGTGTGCAGGTGAGCAAGAACGTGGTCACCTACGAGGAGCAGATCCTCGACGCCGAGCTCCCCGGCTCGATCATCATCGCCGGGTCGGGCGCCATCGGCGTGGAGTTCGCCTACATCCTGAAGAACTTCGGCGTGGACGTGACCATCGTGGAGTTCCTCGACCGGATGGTGCCCACCGAGGACCCGGAGGTCTCCAAGGAGCTCGCCCGGCACTACAAGAAGCTCGGTGTGAAGGTGATGACCTCCACCAAGGTCGAGGGTGTGGAGGACACCGGTTCCGGGGTGAAGGTCACCGTGAGCCCCGCAGCCGGTGGTGAGTCGCAGGTGCTCGAGGCGGACCGGCTGCTCTCCGCCATCGGGTTCGCACCGCGGCTGGAGGGCTACGGCCTGGAGACCATCGGGGTGCAGACCACCGAGCGCGGTGCGATCGCGGTGGACTCCCGTGGCCGCACCAACGTGGAGAACGTGTACGCGATCGGCGACGTGACCGGCAAGCTGATGCTCGCGCACACCGCCGAGGCCATGGGTGTGGTGGCCGCGGAGACGATCGCCGGTGCGGAGACGATGGAGATCGAGTTCGACTTCATCCCTCGCGCCACGTACTGCCAGCCGCAGATCGCCTCGTTCGGCTACACCGAGGAGCAGGCCAAGGAGCGCGGCTACGACGTGAAGACCGCCAAGTTCCCGTTCAGCGCGAACGGGAAGGCGGCGGGCCTGGGCGAGGCGGTCGGCTTCGTGAAGGTCGTGGCCGACTCGACGTACAACGAGATCATCGGCGCGCACATGATCGGCCCGGACGTCACCGAGCTGCTGCCGGTGCTCAACCTCGCCCAGCGCTGGGACCTCACCGCAGACGAGGTCTCCCGGAACATCTTCGCCCACCCGACCCTCGGTGAGGCGATCAAGGAGGCCGTGCACGGGATCTCCGGGCACATGCTCAACCTCTAGCTCCGCTCCGCCGGCGAGGGATCGCGCTGTGCGGGCGCGGAGCCCGCGGCCACCGAGCTCCGGAGCCGCTCCCGCGCAGTACGCCCGCGCCGGGCGGCGGCGATGCTGCCGGTCGCTCGGGCGAGGCCGAACGGCCGAGGTGCGTCGGAGTAGAGGCTCTCGTGGCCGCCGGCGGGCACCGCGTAGGACTCGTGCCAGACCTGCACGGCGCCTGGTACGCGGCGGGCGCGGCGGTAGAAGGCGAGCCAGGCGGGCCGGTGCTGGCGCTCCCGGTCGTTGGCGTAGCGGTAGATGTCCTCGATGCTGCGCCAGTACTGCACCACGGTGACCCCACGCAGGTCCGCGTCGATCGCCGTGCGCGCGTGCAGCAGCCCGGCCTCGGGCTCGCGGGCCAGCTCGGCGAGCATCGGTCCCATCGCAGCGAACGCGGGGAACCAGGCGTCGGGTCGCCACGGTTTGAGCACCCGCGCGCCGATGAGGAACACCGCCAGGTCGCCCTCCAGCCGGTGGGTGGTCAGTGTCGTCACTGGTCGTCTCCCATTATTGGATAGTGTCACTCTCCAATAATGGATAGTTACACTCTCCAGTGTCAAGGGCTCAGCGAGGGAGGGTGCATGCGGATCTCGGAGCTGGCGGAGCAGACCGCAGTTCCGCTCGCCACGCTGAAGTACTACCTGCGTGAAGGGCTGCTGCACCCGGGGCGGTCCACCGCTCGTACCCAGGCCGTCTACGACGGTACGCACGTCGAGCGGGTCCGCCTGGTCCGGGCGCTGACCGAGTCCGCGGGCCTGAGTCTCGGTTCTGTCCGGGACGTGCTCGAGGTCCTCGACCACCCGCCGGCCACCCGGCACGAGCTCCTCGGTGCTGCCCAGGACGTGCTGCTCGTCGATGAGGGCGGGCACCTGCGGCCGGGCGGGGAGCAGGCCCACCCGGGTGCGGCGTCGGCGGCCGCACCGGCTGACCCCTGGGTAGCCCGTGCCGCAGAGCTGGCTGCGCGTCGCGGCTGGTGCACCACCGACGAGCCGCTGGTGCACGGGCTCGCCGACCAGCTCCGCGCCGCCGACGCGGCCGGGATCGACCTGACCGACGACCATCTGGGCGCCTTGGCCCAGGCAGCGGACGGAGTGGCCGCCGCCGACATCGCCGCTGTGCCCGCCGATCCGGGTGCCGCGGTGCGCCACGTGGTGGTCGGGACGCTGCTCACCGACCCGGTGCTGCTCACGATGCGTCGGCTGGCGCAGCAGCGGGCGAGTGCCGCCAGCCAGGACAGCGCCGGCGGCGAGGCAGCCCTCCCCGAGCGCTGAGCCCGGCCCCCGTTCCTGTTGCCGGACCAGGCCGCCGGGTCTAGCGTTCAGCCATCATGAGCGCCGGTCCCGCGGCGCCAGGATGAAGGAGTCCTGATGAGCGTGTCTCCCCGGCGCACCCTGGCGGCCAGCTGCGGCCTCGCTACGGCCACCCTGCTGCTCGCAGGCTGCCTGCAACCGCCCAGCACAGCCGGTGAGGGCGGGTTCGGTCCGGACAATGCGGAGACCGACGCGGACGGGGTGGTCACCATCCTGGGTGCCTTCGGTGGTGACGAGGCGACCCTGTTCAACGAGTCGCTCGCCGAGTTCAGCGAGCGTACCGGGATCACCGTCCAGTACACCTCGGACCAGGACTTCACGAACACGATCCGTGCGCGGGTCGGGTCCGGGCAGGCGCCGGACATCGCGATCTTCCCCCAGCCGGGCGGCCTGCTGGAGCAGGCGGAGGCCGGTACGGTGCAGCCGGCCGACCTGTTCCTGGACATGGACTCCTTGGACCAGACGCTCGTGCCCGGCTTCCTCGATGCCGCCACTGCGCAGGACGGCCGCATCTACGGTGCGCCGATGCGGATGGCGGTCAAATCCATCGTCTGGTACCCGCTGCAGGCCTACACCGACGGCGGATATGACACCGATCCTGCCGACCTGGACGAGCTCGCCGAGATCGCAACCCAGATCCGGGACACCGGCACCACCCCCTGGTGCATGGGGTGGAACGCCGACCAGGCCACCGGGTGGGTGGGTACCGACTGGATCGAGGAGTACATGCTCCGGCTCTGGGGACCGGACGTGTACGACCAGTGGACCTCGCACGAGATCCCGTTCAACGACGACCGGGTGATCGCTGCGTTCGACGCCTACGGCGAGCTGGTGAACACCCCGGACAACGTGTACGGCGGCACCAGCGCGATCCTGTCCACATCGTTCAGCGAGGCTATGCTGCCGGCCTTCGAGGACCCGCCCGGCTGTCTGCTGGAGCGGCAGGGCAACTTCGTCACCGGGTTCTTCCCCGAGGACGTCCAGGAGAACCTGGACGAGGAGGTCGGCATCTTCGTCTTCCCCCGGTCCACCGACGGCGACTACGACGGACAACCCGTGCTCGGAGGCGGTGACCTTGCCGCACTGATGAACGGCAACGACCCGGACTCGGTCGCCGTGATGCAGTTCATCACCTCACCGGAGTTCGGCGGGCCCTGGGCCGCCGGCGGCGGGTGGCTCTCCCCGCACACCACCTTCGACACCGACCAGTACCCGGACGACATCACCAGGCAGACGGCGCAGATCGTCTCGGCGGCGGACGTGTTCCGCTACGACGGGTCGGACCTGATGCCGAACGCGGTCGGTGGTGGGACGTTCTGGACCGGCATGGTCCAGTGGCTCAGCGGTGACAGGACCGCCGAGCAGGTCACCACCGACATCGAGAACAGCTGGCCCACTGCCGAGGAGGCCACGTCGTGACCACGGTGACGGCGGCCCCGCTGGGCACCGCCGCGCAGACGTCGACCCGACCGGTGCGGCTGGTGCTCGGCGCCATCGGCACCTGCCTGGTCGCCTGGCTGATGGGGAACACCTTCCTGGCGCTGTCCTACTACCCCGGCTGGTTCTTCGACAGCCGGGTGCTGATGGCTGTGGTCGGCATCATCGCCGGTCTCGGCGGGGCCGCGCTGCTGTTCTACTGCGTCAACGTCTTCGTCGAGGCGCTGCCGCAACGCTTCTCCCAGGGCCTGATCCCGTACGCCTACGTGCTGCCGGCGCTCGCCCTGATCGCCCTGATGCTGGTGTATCCCACCGTGCAGACGATCAACTACAGCTTCGCCAACGATGACAGCACCGCCTATGTCGGCCTGGACGCCTACCGGGCCATCTTCACCGACGGTGAGTTCTGGCTGTCCATCACCAACAACGTGCTGTGGTTGGTCGTGGTGCCCACCCTGACCGTGATCATCGGTATTGCCGTGGCGCTGTTCGCCGACCGGCTCTCCGCCAAGGGGGAGAACGTCGCGAAGAGCCTGATCTTCCTGCCGATGGCCATCTCCTTCGTCGCCGCCTCGACCATCTGGGGCATCCAGATGTACTCCGCCGACGCCGACGTGGGTCTGCTGAATGCGATTGTGACCGCCTTCGGCGGGCAGGCTCAGGACTGGATCCGGGTGGATACCGGGCGGCTGAACTCCTTCCTGATGATGGTCATCCTCGTCTGGATGCAGGCGGGGTTCGCGATGGTGCTGCTCTCCGGGGCGATCAAGGGGGTGCCGGAGGAGACGCTGGAGGCCGCGCGGATCGACGGCGCGAACGAGCGGCAGGTGTTCTTCCGGGTGATCATCCCGCAGATCAAGGGCACGATCATCACCGTCGCGATCACGGTGATCATCCTCGTGCTGAAGGTCTTCGACATCGTGTACGTCCTGCTCAACGGCCAGGCGCGCACGAACGTGATCGCGGTCCTGTTCTACCAGGAGCTGTTCACCTTCCAGCGCGCCGGCATCGCGTCAGCGATCGTCGTGGTACTGCTGCTGCTGGTCACCCCCGTGCTGGTCTACCAGGTGCGTCAGTACCGGAAGGAAGGTGTGCGATGACCATCGCCTCGCAGCCGGTCCGTCGTCCCCGGGCTCGCCGGCAGCCGTCGTACATGAAGGACGGTCGTCCGCGGAGCTGGACGTCGATCATCGTCATGGTGGTGCTGGTCATCCTCTGGTCCGTCCCGACCCTCAGCCTGCTGATCAACTCCTTCCGCGGTCGGGACGCCGTCGTCTCCACCGGCTGGTGGACCGCACTCCTCAATCCCTTCGGCCAGGACTGGACCCTGGACAACTACGTCGGGGTGCTCCAGGGCTCGGACATGGCCATCGGCTTCCTGAACACGATCGTCGTGGCGGTGCCGGCCACGATCCTGCCGGTGATGTTCGCGGCGTTCGCCGCCTATGCGTTCACGTTCATGCACTTCCCCGCCAAAGAGGCGCTGTTCGCCGTCATCATCGGCGTGATGGTGGTGCCCATCCAGGTGTCGTTCCAGCCGATGCTGAACCTGCTCGGTCCGAACGGCATCGGCATCTCCGGCCAGTTCGTCGCCGTGTGGCTGCTGCACACCGGGTTCGGGATGCCGCTGTGCGTGTACATCTTGCGCAACTACATGGCAACGCTGCCGTACTCGGTGGTGGAGTCGGCGAAGATCGACGGGGCCAGCCACTTCCAGACGTTCTGGCTGCTGGTGGCGCCGATGGCGATGCCGGCGATGGCGGCGTTCGCCACCCTGCAGTTCCTCTGGGTGTGGAACGACCTGCTGATCGCGAAGCTGTTCCTGCGACCGAGCAACACCACGGTGATCGTGCAGCTGCAGCAGCTGCTCGGTACCCAGGGGCAGGGTGTGGAGCTGCTCACCGCCGGAGCGTTCCTGTCCATGACTCTGCCGCTCGTGGTGTTCTTCTCCCTGCAGCGGTTCTTCGTCCGCGGGCTGACCGCCGGCTCGGTGAAGGGGTAGCCGCTGCCGCTACCGGGCTGACGTAGGTTGGGGTGATGAGGATACGTCGGGCGTTGGCGAGCGTGTACTGGGCGCTCAGTCGCTGGCGTCCACGGCTCGAGCAGGCACCCGACGAGGACGTCGGCATCCTGGTCGGCGCACCGCACACCTCCAACTGGGACTTCGTGCTGATGCTCGCGCTGAGCTGGAAGTTCAGGATCCGGGTGAAGTTCCTCGGCAAGCACCAGCTGTTCGCCGGCCCGCTCGGTCCGCTGATGCGAGCGCTCGGGGGAATCCCCGTGGACCGGCGGGACCCGTCCCGGGTGGTTGCGGAGATCGTCTCGCGGCTCGAGGCGGGGGAGCGGTTCTTCCTGGTGGTCACGCCTGAGGGCACCCGCAGCCGCGGTGCGCACTGGCGCTCCGGGTTCTACCGGATCGCGCGCGAGGCCGACCTCACGGTCACGCTCGGCTATGTGGACCGCACCACGATGACCACCGGGCTCGGACCCACGTTCCGGCTCACCGGCGACGTGCGTGCGGACATGGACCGGATCCGGGCCTTCTACCAGGGTAAGACCGGTGTCCGACCGGGCCTGGGTACGCAGCCGCGACTCCGTGAGGAAGGCTGAGCCTAGCTCGGGTCGAACTGCGCGGTCTCGGCGTAGACGCGCATCGCCTCGCGGACGTACTTCGCGCCGTCGGTGCCGCCGTAGTTGGCGGCGAACCGGTCGTCGGCCATGTAGAGGTCGGCCAGGCCGAGGAAGTACTCCCGGGTGATGGTCGGCACGGGCCCGCTGAGCCAGCGGTGCAGCCGGGTCGTGACCGCCCGCACCCGTTCGTCGCCCGGCTGCAGGCTCTCCTCGTAGGCGGCGGCGTAGTCCGCCTGGATCTGCTTCTGCTCCTGGCCGAACGACTCCTTCTCTGCAGTGGTCAGCGAACGCCACCACTGGTCGCTGGACTGCCAGGCCCTGCGGCCCCAGCGGCTGGTCACCTCCTCCTCGAAGATCGTGTGGTCGAATCCGTCAAACATGGTCTCTGGCATCAGGGGGGTCCCTTCGTCTCGGTGGTCGAGGGTGGTGGACACTGCGGCGATCCGCCGGTCCAGCTGCTCACGTTCGAGCCGCAGCAGGTCCAGGTGGGTGAGCAGCGCCTCGCGCTCGCCCACCCGGGCGTCGAGGACCTCGCCGATCTGCGTCAGCCCGAGGCCGAGGCGCCGCAGCAACAGGATCCGCTGCAGGCGGAGCAGCGCGTCGGTGTCGTAGTACCGGTAGCCGTTCGCGCCGATCCGCGAGGGCGGCAGCAGCCCGACCTGGTCGTAGTGCCGCAGGGTGCGGCTGGTGGTGCCGGTGTGCCGGGTGATCTCGTGCATCGACCATTCTGACGGCGGAGCGTCAGTGGCCGCAGTGCCCTCCCCTCGGGTTCTGGCCGCCTCGTCTCGGGCGGCCCCGGTCGTCGTTGCCATGGCTTCTCCTTCTGTCGCCGGTGGTCTGCGCGGTGTTCTCCGTGCGTGCTAGATGAGCATCCACCTTGACGCAGCGTCAGAGTCAAATCCTCGGCGCGATCGAGTGTCAGAGGTCGGTGCGATGCTGGTCACAGCAAGGGAACAACGATCGACGAGAGAAACGGTCTCGGGACACGCCGCACCAGATGCTTGGTCGGCGGACCGCAGTATCGTACATATGTTTCATGACGGTAGACGACAGCTCCGCTGCTGCCGGCGACGGTGCCGGTAGCCAGGACCCGCGCGCCGATGCGGCGGGTCGGGATGCTGACGGTCGCCGTCCGGGTGGGCTGGGTCGAGACATCTTCGGGCACGAGACCGACCTGTGCACCGACCACATGGTGGCCGGTCCGTTCACCGTGCCCAGCTATCAGCCGGAGGGTCTGGTCGAGCTGGTCCGGGATGCGCAGCGCGCCGATCAGCGGCACCCGAAGTGGCGTCCGGCTGTCCCGCACTCGCAGACGTCTCTGGTGGTCGGTGCTGCAGATCCGGGCCTGTCGCTGGCGAAGCTGCTGGCAGCCGAGACCGATCCGGTCTCCGCGTGGTCGGGGGCCGACTTCCCGCCGGAGATGGACGACGGCACGCTGGTGGAGATGGTGGCCGGCTGCCAGCGGATGGTGCACCACTATGCCTCGCTGCAGGCGAGGTTCGTGCAGGAGCTGGTCGAACGACGCCAGGAGACGGTGCGGACCGTGCAGTCCCTGGGCGACGAGATCGGTGCGCGACTCAGTATCAGCAGCTACGCCGGCGGACAGGTCGTCACGCGTGCGCTCGCGCTCGCCGACCTTCCGCGGGTCAGCGATGCGTTGTCCAGGGGGCTGATCAGCACGCGGAAGGTGGACATCATCACCGCTGCGCTTGCCGGCCTGGAGGAGGAGCAGGCAGAGGTGGTGGAGGACCTCGCGCTGGAGCTCGCCCCGACGCACACCCCCGCACAGCTGAAGAAGAAGCTGGCCGAGGCAGTGCTGGTGGCAGATCCAGAGGCTGCCGAGGAACGGCACCAGGTGCAGCGAGCCCAGCGGCACGTGTCCTGCCAGCCGGTGGAGGACGGCATGGCCTGGTTCGGGGCGTACCTGCCGGTGGAGGACGCCGCGGCCGCGTTCACCTGCATCGACAGCATGGCAGCGCACCGGAAGGACGGTGACGAGCGGGGCATCGCGGCCCGCCGTGCCGACGCGTTCACCCAGATCTTCACCGAGGCGCTCGCGAGCGGGCGCACCCCCGGCGGCCAGGCGCTGCCGCTGCACCAGGGGGTGCCTGCGCACCTGCGGTTGAGCATCACCGCTGCAGTTCTCGCCGGTGATGCCCAGACTCCGGCACTGCTGCACGGGTTCGGTCCGATCACCGCCCCCGCTGCGCGGCGGATGATCGGCGAGCGCGGGTGCGAGCAGGCCGCCATGCGCTGCAGCGGAAGCGGTGGGCTGATCGGAGCGCCGCACCGTGACGACGGCCTCCCCGGAGCGCCGCGCGGTGACGAGGGTCTTGTCGGCGCGCCGCGCCGGGAACGGCGCCGGCACGCTGCCGCCGCTCGCTCGGACGACGCGGCGCGCGGGGATTCTTGTCCGCAGCGCCCCGTCTCGCGGGGAGGACTCTGCCCACCAGAGGATGTCCGCCCGGACCCGGGCCAGGCAGGACGCTCTCCGGCGTTCGCCACCGGGTATCCAGGGGTGCTCGGCACTGCCAGCCCGCCGGCCGAGCTCCCTCCCGGGCCGCGGACCGGTCCGGACGGGGACCCACTGTTCCGGCAGGCACCACCGGCATGGCCTGCGCACCTGCCGGACGGTACCGATCCGCTCACCCTGGCTGACTGGGTGAAGCGGCGCCGCTCGAACCAGGACCCACCCGGCGAGAGCCGTGCTGCCCACGACCGGTGTGCCCTGATCGAGCAGGAGCTGGGCCTGATCGCGGCCGACTCCTACGCACCGTCCCGCAGGTTGCGCCGCCGGATCGTCGAACGGGACCAGATGTGCCGCTTCCCCGGCTGCCAGGTGCCCGGCTGGCGGTGCCAGCTCGACCACATCGTGGCATTCGACCCGGCTCTGCCGGCCTGGGCGCAGACGGTGGAGACCAACCTCCACCTCCTCTGCGCGCACCACCACCAGCTGAAGACCGAAGGCCTGTTCCGGGTGGAACGGGACGTACGTACCGGACAGACCACCTGGCACGCACCCACCGGGCATGTCTACGTCCGCGGGCCGGAACCGGCCGACCTGGTGGCGCTCGAAGCACACCTGCGCGCCGACCTCGACGTCCACCGGTGCACCCAGGGCTACGTCCGCACCCAGGCACAACGAGCGCGGGACGCCGCACGGCTCGCCACCGCCGGCGAGTGGTGGAACCCGTTCCTGGCCGGGGTGGCCTGGATCGACCCGATGTCCCCGCCGCGTTCCCAGCGCCACCGGCCTGCCCAGCGCCACCGGTCTGCCCAGCGCAGCCAGTCCGCCCAGCCCGCGCACCGCCCCGAGCAGTCCCGTCCGGTCGCGGCCGCCAGCTGGCCGGAGACAGAACCGCCGTTCTGAGCCGGGCGCGGTCCCGCCCGCCTGGGCGACCCACGTGCCAACTGGTGGAAATTGTCGCCGGGCGCGCTCCGCCGTCGTTACCGTGGCCCGCATGCCCGAACTCAGTGTGCTCGCGTGGCTGCTGCTGGCGATCGCGGCGCTCTTCGTCGGACTGTCCAAGACCGCACTTCCCGGGTCGAACACCATCTCGGTGGCGATCTTCGCCGCTCTGCTGCCCGCCAAACAGTCCACCGGTGCGCTGCTGGTGCTGCTGATCGTCGGCGATGCGTTCGCCGTCTGGTCCTACCGCCGGCACGCCAGCTGGCCGGTGCTGCGGCGCCTGGTGCCCACGGTCCTCGCCGGACTGGTGCTCGGTGCACTCTTCCTCGCCGTCGCCTCCGACGCCGAGGTCCGGCGAGTGATCGGCGTGATCCTGCTCGCTGTCATCGCGCTCACCCTGGTGCGCCGGCACCTGACCCGCGACCGGCAGCACCAGGTGGAGAGCAGGGCCAGGCAGCACGTCCAGTCCGGTATCTACGGCACCCTCGGCGGGTTCACCACGATGGTCGCCAACGCCGCCGGACCGGTGATGTCCATGTACTTCCTCGCCTCCCGGTTCTCGGTGAAGACCTTCCTCGGCACAGCCGCCTGGTTCTACGCCGTGGTGAACCTGGTGAAGGTGCCGTTCTCCGTGAGCCTGGGCCTGATCACCGGTCAGACGTTGCTGGTGAACGCTGTGCTGGTACCGGCCGTGGTCGTCGGGGCGCTGGCCGGGCGGGTGCTGGTGTCGCGGATGAACCAGACCCTGTTCGACCGGCTCGTCATCCTGCTCACCACCGGCGGGGCGCTCTACCTGCTGCTGTGACCCGTGGACTCTTCCCCACCTTCCGCGGGATCATGGCCGGATGGGCACTCTGCCAGAAGAAGGGCGTGCGCGGATCCGCGCCTTGGCGATGTGGCTGATCGCCGCCGTCGTCGCGGTCGGGGTGGGCGTGGCCGGATACGCCGCGTTCCTGGGATTCCCGGTGTCCACCCCGACCACTGTCACCGCCGCCGCGGTGATCAACGACGGACGCGGCCTGCTGGTGCGCTACCAGGTCGGTTCCTCCAGCTGCCAGGTGCCCGGCGAGGTGACCGTCACCGAGACGGCGGAGAGCGTGACCCTCGTCGGCTCGGCAGTGGACCCGACGGGCACCCGGGTGGTCAACAAGGGCTGCACCGACGACCTGTACTCCGTGGTCGGGACCGTCTGGCTGGAGGACCCGTTGGCCGAACGCACCGTGCTGGACGACGAAGGCACCGAGATCCCGCTCACCACCCCTGCCGAGGTGCTCGGCTGATGCCGGCCCCGCCCGCCGCGGGCGCCGGTCGTCAGCGCCACCCTCACAATCTGCGCACCTGGTGCGTCTACAGAGTGTGAAGCCCTTCGAGCAGGTGGTCGCCGACCACTCCGTGACCGTGCTGCGCGTCTGCCGTGCCATCGCCGGCCCGGACCTGGCCGACGACGCCTGGTCGGAGACCTTCCTGGCCGCCCTGACTGCCTACCCACGTCTGCCGGCGGACGCGAACGTCACCGCATGGTTGGTGACGATCGCCAGACGCAAGTGTCTCGACCTGTTCCGCTGCACCGCCCGCCAGATCCCCACGCACCCGCTGCCGGAACGCCCGAGCACCGACCCGGAGATCGGCGGGTGGACCCGGGACCTGCACGAAGCGCTCGGTGAGCTGACCGACCGGCAGCGCACCGCCGTCGTCGGCCACCACCTGGCCGGCCTGCCCTACCCGGAGGTGGCTGACCTGCTCGGCTGCACCCCTGCGGCAGCGCGCCGTGCCGGCGCGGACGGTATCGCCAGGCTCCGAACGATCTACAAGGACATGCCATGAGCCTCACCGAAGCATTCGACCGTCCCGACGACGGCGCTCACCTGGAGGTACTGCGCGCTCAGCTGGCGCAGCGGGCCGGCAAGGCAGGACTTCTCGACGTCTCCTACCGCACCGTGCCCAGCCCGCTCGGTGAGCTGCTGCTGGCCGCCACCGAGGCCGGCCTGGTGCGCCTCGCCTTCCACAGCGAAGGCTTCGACCAGGTGCTCACCGGTCTGTCCGACCAGGTCGGTCCGCGCCTCCTGGCCCACTCCGCGCCGCTGGATGCTGCCGCCCGGGAGCTCGAGGAGTACTTCGCCGGCCGGCGGCGCAACTTCGACCTGCCGCTGGACCTGCGCCTGACCCGAGGCTTCCGCCGCCAGGTGGTCGAGCAGCTGCCCACGATCGCCTACGGCAGCACTGCCAGCTATGCCGAGCTGGCCCGCCGGGCCGGGTCCGCGCGTGCGATGCGGGCGGTCGGCAGCGCCTGTGCCACCAACCCGCTGCCGGTGGTGCTGCCCTGCCACCGGGTGCTGCGCGCCGACGGGTCGATCGGCGGCTACCGCGGCGGGCCGGAAGCCAAGCGGATGCTGCTGGCGCTAGAAGCCGGCTGATCGGTCGGTGCCTGCAGTGCCGTCGGCGGGTGTGATCTCCAGGCAGACCGCCGGGCCGCCCCGCTTGCGCCACCGGCCCAGCCAGGAGACCAGCATGAAGAACCGGAACTTGGCACCGTACTTCGCGGCCAGTGCGGAGGTGGCGGTGGCGCGATCGGAGTCCGGCATGATGCGTGCGCGGGCCTGCCAGGCCGCACCTGTGGGCTCTCCGTGGAAGTCCGACGGCGCCAGCTGCACCCGCTCCTCGCGCCGGATCCGCCGTACCTTCCCGGACCTGCCGGCGGTGTAGATGTACCAGTGGTCGCCGCCCGGTGCCATCCAGACCGGTGTGGTGACCGGCGCCCCGTTCTGGCGATAGGTGGTCAGGGCGAAGAAGTCCTCGCCGCTGTCGTCCTGCTCGAACCGTAGGCTCACGCGTCCCGCCACCCGCCCAGCCGGTCGAGGATCTGCCAGGCCACCTTCCCGAACGTCGCCAGGTCATCGGGCGCGACCGCGTCCACCACCAGCTCTCGGGCGCGGCGGACATGTCCTGGGGCGGCGGTCTCGACCCGTTCCCGCCCGGTCGCGGTGAGGATCGCGTTCGTCGCCCGCCGGTCCTCCTGGCAGGTCTCTCGGACCACCAGCCCCTGGTTCTCCAACCGCCGTACCACGTGCGAGAGCCGGGAGAGCGAGCCGTTGGTCAGCTCGGCCAGTGCACTCATCCGCAGTGTCTGGTCCTCCTGCTCGGCCAGCATCGCCAGCACCATGTACTCGAAGAAGCTGAGGTGGGAGTCGCGTTCCAGCTGGTTGTCCAACGCCCCCGGCAGCCGGACCAGCAGCCCGGTGAGCGCCAGCCAGGCGCTGCGTTCGTCGGCGGTGAGCCACTGCGGCTCACCCAGCCCGGACATTGATTGACCCATCAACCAATCATGGCACAGAAGCGGCGGTGCTGCACAGCCCCCTCAGACGAAGTCTGCCGGAGCCAGGCCCGCGTCGTCCAGCTGCCGGACCTGGGCGGCGGTGCTCAGCCTGCGGTAGGAGGCATCCAGCAGCTCGAACACCTCCGCCCAGTCCACGTCCTCCGGTGCGGTACCGCCGTGGGCGAGGTCCCAGCCGATCCACCCGGACGGGCCGTAGTAGGCCGGCACGAATGCTCGCGGATCGGCTTCCAGGGCGGGTCGCTCCGCCGCGTCCGGCAGGAGCAGCAGTCCCTGGTCGTACTGGGTGCGGGTGGCCGCCGGGCCTTTCGTGCCTCCGCCGTAGACTCCGAAGACCTTCTGCGAGCGGAACGTGGGCCGGCCGTGGGAGACCTGCTCTCTCGCCTCCGGGAACGCCAACGCCACCTGGCGGACCCTGGCCAGGTACGGATCGCCGTCGTCGAACATCTGGGGGTGGGCCATGGTCCCCCATCATGCCAAGAAGCGGCGGCGGAGCGGGGGTGACCGTGCGGGATACGGTAGTGCCCATGGCCCGTACGCTCAGCGAGCGCGCGCACGCCGCCGTTGGGGTGGTGCAGGAGAACCCGGTGCGGTTCGCCGACCAGGTGTTCTTCTTCCTCGCCACGCTCGCCTCCGGCTGGCTGGCGTTCCTGCTCGTCCACCAGCTGCTCTCCGCGGGCTGGCGGCACCTGTGGGCGTTCATCCCGTTCTGGCTGATCGTCACCTACCTGCTGCTGCCCCGGCTGCACTCGCTGCTCACCCGGGTGTACGTGCCGAACTACTTCATCGGCCGGTCCCGCACCCGGGAAGGCCTGCTCGGCGACCCGGTGAACCTCGGCTTCCGCGGCACGGCAGAGCAGCTGCACACCGCGATGCTCCGCGCCGGCTGGCACCGTGCGGACGAGGTGAACCTGGAGTCCAGCCGCCGGATGGTGCTGGCCACCCTGCTGCGCCGCAGCTACCCGGACGCGCCGGTGAGCCCGCTGTTCCTGTTCGGCCAGCGACAGGCATTCACCTACCAGCAGGAGGTGGAGGGCAACCCGGCGCAACGCCACCACGTGCGGTTCTGGGCCTGCCCCCAGGGGTGGCGCCTGCCGGGTGGGAAGAAGGTGGACTGGCTCGCCGCAGGCACCTACGACCGCTCGGTCGGACTGTCCCACTTCACCCTGCAGGTCACCCACCGCATCGATGCCGACATCGACGCCGAACGGGACCACGTGCTGGCCACGCTCGCCGCACCCGAGGCCGGCAACCACGGCATCGCCGTACGCCACCTGCAGAACTTCTCCACCGGCTACCACCATCGCAACGGCGGCGGGGACGCGATCCGCACCGACGGCGACCTGCCGATCATCGACCTGCGGCAGACCCGCCCGCCGACACCCGAGATCCGATCGGTGATCGAGGCCGACGACGAGGAAGGCCGGCACCGACGCGCCGTCCCGCTGACCGTGGCCTTCGGCCTGTTCCTCATGCTGGTGCGGGTGGCTGTCGGCGTGGTGTCCCTGTCCTGGCTGGCGTCCCTGACCGCCACGGGCATCGCCGGTCTGAAGGTCGTCGGACCGCTGCTGGACGCCGGTGTGCCACCAGATGTGCTGTCCGTGGTGGTGCGCTCGGTGCTGGCCGCCTACCTGCTGGCCTACCTGGTGCTCTCCGCCTTCATCTTCCGGCGCGCGAACCGGGCGCGGATGCTCACCCTCACGTTGAGCGCGATCAGCGTGAGCACCTATGTGGTGCTCTGGATCACCGGTGCCCCGGAGTCCACCCTGGCCACCCAGGTGTTCGGTTCCGCCCTGGAGATCCTGGTGATGCTCGCGCTCTCCGGTGAGACCGCCCGGATCTTCACCACCACCCGGGAGCCGGCCGTCGGGCAGCGGCCGAGCTCGTAGCCGGTCGCCGGCGCGTGTGAGGCAGCCACCGCACTGGTCGTAGGCTGCGAGCATGACGTCCCCCGACCGGCTGCCGCGATGGCTGCTGCTCGCGGGGATCGTGGTGGTGGCCATCAACCTGCGTCCGGCGATCGCCGCGGTCGGCCCGGTGCTGCCGATGATCGGGCAGGACGCCGGGATGGGCAGCGTGGCCCTCGGGCTGCTCGGTGCGCTGCCGGTCGCGGTGTTCGGCATCGTCTCCAGCATGGTGCACCGGCTGCTGCACACCTTGGGTGTGGAGCGCACCACCGCTGGCGCGCTCGGTCTGCTCACCGTGGCCACCCTGCTGCGCTCCTGGCCCGGTCCGGAGGCGAACATCTGGGCCGGCAGCGTGCTCGTCGGGGCGGCGATCGCCGTCGGCAACGTCACCGTGCCCGTGCTCGTACGACAGGACTTCCCCGGGGCGGCGGCCCGGGTCACCGGCCTCTACGTGGCCGTGCTCGGGTTCTTCGCCGGCCTGTCCGCGGCCATCGCAGTGCCGCTGGCCCACCTGAGCACCCTCGGCTGGCGCCTGGCCCTGGGCATCTGGGCGGTGCTCACGCTGGTCGGGCTGCTGGTGTGGTGGCCGCGTGCCCGGCGGGCACAGCCACCTGAGGGTGGTGGCCAGCCGGCACCGGCGGGCGGGCGGCTGTGGCGCACCTCCGCGGCCTGGCAGATCTCCGCCTACATGGGCCTGCAGTCCTCGTCCTTCTACGTGGCGCTGACCTGGTTGCCGACCGTGGAGCAGGACCTGGGCTTCGGTGCGGCGGTGGCCGGTTGGCACATGTTCGTCCTGCAGATCGTCTCCATGGTGGGAAACCTCAGCGCGCCGGTGCTGATGCGCCGCAGCCGCGACGAACGGCTACCGGCCACGGTCGCCGGGCTGCTGGTGCTCAGCGGCACAGCCGGCTTCCTGCTCCTGCCCGGCGCCGCTGTGCTGTGGATCGTGCTGCTCGGCCTCGGTATGGGAGTGGCGTTCGTGGTCTCGCTGACCCTGATCGCAGTCCGGGCCGGTGACCTGCGCACCGCACCGCGGCTGTCCGCGATGGCGCAGTCGATCGGCTACCTGATCGCCGCCGGAGCACTGCTGGTCGCGGGGGTGCTGCACGGGGTGGCCGGCGGCCCGGCGGTGCTCGGGGTGATCGTCGCCGTGAGCACCGGTACCGCTGTGCTCGGTCTGCTGGCCGGGCGACGCAGCGCCATCACCGCCTGACGGCCACCGCCCGAACAGCTCAGCCCAGCACCAGGAGCAGCAGCACCGCCAGCACCACCACGGCCGCGGCCGCCAGCACACCCGGGAGCGACCTCGACGGTGCGTCCGGGACCGGCACCGTGTCCGGATCGGTGGCGCCGGTCGGGCCGGTGGGCGCCGCGTGGCCGGTGGCCCCGACCGTGCCTGCGGGGCTGGCCGGGTCGGCGCTGCTGGTGTAGTCAGCCGGTGTGGTCGACGACGGCCAAGCCTCCTCGGTCTGCTGGCTCGCCTCGCTCTGGCTCGGCTGGCTCTGGCTGGGCTGGCTCTCAGCTGCGGCAGGGCCGCCGGCGCCCGGGGTGGACACGCGAGCGCCCGCCATCGGCGCCGTGGAGTCGAACGGCACCTCGGGCAGGCACCCCCGGAGCGCCGCCGCCGCGTCGGCAGACAGGGACACGCCGTCCTCTGCAGCGCCGACGACCACCGGAGCAGCGGCGAGCACCGAGGCCGGAGCGGACGCGTCGGTCTGGCCGGTCCCGTCGGCTGCCTCGGGCGGGCTCGCCTGGCTGGTGTCCTCGTCCACCACATCGGCGACCACCACGGTCACGTTGTCCCGGGTGCCCACGGCCAGCGCGGCCCGGATCAGCTCCGCTGCGGCCTGCTCCCGGTCCGGGGTCATCAACGTGGCCCCGATGACCTCCGGGTCCAGGTAGTCCGACAGCCCGTCGGAGCAGAGCAGCACCCGGTCGCCCGGCTCGATCTGTGCGTCGATGATGTCCAGGTCCGGTCCGGCGGGCTGGTCGTCCAGCGACTTCAGCAGCATCGACCGGTACGGGTGGGTGCGGGCGCGCTCGGGAGTGAGCTCTCCGCTGTCGATCAGCCGCTGCACGTGGGTGTGGTCGGTGGTGACCTGGTACAGCGCACCGTCGCGCAACGCATACACCCGCGAGTCGCCGATGTGCCCGACGCTGACCCGGTCCCCGTCCGAGCCGACCGTCACCAGCGTGGTGCCCATCGACTCCAGCAGCGGATCGGCCTCGGACATCGCAAACAGTGCCCGGCGGGCCAGCCGCCCGGCGCGCAGGAACTCGGCCGCCAGCTCGGCCCCGCTGGTCTGGTCCACCTCGGCGAACACCCGCAGCGCCACAGCCGAGGCCACCTCGCCGGCTGCGTGCCCGCCCATCCCGTCGGCGAGCACGAGCAGCCGCGGGCTGGCGAAGGCCGAATCCTCGTTGTTGGTGCGGACGGTGCCGAGATCGGTGTGCACAGCATAGCGGAAGCTGACCGCCATCGTCCACCGCCTCAGATCGTGCCGTCCGCCGTCTCGTCGCCCCTGCGACCCTCACCCTACAACCCCCGTGACCTGCCGCCGAGCAGCATCCTGGCCGAGGCCCCGGCTGCTGTGCTCGCCGCCGGCCCGACCGGCTCAGATCAGGTTCTGCCGCTGCAGGTGCCGCAGCGCCCACCAGCCGAGCGGCACCCGGATCCAGAACGTGAGCACCCGGAACAGCACTGCGGTGGAGGCGGCCGCCGCAGTGGCGACACCGGCCGTGGTCAGGCCCGTGGACAGCGCCAGCTCCACCGTCCCGATGCCACCGGGAGTGGGGATCGCCGAGCCGACCGCGTTCCCGGTGAGGTACACGATCGCCAACGACGTCAGCGGCAGCGTCTGACCGAACGCGGCCAGCGCGGCCGCGAACGCCGCCAGGTAGCCCGCCGTCATCAGCAGGTTCCCGCCCAGAGCCATCGCCAACCGGTGCGGCTGCCCGATCACCCACACCAGCCGGGGCCACACCTGCTGCAGGGTGGGCCGCACCTTGGCGACCACCCAGCGGCGCAGCGAACCGATCGCCATCACCGCACCGATGAGCACCAGCACCACGCCCACCCCGATCAGCACCGCTCCGGAGGGCAGCTGCTGCAGCGCCCCGGACGAGCCGGTGAGCAGCGCGATCGCGATCAGCAGCAGCACGGTGGTGACGAACTGGGACACCTGCAGCAGCGCCACCGTGGCCACCGCCATCGGGGTGGCCACCCCGCGCTTCTGCATGAACCGCAGGTTCAGCGCCGCCGGTCCCACCCCGGCCGGTGCCACCAGGGTGATCACCGAGGAGGCCACCTGCACCACCACAGTGCGCCACAGCCCGAGCCGGTCCGGGGAGAACCCGACCAGCCCCAGGGCGGCACCCAGGTAGGTGAGCAGGCCCAGACCGAAGGCCACCACCATCCACACCGGGTTCGCGCCGGCCACCACCTCGGCGATGGTCTCGAAGTTCAACGTGGTCAGCAGCACCCAGCCGGCCACCACCGCCACGGTGAGCGTGATCGCCGTCCGCGCGTTGAACCGGGCCAGCTGGATCGGCTCCGCCTCGCTCGCCGTCGGGATGAAGTCGACCAGGTGGGAGCGCAGCGCGGACATGCTCGCCTTGTTCGCCCGGGCCGCGGCCCGCGTCTGCGCCGGCAGCGCGATCGGCTGCAGCAGCGGTGCGATCTCCGCCACCTGGGCGATGGACAACGACCGGGACGCGGCCGCGATCGCCCGCTGCGGGCCCACCCGGAGGGCGAACAGGGTGAGCAGCTGGGCCAGGTCCACCCGGCGGGCCAGCGACGTGGCGGCGATCTCGCCCTCCTCCCAGCCGTTCAGCCACACCTGGTTCGCCTGGCTGCCGGAGGTCACCACGTACACGGTGTCGGCGGAGATGTTCCGGTGCGCCAGGCCTGCGGTGTGCGCGATCCGCAGCTGCTCCCACGCGTTCATCATCACCTCGTCGGTGACCGCCGCGTCCGCCACGTCGGCGAGCTGGCGCGCGTCCGGCACGTGCTCACCGAGCAGCAGCACCGAGGCGCCCGCCTCGGCGATCCCGTGCAGCCGCGGGCAGTTCACCCCGGCGGCGGCCGCCGCGTAGTACATCAGCGAGGCGCGCTCCGCGCTCTGCCGCAGGCTCACCGAGGTGCGCCGGTCCAGGCCGCGGCGGGTGAGCGTGGTGATCAGGCCGTTCAACCAGCCGATCACCTGCCGGTCGGCGTCCAGCACCACCGCGTCCCAGCGTCGACCGCCCGTGTCGGTGACGGCGTAGACCCGGTTGGCGCCCTCCCGTTCGGTGGCGACTGTGGCCGACTCCTGCACGTGGTCCGGCGTGGCGTCCCCGGGCGCCGCCGCAGGCGGCGCACCCGCCCCAGCACCCTCGATGGAGGTGAGGGGACCGGGGAGCCGGGCTGCGCCGTCGTCGACCGTGCTCTGCGGAGCGCTCGAGGGTACGTACCCGATCGGGTTGGCGGCCACCACGGACTGGCTCTGCAGGCTGGCCGCGTCCGTGGAGTCCCCGATCCGGATCACGCTGACGGCATCCACCCCGGCACGGCGAATGCCCTCCACCAGCACCTGCCCGTGCGCGCGGCGGCTGAGCACCCCGGAGGCGTACCGCATGCCCAGACCCACCGCCCGGCCGAGCAGCACGGAGACGAGCGCGCCGGCCAGGGTGGCGTCACCGGCGATCACCGAGACC
>DATGRZ010000235.1:0-3400 GCA_035303065.1 Ruania sp.
GCGGTCTTGGCCATCGCCTGCAGCGGCTGGTTCACCGTGGTCAGCCGAGGCGAGAACCAGTCCGCCAGCGGCAGGTTGTCATAGCCGACCACGGACAGGTCGCGGGGCACGCTCAGGCCGAGCTCGCGAGCGGCCCGCAGCACGCCGACGGCCTGCATGTCGGCACCGGCGAAGATCGCCGTGGGCCGGTCCGGGCGCGCCAGCAGCTCCATCGCGTGCTCGTACCCACCGGCGATGTAGAAGTCGCCCCAGCGGATCAGCTCCGGGTCGTAGCCCAGGCCGGCGCGTTCGTGCGCGCTGCGGAACCCGTCCACGCGGGCACGGGAGCAGAGCACGTCCTTGGGTCCGGAGATCACCGCCACCCGCTGGTGCCCGAGCTCGATCAGGTGCCGGGTGGCGGCCATGCCCCCGTCCCAGTTCGTCGAGCCGACCGCCGGTACCCCTGCCGGCGGCTCCCCGTCGGTGTCCAGCGCGACGAACGGGATGGACCGCGACTCCAGCTGCTCGCGCTGGTTCGAGGTGAGCGTAGACATCACCAGGATCACACCCATCGGGCGCCGCGCGAGCACCCCGTCCAACCACTGCTGACCGGGCCGGTGCTTGCCGCCGGAGGCAGTCAGGACCACGCTGGCGCCGAGGTCGGCCAGGGTCGCCTCCACCCCGCGGACGATCTCCAGGGCCCACTCCGACTCCATCTCGTGGAACACCAGGTCCACCAGTGGGGGACCGGACGGGGAGGGGCCACGGGAGCGTCGCTTGTACTGGTGCCGGGCCATCACCTCCTCCACCCGAGCGCGGGTGGAGCGGGCCACGTCCGAGCGCCCGTTCAGCACCTTGGACACTGTCGGCACCGACACTCCGGCTTCGGCGGCGATCGAGGCGATCGTCGCGCGCGGGCGGGCCGCTGGTGGCGTGCTGCCGCCTGACTCATCCGGAGCGCCGCCCGGTGCTGATGCTGTGCTCATCGATGCCTCATGACTTCCAGGGCCATACCTCACGCAACTTTCGAGGTCGAACGTAGGGGACGTGTCGTGCGCCCGGTGGGTGTGATCGTAAAATCGTATCGAAACTATCGATCACTGCGCATCTTATCGGGATCGATGGTGAGCGAGATCACGAGGTGACGCTCCGGCCGGACCGGGCGTAGGGTCGCCACCTCTGCCCGCGATGCCGCGGCACTGGCGACGGCGGCCGGCGCGGGCGTGTGGCGCCCTGCTCCCTGGGACGGGCTGTTCCAGCTCGCCTCCCCGGTGCGAGCACTCCGGTGCGCCGGCAGCGTCCCCGGCCGGTTCAGCCTCGCCGCACCGACCAGACCAGCTCCGTGCCCCGCCCGCCCGGACCCGGGCCGAGCGTGCAGCTGCCCCCGTGCGCCTCGGCACGGGCGGTCAGGTTCGCCAACCCGGACCGGCGACCACGGGTGCCCTCCGGGCCGGAGCCGTCGTCGCGCACCCGCACGGTCAGCTCCTCGCCGGTCACGTGCACGCGCACGTCCACTGTGCCGGCCCCGGCGTGCCGGGCAGCGTTCGCGAACCCCTCCCGGACCACGGCCACGACGTCGTCGGCCAGCTCCGCGCCGAGGCGTTCCTCCAGCTGCGGGTCCTCGGCCAGCGGCCCCTCGATCCGCAGCGTCGGGGTGAACCCGAGCCCGATCCGGGCCAGTGACTCCTCCCGCTCCAGCCGCTCCCGCAGCGGCGACTCCTGGCCGTCGTTGCGCAGCGTGCGCACGATCGAACGGATCTGCACGACCGCCTCGTCCACCCCGACCAGTGCGCTGCGGAACGCCTCCCGGGTGGCGGGGTCGGCGGTGGCCTGGGCAGCCGAGCGCAGCTGCAGCTCAGTGGCGAACAGCTGCTGGATCGCCAGGTCGTGCAGGTCGCGGGCGATCCGGCCGCGCTCGGCGAGCAGCGCAGCCAGGTCCTCCGCCTGCCGGGACTCGGCCAGGGTGAGCGCGAGCGCCGCCTGCCGGGCGATCGACTCGGCGATCGCCAGCTCGTTCTCGGTGAACTCCGGCGCGTCCTTGTGCCGCAGCAGGATGAACACCCCGAGGCTGCGGCCGGCGGCCACCAGCGGTGCGTACAGCGAGGGGCCGTACCGGCCGAACTCCGGCACCCGCAGCGTGCGCGCCCGGGCGAAGGAGTCCACGATGATGCCGTGGCCCTCGGCCAGCACCGACAGGGCGCGGCCGTCCGGCGGCATCACGATCCCGATCAGGTCCCCGACCGGGTCCCCGTCGGCGAACTCGATCACCCAGTCCTCGCCCACCCCGGGCAGCACGATCACCGCAGTGTCCGCCCGGGCCACCTGCCGCACCCGGGCGGCGATCAGGGCCAGCGACTCCTCCACATCCGTGCCGGAGAGCAGGTCGGTGGTGATCTCCTGGCCCACAGCGAGCCAGCGTTCCCGGGTGCGGGCGGCATCGTAGAGCCGGGCGTTCTGCACCGCGATCGCGGCTGCACCGGCCAGCAGCCGCACCTGGTGGGTCTCCTCGGCGGTGAACGGGTGGTCCCGGCCACCGAGGGACAGCGTGCCGTAGGTGCCCTCCTGCCCGCGTACCGGGACCTCCAGGCCCACCTCGCTCGCCCGGGCCCGCCCGGGTGCCTGGTTTCCGTCGGTATCGACGAACGTCTCCACCTCACCAGAGGGCTCCAGCACAGCGATCGCCGCATAGTCGGCGCCGGTCAGCTCGACCGCGGCGTCGACCAGGCTGCGCAGCATGTCCCGGGTGTCCAGGTGCGAGGTGACTGTCAGCACCGCATCGAGTACCGGCGAGCTCATCGAGGGGGCCTCACCGTTGCGACCGGCGCTCGGCCGACCACGCGTCCAGTCCGACGTTGGTCTGCGTGCGCCAGGTCAGGACCTCCCGCGCCCAGCGGGGGTAGCGCCAGGGCAGGAGCGGCAGGAACGCCAGGATGAAGTACACGCCGGGTAGAGCGAGCAGCACCAGGCCGAGCGTCCCGACCAGCAGCGACGGTAGGTGTCCGGCAAGCATGGCGCCAGTCTGCCAGCACGTCCGCAGCGGTGGCGGTGCTGCGTGACCGGGTGCCGAGCCTGAGGGTGTGCACGGAAACCGCCTTTCGAGAACGCTGTCGACCTACCGTAGGCCGCGGGATGATGGGGTTTCCGGGACGTAGGTCCCACGTTCGACGGCGCAGCTCACCCGGGTTCGCCAAGCTCGCCCGGCACAGGTGTGCAGCACGTTGGGGCTGCGGCACGCTCTGTCGCTTCCCGGTGCAGACCGCCCCGCTGTGCGATACTGCTTACGGTGACCGGCGCGTCCGTACCTGCCGGTATCACCCAGCGACATCAGCAAAGGTAGTTGGGGTTGCGGAACACGCGCCGCCGTGAGGCTCGGCGCGGTCCGGACCGACCACCCGGCGAACGGGCCCACATGGTTCGTGAT
>DATGRZ010000236.1:0-8601 GCA_035303065.1 Ruania sp.
CATCGCCTCGGCCACTGCGGTCGCCTCGTCCAGCATGGAGGCGCCGGCGATGTCCAGCCCGGTGAGGTCGCACACCATGGTCTGGAAGTTCAGCAGTGCCTCCAGACGGCCCTGGGAGATCTCTGGCTGGTAGGGCGTGTAGGCGGTGTACCAGGCCGGGTTCTCCAGCACGTTCCGAGCGATCACCGAGGGGGTGTGCACACCGTAGTAGCCCTGGCCGATCATCGAGGTGCGGACGGTGTTCTTCGCGGCGATGGTGCGCAGCTCGGCGAGCACCTGCGCCTCGCCGGCGGCTTCGGGCAGCACCGGTGCGGTCTCGTCCAGGATCTGCCCGGGGATGGCATCGGCCATCAGGGCGTCCAGGTCCGAGTAGCCGAGCACCTGCAGCATCTGTTGCTGCTCGGTGGTGCTGGTGCCGATGTGACGGGAGGTGAAGGGTGCTGCGGGTTCGGTGCGCGGGGCGGAAAGGGTCATCGGTGGTCGGTTCAGCCTTGGGTGAGGGTGGTGTAGGCGTCGGCGTCGAGCAGCTCTGCGGTCTCGCCGGTGGTGCGGACGGTGAACAGCCAGCCCTGCTCGAACGGGTCGGTGTTCACCAGCTCGGGGTTGTCCACGGCCTCCTGGTTGATCTCGACGATCTCCCCGGTCACCGGTGCGTACAGGTCACTGACCGACTTGGTGGACTCGATCTCGCCGCAGGTCTCCCCCGCGGTGACCTGTGTGCCGGCGTCCGGCAGGTCCAGGTAGACCACATCACCGAGCGAGGTGGCGGCGTAGTCGGTCACCCCGACCCGGGCCACGTCGCCGGAGATCTGCACCCATTCGTGCTCGGCGGTGTACTTGCGGTCGGTCGGCAGGCTCATGGCCGCACTCCTTCTGCTCGGGCTACTTCTGACGACGGTAGAACGGGGGCTTGGTGACAGTCATCGGCGTGGGGGTTCCGCGGACGTCCACGGTCACGTCGGTCTCTCCGGGCAGCTCTCGATCCACCCGGGCGAGGGCGATCGGGTGGCCGAGAGTGGGCGAGAGCATCCCGGAGGTGATCTCACCGACCTGGTCACCGGCGAGGAACACCGGGTACCCGGCCCGGGCCGCCCGGCGGCCCTCCCCGACCAGCCCGACGAGGTGGTGCCGGGGTGGCTGCTCGGCGCAGGCGGCCAGCGCCTCCTGACCGACGAACTCGTGGTCGGTGTGCACCAGTCTGCCCATGCCGACGTCGAACGGGGTGGTCTGGTCGGTGAGCTCGTGCCCATAGAGCGGCATGCCGGCCTCCAGGCGTAGGGAGTCCCGGCTGGCCAGTCCGCACCGGATCACCTCGGCGTCCTCGCCGGCAGCGAGCAGCGCCTGCCACAGGTCGACCGCAGAGACCGCTGCGGCCGACAGCTCGAAGCCGTCCTCGCCGGTGTATCCGGTGCGCGCCAGCAGTACCGGGATGCCGGCGACCTGCGCCGGCACGGCGGCGTAGTGCCGCAGGTCCTCCAGGTCGGCGTCGGTCCGCGTGGCGAGCACCTCGGCCGCGCGCGGGCCCTGCAAGGCGATCAGTGCGCGGCTGGTGGTCCGGTCCACGATGCCCACCTGGAATGCGGCGCTGCGGACGGTGAGCTGATCGAGGACGGTGTCGCGGTTGGCGGCGTTGGCGATGACCAGGAACTCGTCGTCGGCGAGCCGGTAGACGATCAGGTCATCGAGGATGCCTCCTTCGGCGGTGACCAGCATCGTGTACCGCGCGCGACCGGTGCGCAACCGGGAGACGGCGCTGACCAGGGCAGCATCCAGCGCCAGGTCTGCCTGGGGTCCGTGCACCTCGATCTGCGCCATGTGGGACAGGTCGAACAGTCCCGCTCGGGTGCGTACCGCCTCGTGCTCGGCGCGGTCGCCGGTGAACCGCAGCGGCATCTGCCAGCCGGCGAAGTCCGTCATCGCGGCTCCGGCGGCCAGGTGCTCGGCGTACAGGGGCGTGCTCAGCTCTGTCATGACCTCTTCATCCTCGGGTCCTGCCACGTCAGGTGCCGGTGGCCCGGTGCCGGTGGTCTCAGGCGGTGTCCGGTTTCACCGCCAGCACGTGGCAGGGCGCATCAAGCAGGATACGTTGCGCGTTCGAGCCGAGGATGAGCTTGCCGAGCGGGGACCGGCGGCGCAGCCCGATCACGATCAGCGAAGCGGCAGTGGTCTCGGCGGCGCCCATCAGCGCCTCGGCGACATCGTCACCACGTTGCAGCTCTTGCACCTCGAAGTCGGCGCTGCTGTCCTGCAGCAGCTGTCGGGCCTCGGCGACCGCGTCGTCCAGGTCCGACTGGTCCGAGCCACGTGGTGCGTGCACCATCACCTGCAGCTGTTCCTCGCGACGGCGAGCCTCCGCGACGGCAGCTTCCAGTGCTGCTCGACCTTCTGCGGTGGCGATGAACCCGACCACGATCACCTGGTGCTCCTCCCATCGGCTACGGCTGACCCTAGCGCGTCCTCCGGCACCGGGCATGCCATCGCCGCCGTGGTCAGGAAGCGCGCGGCGCGGGGCGCACCCAGCCGGGCGGGATGCCGTGGGCCAGGGCGGTGCCCAGGAGTCTCGCCAGGGAGTAGTCCTGGTCCAGCTCCAGCGCGCGGTGCAGCAGGATGTTCGCCCGCGCACCGTCACCGGTCCACCACGCCAGCCATGCCTGGCAGGTGAGGATCGGCACCTTCCACCGGTCGGTGGCGTGCGCGCCCAGCACGGTCAGGGTGCGCTCGGCGGCGTGCACCCGGGCGGCCTGCGGTCGCAGCCGTCCGGAGAACACGGCATCGATGACCTCCGCGCGCAGGGTCTCCCCGAGCAGCTGCCCTGTGCCGCTCCACAGCAGGGCGGCGTCACGGACCCAGGTGTCCGACAGGCCCGCCAGGACTGCGCCGACCTCCGCTGCGGACGGCGGCTCGCTCTGGGCGGACGGCTGGCATGCCTGCACCAGACGGACCCAGCTGTGGGTCATCTCTCGCTGCCAGGCGGACAGATCCTTCCCGGCGCGGGTGGGCCGGCGGCGCTGGTGTCGTTGTGCGGCTGCTGCGGCCGCCTTGCGGATGCCCGGGGCCTCGTGCGGATCTGGGACGAGGGCTTCTCGCCGGTCGGCATAGGTGTGCCCGTGATAGACGTACCAGGCAGCCACCTCGGTGTTCCGCAGCACCTCTAACGGCTGCCCGGTGTGCGGACAGCACGGTTCGTCGGCGCAGCTCACGCAGCGGAACCGTTCCGCCCCGACCAGGTAGGTGTGGCCGGACTCGGCCCACGGCGTGGTCCGCCACCAGGAGAGGGTGCGCCCGGCGGGCCCCTGGCCGCGGAGCACAGTGGCGAAGGCCTGCTCGGTGTAGATCGCGCAGAGCACCTGGCTGGCACCGTCGCGCTGCAGGTGGCGGCTCATCTCGACCTGGGCCTGCCGACCTCCGACGACGTGACCGAGGATGCTCAGGTCGCTCCGGGCCACCAGCCCGAGCTCGCGCCCGTGGGCGTCGCCCTCGGCCGTGCTCGCGGGCTGGCGGACAGAGGTGAGCACCACGGACTCACGCGGCCAGAAGTGCAACTGGTAGGGCAGCCAGGCGACCACCTCCCTGGGTCGGTCGATGCGCAGCGTGGGCCGCTCGGAGAGCTCCTCAGCGGTGTCGTGGTCTTCCTCGGCTGCGCAGGTTTGCGCCGGTTCGGCACACGGGTCGTCCAGGTCGAGCAGCTCTGGTCGCGGTGTGGCGGCGGTGCTGAGAGAGCTGGCATCGCCGCCCGCTGGGCTGCTGGCGTGGTCTGCAGGCTGCCGGAGGCGGGGCCGCTGCGTGCTTGCGGTGGAGGGTCCTGGGTCTGGGGTGTTCTCGTTCATCACTCGATCCGACCGCACCTGCTCCGGCCTGCGCCGGGCCCCGGGGAGGGGGTTGTGGATGATGGGGCATCGAGGCAGCGGTCAGGTGCCTGCTCGGTGCCGAGCAGGTCCGCCTCCTGAGCGGAGCAGTCCCTGGTCCCGGATAGGCTGAGGCGGTGGAGACGGTAGACACGCAGCACTGGTTGGACCAGCTCCGGCAGGCGGTCTCCGAGCGGGTCTCGACGTGCATCGTCGACCTCGCCGAGACCTACGCCGGTATCGGCGAGGAGGTCGCCGATGTGTTCACCATCGCCACCGGACTGCTTGCCGGTGGCAAGCGGCTCCGGGCCGCGTTCGCTGCGGCCGGCTGGGCTGCCTTCGGCGGTACCGATCTGGTGGTCCCCGTGGTCCGGGCCGGAGCCGGTCTGGAGCTGTTCCAGATGGCTGCTCTGGTCCATGACGACGTCATCGATGCCTCCACGACCCGGCGTGGCATGCCCGCCGCGCACCGGCAGCTGGCCGATCGCCACCGTGCTCTGGGGATGCAGGGAGACGCTGACCGGTTCGGGCAGAGCGGTGCCGTGCTGCTCGGTGATCTGCTCCTGGTGGCCTCCCAGCAGGAGATCGAGGGCGCGCTGCAGACCCTGCCCGCGGCGGCCCGGGCACGGGCCCGCTCCATCATGCTGGCGATGATGGCTGAGGTGACAGTCGGGCAGTACCTGGACATCTACGCCCAGGCCGCGCCATGGAGCGAGGACCCGGCTGTGGACCTGGACCGTGCCCGCCGGGTGATCCGCGCGAAGTCGGCCTCCTACAGCGTGCAGCAGCCGCTCCGCCTGGGCGCGGCGATGGCCGGAGCAGAGCAGTCCGGGCTGGAGGCGTGCGCAGCGTTCGGCCTGCCGATCGGCGAAGCGTTCCAGCTGCGCGACGACGTGCTCGGGGTGTTCGGCGACCCAGTCCTCACCGGGAAGCCGGCAGGGGACGACCTGCGCGAGGGCAAGCGGACGGTGCTGGTGACCTCCGCGATGACCCGGGCCGACGAGGAGCAGCGGGCGGTACTGCGGGCAGCCTTGGGAAATCCCGACCTGCAGCGTCAGGAGGTGGACCGGGTACGGGAGATCCTCACCGCCACCGGTGCGGTCCACGAGGTGGAGGATCTCATCGAGGAACGGGTAGCCGAAGGACTACGGGTGCTGGATGACAGCTCGGTGAGCCCCCGTGCGGCGGCCGTGCTGCGGTCTCTGGTGCAGGCAGCGGTTCGCCGCACCTCCTGAGCACACCGGCCACTGGCCGCACGTACTGCTCAGGACGCCAGTGATCGTCAGAACGCCATTGCCTGTGCTGATCGGCGGACAGCATGTGTGCGTCCCTCGCGCAGTGCGGCGAGCGGAGTGCTGTTCAGCTCCTCGCTGTGGCGCAGCAGCCACACGACGATCTCCTCGTCATCGAAGCCGGAGTCGGCCAGCAGCATGATCGTGCCTCGCAGCGAGCCCAGCACCACCGCGCGACCGGGCTCCTCGGATGGCACCAGGAAACCGTCCGGCACCTGCAGCGCCCTGTTCTCACCGCGTCGCACTGCCACCAGGACACGGTCGCGCAGGTAACCCCGCACCGTGCGGTGCGGGAGCCCGGTGGCCTCGGCCACGTCAGGCAGGGTCAGCCAGTTCTGCTCGTCAACCACACTGCTGAGCGTAGTGCGCCCACGCAGGCAGGCGGGACCGGTCCGCACCCGCGGACGGGTCGCTGCAGACCGCCGGCGTTTTCTCCGGCCAGCACGCGGTCCGGCCGGCATCCAGTATGGCCAACACTCGGTCGGGCCAGCACTCGGTACGAGGAAGCCCTGGGCAGCACGAAGCACCCCGCAAATGTCACGAGGAGATCACGGGGTTGTCACGATCCGGCATAACCACTACTGTCACACCTGTCCCATTAACCACATACACCACTTGAACCACGTTGTTCACTGCGACACGCCGTCAACGTTGTGTTGTGGGTCCGAGACCACTTCCCGGGGGGAAGCACTGATGTCCCGAACTGATCGCCGGTCCAAGCGGGCTGAAGCCCGTCGCTACGCCACGCTGAGCACGCTCGGCGCTCTCGGCGCGGTCACCGCAGTGGGTCTCGGTTCGGCGGTGCCGGCCCAGGCTGCACCTGCCGACAGCGCGCAGGCACGCTCCCCGTTGTACGGTGCACGCACATTCGGTGGTGCCGTGGAGCGCACTCCCCACGTGGCTCCGGCGGAGCGCAGCCCGCACGTGGGTCCGGTGGAGCGGGCGCCGCAGCGCTCCACCGTGGTGTACACCGTGCGCTCCGGGGACACTGTCTCCGGGATCGCCGCCCGCTATGACACCACTGTGCGGGCGATCATCGACGCCAACGACCTGGACTCCCGGGCACTGATCCGCATCGGCCAGACCCTGCGCATCCCGAGCGACAACGGCTCGGGCAGCGGCTCCTCCAGCTCGAGCTCTTCGAGCAGCTCGGCCAGCAGCTACAAGGTCCGCTCCGGGGACACCGTCTCCGGGATCGCCGCCCGCCATGACACCACCGTGCGAGCGATCATCAACGCCAACGACCTGGACTCCCGGGCGCTGATCCGCATCGGCCAGACCCTGCGCATCCCCGGCTCCGGCGGGTCCTCCAGCAGCTCGCAGGCGGCAGGCGGTAGCTCGGCCAGCACCGGATCCTCCAGCTCAACCTCTTCGAGCAGCTCGGCCACCAGCTACAAGGTCCGCTCCGGGGACACCGTCTCCGGGATCGCCGCCCGCCATGACACCACCGTGCGGGCGATCATCAACGCCAACGACCTGGACTCCCGGGCACTGATCCGCATCGGCCAGACCCTGCGCATCCCGAGCGACAACGGCTCCGGCGGCTCCTCCAGCTCCGGCGGCGGCTCCAGCAGCTCGCAGTCGGCAGGCGGTAGCTCGGCCAGCACCGGATCCTCCAGCAGCTCCGCTGAGTCGGTCAGCCACAAGGTCAGGGCCGGGGACACGGTCTCCTCGATCGCGGCTCAGTACGGCTCCTCAGTCTCGGACATCGTCGAGGCCAACGACCTCGGCGCGAACGCGGTGATCCGCATCGGGCAGACGCTGCGCGTGCCTGGCGGGCTGGTCTCGAACGAGTTCCTGCACTACACCTACTCCGGGGACGTGACCGCAGCTGCGAACACGAACAAGCGTCAGCTGCTGAGTGCCAACCTGCCCGGCCGCGACCAGATGCGTTCGATCATCCGCCAGACCGCCCAGGAGATGGGCGTGGACCCGGCGCTGGCGCTGGCGATCGCCCACCAGGAGTCCGGCTTCAACCCGGCAGCGGTCTCCCCAGCGAACGCGGTCGGTGTGATGCAGGTGATCCCCTCCTCCGGGCAGTGGGCCTCCCAGCTGGTCGGGTACGAGCTGAACCTGCTCGACCCGCAGGACAACGTCACCGCAGGGGTTGCGATCCTCCGCCAGCTGGACCGGATGGCCGAGAACCCGTCGGAGGCGATCGGCGGCTACTACCAGGGTCTCGGATCCGTGCAGAGCAACGGCCTGTACGACGACACCCGCCGGTATGTGGCCAACGTGCAGACCCTGATGACACGCTACTCCTGAGCCACCGATCCGCGGAGTTCCGCCCGTAAACTCCGCACATGGCCACCACTGTCTCCGACCCGCTGATCGGCCGCCTGGTCGACAGCCGGTACGAGATCACTGCGCGCATCGCGCGTGGCGGGATGGCCACCGTCTACCGGGCGCTGGACCGCCGGCTGGACCGGGTGGTGGCTCTGAAGATCATGCACCCGCAGCTGGCCGACGGTGTGGACGTGGCCGCCCGGTTCCGTCGCGAGGCGCGTGCTGCGGCCCGGCTGGCGCACCCGGGTGTGGTCGGCGTGTACGACCAGGGCAGCACCGACGACCTCAACTACCTCACGATGGAGTTCGTCGACGGCACCAACCTGCGTGCCCTGCTGCGCCGCCGAGGTGTGCTGCCCGTCGGTGAGGCGCTGCAGACCGTCGAACGGGTGCTGGATGCGCTGGCCGCCGCACACCGGGCCGGCCTGGTGCACCGGGACATCAAGCCGGAGAACATCCTGATCACCACCGACGGCGAGGTGAAGGTCGCCGACTTCGGCCTGGCTCGCGCGGTCTCCGAGGCCACAGTGGCCACCGCGGGCAGCCTGCTGGGCACGGTCGCCTACCTCTCCCCCGAGATCGTCACCAACGGTGAGGCCGATGCCCGTGCGGACGTCTATGCCGTGGGCGCGATGCTCTACGAGCTGCTCACCGGGCATCAGCCGTTCCAGGGCGACACGCCGATCCAGGTGGCCTACCAGCACGTGCACGCCGAGGTGCCCGCACCCTCGGAGGAGATCCTCTGGCTGCCCTACCAGGTGGACGAGCTGGTGGCAGCCCTGACCGCCAAGGACCCCGGCGACAGGCCGACCGACGCCGGCGCTGCCCGGGCGTTGGTGCACCGGGTGCGCACCTCCTTGGACGAGCAGGACCTGGCCCGACGAGCCGACCTGCCTGAGGAGCCGCCTGCGCCGAGCAGCCCGGAGACCGGGGACGTGCAGGCAGAGGTGACCACCGCCGTCGGGCATACCGGCACGATCGCCCTGCCGGTCGGGGCGGTGCCGGTGACCGAAGACCCCGAAGAGCCTCCGCCGCGGCGGCGTGTCCGCGGCCGCCGGGTGCTGCTGGTGCTGCTCGTGGTGCTGCTGCTGGCTGCGCTCGGGGGCGGCGGCACCTGGTGGTACCTGACCATCGGCCCCGGTGCCTACACCCAGGTGCCGGACCTGGTCGGCGCGCCG
>DATGRZ010000237.1:0-6202 GCA_035303065.1 Ruania sp.
CCGCCGAGCATCGTGCCGGAGCGGGGCGGCGTCAGTCGTCCACGCGCACCGAGCCGCTGGCTGCGTCCACCGTCACGTCCACGTCGTCGCCGCCGCGCAGCACCTCCACCTCGTAGACCGCTGCACCATCGTCCCAGTCGAGCTCCCACCCGGTCACCGGACCGTCCACCTCGGCGGTTGCCAGCTCCATCGCCTGCTCCGGCGTCATCGGGTCGGTGGGGTCGACCGCGTGCTCCTGGTCGTCGCTGTCGTCCTGCTCGTGGTCGAGCACCTCACCGGTGTCGGCGTCGATCTCCACCTCGTGCTCGGTGCCGTCGGCGAGGGTCTCGATCGTCCACACCCAGGCGTCGTAGTGGCTGGAGTGGTCCAGCTCGATGGCGTACACCACCTCGGTGGCACCGGTCGTCTCCGCCGATGTCTGCAGCGCACGCTCCAGGTCGACGGCGAAGCTCACCTGCCGCAGGTCCGCGTCCGCGGGCGTGCTGGTCGCCTCGGTCGAGGCGTCCCCCGACCCGGCCGACTGACCGCCGCCAGCGTCTTGCTCTCCGGAGCTGTCCCCAGCTGGGTCCTGCTCACCTGCGGACTCCTCCGAGGATGCGGTCTCCTCCGAGGAAGCTGTCTCCTCCGCAGAGGGGTCGTCGTCGCCGCCCACCACGATCGGGTCATTCCCGGAGGTCGGGCTCTCGCTCTCCTGACCGCCGCCGCAACCCGCCAGTGCCAGCACAGGCACCAGCAGCAGGCCTGCAGCTCTCGTCGACCGCATCGCGCTCTCTCTCCAGATCGGCTCCCGGTCAAGAGTAGGCAGCCCGGTCGCTGTGCACCAACGCACGCACACCCGGTGTGAGCAGCATCGCAGCACCGGCTCGACTGCTCTGCACCAGGGCCGGCACCGGCACCGGCCGGACTGGTGCCCCTACCGGGCTGCCTCCCCGACCACCGGGCACGTACCCTACTGTCATGAGCGCACGCACCGCCTGGGGCATCGGCCTGGCGACCGTCACCGACGACGACCAGACCCTGGACGTCTGGTTCCCCCGACCGGCGCTCGGCACCCCGCCGCCGGAGGCCAGCGGCCCCTATGGTGTGCCCGCCGACCTTGCCTCGCTCGCCGGCAACGATCGCGCCCGGCGCACCCGCCAGGTGGTCCGGCACCTGACCATCGACCTGGACTCAGCACCGGTCGACGCCGCCGACGCCTACCTGCGTCTGCACCTGCTCTCCCACCGGCTGGTCCGCCCGAACACCGTCAACCTGGACGGTCTGTTCGCCGTGCTGCCGAACGTCGTGTGGACCTCCGCAGGACCGTGCGCCGTCGACGGGTTCGAACAGACCCGGCTCGCACTGCGGGTGGCGGCCAAGGGTGCCCCGGTGCAGGTCTTCAGCGTGGACAAGTTTCCCCGGATGACCAGCTACGTGCTGCCCAGCGGGGTGCGGATCGCCAATGCGGACCGGGTGCGGCTCGGAGCGTACCTGGCCGAGGGCACCACGGTGATGCACGAGGGCTACGTGAACTACAACGCCGGCACCCTCGGTGCGTCGATGGTGGAGGGGCGCATCTCCCAGGGTGTGCTGGTCGGCGACGGGTCGGACATCGGCGGTGGCGCCTCGATCATGGGCACTCTCTCCGGGGGCGGTAGTCACCGGGTCGCCATCGGGCAGCGGTGCCTGCTCGGCGCGAACGCCGGCGTGGGCATCTCTCTGGGTGACGACTGCGTGGTCGAAGCGGGACTGTACGTGACCGCCGGCACCAAGGTGAGCCTGGTCGGTGACGGCGGGACCGAGGTGGTCAACGCCCGCGAGCTGTCCGGGCGGGCGAACCTGCTGTTCCGGCGGAACTCGGTGTCCGGGGCGGTGGAGGCGATCACCCGCGAGGGTAGCGGCGTGACGCTGAACGCCGACCTGCATGCCCAGTAGCCGGCGCCGCCGGCCGGGTCGCATGCTCACCACCGTGCTGGTGGTCGCACTGCTGGTGGCCGGCGGCCTGCTGGCGTGGCAGAAGGTCACCGGCACCGAGCGTTCGTTCACCGCCCGGTGCGTGGCCGGCACCGAGGGCGACGCCGCAGCCCTGACCCTGGAGCAGTCCGACATCGCGGCGCTGATCGGTGCGATCGCCGTGGAGCGCGGTCTGCCGGCCCGGGCGCTGACGATCGCGATCGCCACTGCGATGCAGGAGTCGCGGCTGCGCAACCTGGACTACGGCGACCGGGACTCGTTGGGGGTGTTCCAGCAGCGACCCTCCCAGGACTGGGGCACGGCCGAGCAGGTGATGGACCCCTACTACGCCACGAACGCGTTCTTCGACGTGCTGGTGACGATCGACGGCTACCGGGACCTGGAGGTCACCGACGCGGCGCAACGGGTGCAGCGATCCGGATTCCCCGACGCCTACGCCCAGCACGAGTCGCTGGCCCGGCTGTTCGCCTCGGCGATGACCGGCTACTCCCCCGGCACCCTGACCTGCCGGCTGCCCCCGGCCGGGGAGGAGGCGGCCGCCCTCGGGGACCGGCTCACCGCACGGCTCGCGCTGGACCTGCCCAGCCTGGCTGCCCAGGTGGACGGCGAACGGTGGGTGATCTCCGCCGTCCCCCTGGGTGGGGATGACCGCAAGGAGCAGATGGGCTGGGCCCTGGCCACCTGGGTGCTGATGACCGCTGAGCACACCGGGGCCTCGGTGGTGACGGTCAACGGGCAGGTCTGGCAGCGGGCCGACGGCGCCGATGCCCGCTGGCGGCCACTGACCGAGGACGAGCCCGGTTACGGTGATGAGCCAGGTGTCGTGGGCGTGCGCTGACCACTGTGCGGGCGGTCAGAGTCCCTGGCAGGTCTCGTCCATCGCCTGCAGCGTGGCCTGTATCGTCTCCACGTCCAGCTCGGCAATGCTGGCCATCAGCTCCTTGCCCTGGTCACCGAGCTCCTGGTAGGACGGGTCGGACAGCGGAGCCGCTTGCGCCAGACCTGCCACGGCCTGCAGCCGCCACAAGGTGGGGTCCTCGAGCCCGATCTGCTCCGGATCGAAGTCCTCGTTGAGTGCTGCCGCATACTCGCAGGTGGTCGAAACATCACCATCGGCGCTCAGGTCCGCGCTGCCGGTAGCGAAGAAGCTGCCGGCAAAGACGCCCACCACCAGGCCGACCACCAGGCCGATCGCGCCCGGCAGAGCCCATGATCTCCGACCGGGCGCGTGGTTCGGCGGCCCGGTGCTGGCCAGCAGTGCGGAGGCGATCCAGGCGATGAGCAGCGCCCAGCCGCCGGTCAGGCGTTGCTCGCGGCCGCCCTCAGCGGGTGACGCGGCCCCCGCCTCAGCGGGCGTCGATGTTCACGTAGTCGCGGGCGGCGTAGCCGGTGTACACCTGCCGCGGGCGGCCGATCTTGGTGGCCGGGTCGTTGATCATCTCCCGCCACTGGGCGATCCAGCCCGGCGTGCGCCCGACGGCGAACAGCGGGGTGAACATGTTCGTCGGGAAGCCCATCGCCTTGTAGATCAGCCCGGTGTAGAAGTCGACGTTCGGGTAGAGCTTGCGCTCGATGAAGTAGTCGTCGGAGAGCGCGATCTCCTCCAGCCGCATCGCGATGTCGAGCAGGTCGTCGCGCTTGCCGAGCTTGTTCAGCACGCTGTCGGCGACCTTCTTCACGATCGCAGCGCGCGGGTCGTAGTTCTTGTACACCCGGTGGCCGAAGCCCATCAGGCGCACGCCCTTCTCCTTGTTCTTCACCCGGTTCATGAACGTGTCCACGTCGTCGTCGCTGTCGTGGATCTCGTTCAGCATCGCGAGCACGGCCTCGTTCGCACCGCCGTGCAGCGGACCGGAGAGTGCGCCGATCCCGGCGGCCACCGAGGCGTAGATGTTCGCCTGCGCCGACCCGACGATCCGCACTGTGGAGGCGGAGCAGTTCTGCTCGTGGTCGGCGTGCAGGATGAGCAGCAGGTTCAGTGCACTGACCAGCTCCGGGTCCACCTCGTGCTCGCCACCGTTGGCGAAGCTCATCCGGAGGAAGTCCGGTACGTAGCCCAGCGACTGGTCCGGACCGATCATCTCCTGACCGCGGGAGTGGCGGAAGGCGTAGGCGGTCATCGTGGGCAGCTTGGCCAGCAGCAGCGCCGTGGCCAGCTCCACTGCGTCGGTGTCGAACGGGTCGGTGCTCTCCGGGTAGTAGCCGGGGATCGCCGAGACCGCCGAGGTGAGCACCGCCATCGGGTGCGCGGTCTCGGGGAAGGCACCGATGAGCGCCTTGAAGTTGTCATGCAGGTGGGTGTGCCGCTCGATCCGCTCGGTGAACGCGGACAGCTCCTCAGCAGTGGGCAGCTCGCCCTTGATCAGCAGGTAGGCGACCTCGAGGAAGGAGGAGTTCTCGGCAAGCTGCTCGATCGGGTACCCGCGGTAACGCAGGATGCCGGCGGCGCCGTCGATGTAGGTGATCTTCGACTCGCAGCTGGCAGTGTTCACGAACCCGGAGTCGAGGGTGACCAGTCCGGTCTCCTTCAGCAGCCGGGAGATGTCGACGCCGTCGTTACCCTCCACCGCAGGGACCCGAGCGAACTCCAGCCGGTGGTCGTCCACCGTGAACGTGGCGGGGGTGAGCGCAGCGTCGGACATGTCGTCCCTTCCTCGGGTCTGAAACAGGACTTCGCTGGAGCCAGGCGGATGACCCCCGACTCCATCACTTCTTCACACAACATAACTGCCCGGTGCACGAATCGAAAAATCTCCATCCACCCTTTGGTCCTCAGGTCAGGAGCGACCTGCCGCGCGCTCCTGATCTGACGGCTCGGTGGTGAGGCGGTGGGCGGCAGCGGCTACACGTTCGTCGGTGGCGGTCAGCGCGAGACGCACGTGGTCGCCCGCTGCGGGACCGTAGAACGCGCCGGGCCCCACCAGGATGCCGCGATCGGCGAAGTCGGCGACCATCTCCCAGCAGGTTCGTCGTCCCTCAGCCGTCCGGATCCACAGGTACAGGCCCGCCTCAGAATGGTCGACGGCGTAACCCGCCCTGGTCAGGGCACTGATCAGGATCTCCCGCCGGGTGTGGTAGACCTCACGCTGGGCGCGGGTGTGCGCCTCGTCGCTGAGCGCCGCGGTCATCGCCGCCTGCACCGGTGCGGGCACCATCATCCCCAGGTGCCGGCGCAGCAGCAGCAGCCTGCTGATCAGGTCCGGGTCGCCGGCGGCGAAGGCGGCCCGGTAGCCGGCCAGGTTGGACTGCTTGGACAGCGAGTACAGGCTGAGCAGCCCGGCGTGGTCTGGCCCGCTGACCTCCTCGGCGAGCAGGCACGGTACGCCGTCGGTCGCCCACGGCTGGCCCCAGGCCAGCTCGGCATAGCACTCGTCGGAGGCGACCACAGCGCCCAGGGCGCGGGCGGCGGTGACCACCTGGCGCAGCCGGGCTCCGGAGTGCACCGCACCGGTGGGGTTCGACGGGGAGTTCACCCAGACCAGGGCGACGGACTCCTCCCCCGCCCAGGTGGCGACGTCATCTGCCCGGAGCACCTGCGCCCCTGCCAGGCGAGCCCCGACGTCATAGGTGGGATAGGCGACCTCCGGGGCGATCACCACGTCCCCGGGGCCGAGTCCGAGCAGCGAGGGCAGCAGAGCCACCAGCTCCTTGCTGCCCATGGTCGGCAGCACCGCAGCCGGATCCAGGCCGGGTACGCCGCGGCGGCGGGCGAACCAGTCGCTGATCGCCGCCCGCAGCTGCGGTGTGCCGTGCGCTGTCGGGTAGCCGGGCGCGTCTGCGGCACTACGCAGCGCCTCCTGCACCACCGACGGTGTGCGGTCCACCGGGGTGCCGATGGACAGGTCGACCAGACCGTCGGGGTGGGCGCGGGCGCGCTCGACGAACGGGGCCAGCTGGTCCCAGGGGTAACCTTCGTCGAGCGGCGCGAAGCCCACCGTTACTCTTGCGGCGGCAGTGCGGCGACGATCGGGTGGTCCTTGGGGATCAGGCCGAGCTTCGCGGCCCCGCCCGGGGAGCCGATGTCGTCAAAGAAGTCCACGTTCGCGTCGTAGTACTCCGCCCACTCCTCGGGTGTGTCGTCCTCGTAGTAGATGGCCTCCACGGGGCACACCGGTTCGCACGCCCCGCAGTCCACGCACTCGTCCGGGTGGATGTACAGCATCCGCTGGCCCTCGTAGATGCAGTCGACCGGGCACTCGTCGATACAGCTCTTGTCCTTGACATCCACGCACGGCTGCGCGATCACGTA
>DATGRZ010000238.1:0-3323 GCA_035303065.1 Ruania sp.
CCCGGCAGCGTGCCGGGGGACCGGTGATGGCTGACGATGCCCGGTAGCGGGACCGGTGGCACAGTGTGGCGCCGGAGCTCAGCGTCTGCACTACTCTGGGCCGATGGTTGGCGGAATCGGGAGAGACGCGTGCCGCCCGCAGGGACTGGCCCTTGCCGCCGCCCTGCTGATCGGGCTCACCGGCTGCGGGTGGCTCGACCCCTCGGAACCCAGCCCTGACCCGAGCCCAGAGCAGAGCACAGATCCCGCAGCCTCCGCCAGCGACCCCGCCACCCCGTCCGGACCGACGCAGCTGACCGAGCCGCTCGAGCTGGCGATCGTGGCAGAGACGAGCTCCACACCGTGCACCGAGGACGCCCTGCCCGGCCCGGACGGCAGCGAGTGCCTCTCCCTCGGCGACGGGATGACGATCACCGAGGTCGAAGAGCTGACGATGGCCACACCCACCACCGGGCTGAGCACGGACTCCGACGAGGACGTGCTGCAGCTGACCATGACCAGCCAGGACGGTGAGGACTTCCACGAGCTCACCTCCCGCGCTGCGGAGCAACCGCACCCGCGGATCGCGATAGTGGTCGACGGCGAGGTGGTCAGTGCGCCGATGCTCGACCAGGCGATCCCCGGCGGAGCGATCGAGATCGCCGGCTGGGACGGCGCCGAGGAGTTCCTGGCGCAAGCCACCGGCACCCGCTCCGGTGGGTGAGGAGCAGGCGTCTGTGGACACGCGGTGGCTGAGCGCCCCGGAGGAAGAGGTGGAGGCAGAGGGCGCGACCCTCGACCCCGCAGTGCGGCAGCAGATGGCGCCGAAGTCACAGGTGCTCCTCGTCCTGAACCTGCTCCTGCTCGGGATCTACTTCGGTGTCGTCTGGCTCGTGTTCGCCGGCCGCGTCGATGCCTCCGCCCAGCCACAGATCGAACCGAACGCCATCCGCGACCACGCAGTGGCCATGAGCGTGTTCGGGCTCTGGTGCTATGGGTCGATCCGGTTCAGCAGATGGCGGCGCCGGCGCAGCGATCCGGTGCCAGCGTGGCGGCAGCACCTGACCGCGCTGGCGAACGGCCTCGATCCAGAACCGGTGCGCCGGGCCACCTTTGCTTCCCTGATCACCGGTGAGCGCAGGACAGCGAGCTGCCTCCCACGCTTCGTGGGGCCCGGCTTCGAGTTCGGAAACCTGAAGGAACGGCGGCACACCTCGCTGGAGTGGCACTACCTCGCTGTGAGCCTGCCGGCGCCGCTACCGCAGCTGTTTCTCGAAGCCACCGGAGCTGGCCCCCTGACACTGGAGCTACCTCGGCCGGTGGAGGGTCAGCGGCTGACCGTGGGCGGCCAGCTCGACAGGCGGTTCACCGTGTACGCACCGCCCGGCTACGGGTTGGATGCGATGTATGTGCTCACCCCGGTGGTGATAGCCGCACTGATCGACCACGCTGACCGCTACCACGTCGAGGTCACCGGCGACACCCTGGTGTTCTTCTCGCCAGTGCTCGCCGACTTCACCGAACAGGAGCCATGGCTCGCGGTGGACGCTGTACTGCAGGAGGTGGTGCCTGCAGTGGTGCGGCAGGCGGAGCGTTACCGGGACGAGCGCGGGCCAGGGCAGCGATCCACGCTCTGGTGGGAGCCGCGCCCGGTGAGCGGATCGCGGATCCGAGAGGCTGCCGGGCACTTGTTGGTCTACAGCTTGCTGGTGTGCACCGCCATCTTCGCGTTCTTCGGCCTTGTCCAAGGCGGCGGCGCACTGTTGGTCGCGCTCTTCGCCAGCTGACCACAGCGCGCCCACGCCACTGGTCCTCCGCCTTGACAGAATGGTCGGCTAATCCCGATCATACGGGAATGGCAGACCATACGGCCGATCCAGACCGCCCATCGACGCCGCACGTTCCGGACTACACGCTGGCCGACGGCCTCACCCTGGAGGATCCGGCCCAGTACCGGGCGTTGTTCGAGGAGACCCGCCAGGAGATCGTCGCACTGCTCAGCGAGCGGGCCGCCACCGTCTCCGAGCTCGCCGCGACCCTGCAGAAGCCGAAGGGCACGATCGGGCACCACATGCAGGTGCTCGCCGACGCCGGACTGGTGCACGTGGTGCGCACGCAGAAGGTCCGGGCTCTGGTGGCCAAGTACTGGGGTCGGACGGCACGGATCTTCTACTACCACCGGGTGGACGCCGCCGTCGGAGATGCCCAACGCATCCTGGACCGCGCGGCCGCCGAGGTGGGCCATCTGGAGGCGGCCGCATCGGCGTCCGGACAGGACATCGAGGGCATCCTGGACGTGAACCGCCGCGACGTGCGCCTGCCGGTCGAACGCGTCGCGGAGTTCCGGGCCCGGCTGGCCGACCTGCTCGTGGAGTTCGCCGACCAGCCCCGGTCCGGACAGGAGACCTACGCGATGGTCTACGGGGTGTTCCCGAGCGAGAGGGCCGGTCTGCCGCCGGCCGACGAGGACGGGTCGTGACCACCGACGAGGGTGAGGCGACCTCCGACGCGGTAGCTGCGCCGTCGGCGGGGGAGTCCGGGCGACGCCGTCCCGAGCCCCTGGGCGCGAACTACTGGAAGCTCTTCACCTCCGCCACGATGACCAACCTGGGCGACGGGCTGATGACCGTCGCCATGCTCTGGCTCGCCTCCGCGATCACCCGCGACCCGACTGCGATCGCTCTGGTCGGGCTGGCCTCCCGGCTGCCCTGGCTGCTGTTCTCCCTGCCGGCCGGGGTGATCACCGACCGGTACGACCGCCGCGTGCTGGTCGCCGCGATGGACGTCGTCCGGGTGGTGCTGATCGCCGCTTTCGCCGCAGTGGTGCTGGTGCACCAGGACGGGCTGCCGCACCCGGAGGCGCTTGCTGCCGGCACGGCCCAGCCACCGGCCAGCGCTGGACTGCTGCTGACGATGCTCTGTCTGCTCGCGCTGCTGCTCGGCTTCTGCGAGGTGGTCCGGGACAACTCCGCCCAGACGCTGATGGCCTCAGTGGTCAGCAAGAACCACCTGGAGCGGGCCAACGGCCGGCTGTGGGGCGCCGAGACCGCGATGAACAACTTCGTCGGCCCGCCGCTGGGCGGGGTGCTGATCGCCGTGGCACTGGCGCTGCCGTTCTTCCTCAACGCCGGCCTGCTCGCCGCCGGTGTGGTGCTGATCATCCTGCTGACTGGGCAGTTCCGACCCAAGGGCCAGACCAGTACCGGCAAGATCCGCTGGCGCGCTGAGATGGGCGAGGGCTTCACCTGGCTGTGGCGGCACCGGCTGCTGCGGACCCTGGCGATCGTGCTCGGCGGGATGAACATGCTCTCCGCGATCGCGTTCGTGCTGATGGTGCTGTTCGC
>DATGRZ010000239.1:0-9525 GCA_035303065.1 Ruania sp.
CGGCACCTACGCCATCCGCGAGGAGATCATCCCAGTCGTTCGCGCCGGCAAGACGTTGGCGCTGATCGCCCGGGAGACCTACCTCGGCGCCAGCCGCACGCCCAGCCGGCTCGAGGTGAACTACGTCGAGTCCGCAGACGAACTGTGCGGCATGATCTCCCGCGGCGAGTTCCCGCTGCCGAACGCAGCCACCGGGCCCCGCCGCGGTGCCCCCCGAGTGGGGGATGGTCTGATCCGGCTGAACAGCGAGGGCGACGTGCTCTACGCGAGCCCGAACGCACTGTCGGCGTTCCACCGGCTGGGCGTGACCGACGAGATCGTCGGTCGGTCGCTGGCGGAGGTGGTCACCCCGCTGATCGAGGCGAGCTCGCCGGTGGACGAGTCGCTGCCTCTGGTGGTGATGGGTCGGGCCGCGTGGCGTACTGAAGTAGAGGCTCGTGGGGTGAGCCTGTCCCTGCGCGCTGTGCCGGTGACCGAGTACAGCCAGCGCGTCGGCGCCGTCCTGCTGGTCCGGGACGTGTCCGAGCTGCGCCGCCGGGAGCGGGAGCTGCTCACCAAGGACGCCACCATCCGAGAGATCCACCACCGGGTGAAGAACAACCTGCAGACCGTCGCCGCGCTGCTCCGGCTGCAGGCACGCCGTACCGACTCCACCGACGCCCGCTCCGCCCTGGAGGAGGCGATGCGCCGGGTCGCCACTATCGCCACGGTGCACGAAGCTCTCTCCCAGACCATCGACGAGGTGGTCGACTTCGACGAGGTGTTCGGCCGGACTTTGCGCCTGGCTGCCGACGTGGCTTCCGGCGAGGCACACGTGAAGACGGTGCGCACCGGCACCTTCGGCCGGGTCCCGGCCACGGACGCGACCGCCCTGGCGGTGGTGCTGACCGAGCTGGTGACCAACGCCGTCGAGCACGGCCTGGCCAAGGTCGGTGGCACGGTGACGATCGAGGCCGAACGGTCGGGCACCATGCTCCGGGTGCGAGTGATGGATGACGGCAGCGGGATGGAGCCGCAAGCCGCTATGAACGGTCTGGGCACTCAGATCGTGCGGACGCTGGTGGCCACCGAGCTGGATGGCAGCATCGACTGGGCGCCGCTGGAGGGCGGCGGCACCGAGGTGGTGCTCAAGGCTCGGCTGGCAGAGATCCGCGACGCATGAGCAGGTCGCCACACTGCGCCCGCCCGCGGGAGGGCACACAGAGCGACGGCCGACCCCCGAGCGGGGATCGGCCGTCGGCAACGGTCGCGGAAGTTAGCCGGCGCGGCGGGCCCGGGCGGTGCGGCGCTTGAGCGCGCGGCGCTCGTCCTCGGACATGCCACCCCAGACGCCGGCGTCCTGACCGGTCTCGATCGCCCACTTCAGGCAGGTGTCGACCACCGGGCACCGGCGGCACACGGCTTTGGCCTCCTCGATCTGGACCAGCGCCGGGCCGGTGTTCCCGATCGGGAAGAACAGCTCGGGGTCCTCGGTGAGACAGGCCGCGTCGTGACGCCAATCCATGCGTATTCTCCTTCTAGGGGCATGCAGACGCAGCTGTGGTTCGAACGATACAGGGGGAGTTGAGAATCGCGCGTCTGCGTCATTTCTCTGAGAACAACTGTCACACGGTTCACGCGCCGTACACAAGACCTTCGTGCGAAATTTCAATCAAATTTGGCTGAGAGATCAGTCACAGCAAGGCCGGAATTCTGCGGTTGTGGGCCCTCTCCGGTCCCGGGCGCGCTCGCCCTGTGGTACCGGTAGCTAGGGTGATCGGGTGACTGAGGAATCTGCTGGTCCCCGCCCGATGCCGTTGCGGATCGGGCTGGCGCTGGTGCTGCTGGAAGCGATCGTGCTGGTGGTGCTCGGCATCGCCGTGGTCGCGGCCTCGATCCTCGACCACGGTGACCTGCTCGGCACCAACGCCGGTGTGCTGCTGGTGCTCGTACTGATCGGCGGCTTCCTCGTCCTCGCTGTCCGCGGGCTGTGGCAGGGCAAGCGGTGGGGGCGCGCTCCGGTGATCACCTGGCAGCTGTTGCAGTTTGCGGTCGCGGTCACCTCCTGGGGCGCGCTGGAGTGGTGGGCGCTGGTGCCGGCGCTGGTGCTGCCCGTGGTGGTGACGATCTGCCTGCTCGTCCCGGCCTCGCTGGCCGCCACTGCCCAGCATGGTCGTCCCGACGGCGTTCTCTAGTCCGTGGGCGGCTTCCGTTCCGCTGTGGTCATCTGGAGCGGGAGGGTGCCGCGGGCGTCGGCAAGCACGCCGCGGCCGGGCCTGGTGATGGGGTCTTGCATCGCGCGCAGGTCGTTGTTCGGGAGGTGTGCGGGCCGGGGGTCGGCGAGCACCAGGCTCAGGTCGGATTCCCGGAGTCGCACCGCGAGCGGGTGGAACGTGGTCGCAACCGACTCTGCGCGGCCCGCGCCGAGCAGCGTCATGCCGGGATGTGCGCTCAAGTAGGTTGCCCACTCCTCAGCGGCGGTGCTCGGTAGCCGGTCGACATCGTCGACCACGAGCACGGTCCCCGCACCGGGGCCCGCCGTTGTATCGGGACCTGCCGTTGTATCGAGACCTGCCGTTGTGCTGGGGCCCGTCGCAGTGCTGGTGCCGGTCTCGAGCGCGGTCGCGATCGCTGTCCCGCGGTCGCGCTCGGGCACGGGAGCTCGCGCGTCGAGCACCTGCCAGCCGGCACGGTCGAGCTGGGTGGTGATCGCAGCCAGTGCGGTGGACCGGCCGGAACCCGGTGGCCCGCAGACGAACCAGGTGTCGCCTGCCCCGAGCGTCCGGTGCACCCAGCCGGCGTCGTCACCGCCACGGCCGAGGTACACCGCCTGGCGCCGGTCCGTGGCGGTCGCCGAGCCTGTTGTGGTCGCCGAGCCTGTTGTGGTCTGCGGGGCGGTCGTTGCCGCTGCCTCACTCGGTGCGTCGCAGAGCCGGACCAGTGCCGGCAGCGGCGCCAGCCGCAACGGCGCCTGCTCGGGATGCTGCCACGACTCCTGCTCCGGCTGGCACAGCAGCACCTGTGCCACCCAGGCGTCGCCGCGCTCGAGCAGCACCCCGCGTCCGGGCAGCCAGCCCGCCGCGACCAGCTCCCGTGGCGCACCGGCGAGCACGGCGTCCGCCGGGTCACGCGGGCAGAGCAGCAGCTGCCGGTCCGCCGCCATCGCCCACCGGCGTGAGCTCTCCGTGGCGCTGAGTGCCACGTCCAGCCCCAGCCGCCGGGCCCGGCGAAGCACGGTGAGCAGCAGGTCGACCCCCTCGCCCAGTGCCCCGGTCTCCTCCAGCGACTCGGCGATGGCGTCCACATCGTCGAGCACCAGCAGGCCTGGTCCGTCTCCGTCCAGCAACCGCTCGAGCAGCCGCCGCACCCGGCGGGGGTCGGCGATCGAGCACCAGGTTCCGGCAGCCGGGGCCTTCGCTCCCGGCCAGCTCTCGACGTCCTCGGCGATCAGGTGCACGGGAGTGCCGCCGCGAAGAGCGGCCTCGACGATGGTGCCCAGCGCGGTAGAACGGCCGCTGCCTGGCCCGCCACTGACCAGCAGCGAGCCACCGGTGAACCATCGCGGGCCAAGGCGTTGCTCGTCCGGCAGGTCCAGCAGTGCCCATGGGACCGGGAATCCGGCGGTGTCGCCGTCCTGGGCACTGGCCGGAGAGGGGTCCTGGGCTGGTGCGCGGTTATTCGTCCGTGCGCCGTCATGGACCGGCGCAGGGTCGTGCGCCGACGGTGCGTACTGGTCGAGATCCTGCACGTGGCAGGACTCCGGCAGCGGCGGCGCCCACGGCCGACGCAGCGAACGGCGCCACGGTTCGGCATCGGCCAGCGTCCGAGCAGCCCGATTCAGCATCCCGACCCGTTGTGCCACCCAGCCGTCGGCGACCGCACCGCACCACGCCGTCTGCACCTCCTCGGCATCCTCGGTGCGCAGCACCGCCCGCCCGGGCAGCCGGGGCAGGCGGGCGGCGCTGGGGTCGCCGAGCATGTCCAGGGAGTCGGTCTCCTCCAGCACCCGCAGGCACAGCCGCACAGTGAGGTTCGCCCGCATGTCCGGGGTGATCGCCCCGCCGGGTCGCTGGGTGGCGAGCACCAGGTGGATGCCTAGGGACCGGCCCTGTGCGGCCAGGCGCACCAGCGCATCGAGCTGTTCTGGATGGGCATCGGCCATCACCCGGAACTCGTCCACCACCACCAGTAGCCGTCCCAGCCGGTCCGCGCCCGAGGTGCGGCGGCGCTGCTCGGTCAGGTCGTGCGCGCCCACCGCTGCCAGTGCCCGTTCTCGTGCCCGCAGCTCGGCCTGCAGGCTCGCCAGCGCACGTGCGGTGGCCGACTCGTCCAGATCAGTGAGCACCCCGACCACGTGCGCCAGGTTGCGCAGTGGCGTGAACGTGGCCCCGCCCTTGTAGTCGAACAGCACGAACTGGGTGTCCGCCGGTGAGGCCTGGTGTGCCAGCCCGAGGATCCAGGCCAGCAGCAGCTCGGATTTTCCCGACCCGGTGGTCCCGGCTACCAGCGCGTGCGGGCCGTGCTCGGCCAGGTCGAGCCACACCGGTCCGTGAGCACTCGCCCCGAGCGGTGCCCGCACCCCTGGGTCGGCCCAGGCTGCCGGGACCGCCAGCCGCTCCGGCTGCGACGCCGTGCCCCGATGGTTCAGTTCTCCTGACAGCGGCTCAGCCCATCCGGCCACCGGCGTCGCCGCCCGCTCACTGTGCACCGGCGTCTCCGCCGGCTCGAGGAGCTCGCCCAGGTGCACCGACGTGGGCACGGAGGCTCCGCCGTCGTGCGAAGAGCGAAGCTCGGCGAGCACTGCTGCAGCCCACTCCGGGCTGACGTGCCGAGTGTGCTCGCTGCGCACCTCCAGCACGGTCGAGCACCACCGGGGCACTGCGGCCATCGTCGGCGCCAGGACCAGGTGTCGGGCTGTGCCCGCAGGCGTCCTTGCTGGGGCCGGCTGCTGGCAGGTCAGCACACGTAGCAACGGCCCGGCCTCGCGTCCCGGGGCAGTCGTGCCCAGCTCTGCCAGCTCCTGCCAGGGTGCCTCGACCGGCTCCCCGGTCAGGGCGTGGTGGCGCAGCGCCACCCACCGGCCGAGCGAGCCGGTCGGGCCGGGATCGCCGACCAGCGCCAGCCCCGACCCGGGCTCGGGCACGGGCACGAACCGCATCTGCTCGGCGCGTGTGCCAGCTCGTCTGCGTAGCGCCCGGTCCGGGCGGCGTGGCACCGGGGCACGCACGTTCGCATCTCCCACCTCCCAGCGTGGCCCCTCCTCCGGCAACTGCAGCGGAGCACCGGCCGCAGCCAGCAGCGCTGCCGGGTCGGCCACCGGCTGGGGCACCGGCGGCTCCCGTTCCTCATGCCGCCCGGTGCGGCGCAGCCGACGGGCCCGGTCGCGCAGCGCGGGCCACAGGATCGCCGCCACCAGCACCACCGGGAGCGCGATCAGCAGCACGAGGCGCCAGGCGCCACCACCGCCGCCGAGCAGCAGCGGCAGCGCTGAGGCCGACATCAGCAGCGGCAGCATCAGCCGACCGAGCAGCCCGCCGCTCAGGTCGGACTGCTCCTCAAGCTGCACCGGTAGCACCATGCCCGGGTGCACCCGCAGCTCCAGCACCACCGAACCGGCCAGCACCCGGCTGCCCACCGGTACCGACCGCCAACGGCGACCGACGCGCTGGGACCGGCGCGCCAGCCGGGGTGGTGCCCCGGTCACCGGTACACCCCGGGCCAGCACGATCCGCGTCCCGTTCACCGAACCGAGGTCCCGCAGACGCACCCGCCCGCCACGGTCGCGCACCTGCAGGTGCTCCCGGGACAGCTGTGGGTCGGTCAGCACCAGGTCGGCACCCGCGCCGCGGCCCACCACGACGGCGCCGCCGGCCAGCGGCAGCACCCAGCCCACACCGGGTCCGGAGACCACGGCGAGGTGGTGGCGTGCGGCAACATCCATCCCTCGATCCTGCCCACGGGAGGGCCGCGTCTGCAGGGCCCCTGTGGACACTGCGGTCGGGTGGACGCTCCGGTCGGGTGGTGGACCGTGCCCGGCGGCCTAGTGCCGCAGACTCTGCTGCGGTACCAGATCCGGAACGGGCCCCCGGCCAGGCGCCGGCCACCCCCCGGCCAGTCACCGGTCAGTCCCCGGTCAGTCCACCGCCAGGGCCGCGGCCGGAGAGGTGCGGGCCGCTGTGCGTGCCGGCAGCGCGGAGGCGAGCAGGCCCGCACCCAGCGCGACCAGCGTGACCAGACCGAGGTCTCGCCACGGCACCACCAGGGGCACGTCGGCCATCCCGGCGAGGATGATCGCCGACCCGGCCCAGCCGTAGACCAGGCCAGCGAGGATCCCGATCAGCGCTCCGGCCCCGGCGATCATCAACCCTTCGACAGCGAGCATCCCGCGCAGCTGTCCGCGGGTGAGGCCCAGCGCCCGCAGCATGGCCGACTCCCGCCGCCGCTCGATCACCGACAGGGACAGGGTGTTCGCAACCCCGATCAGCGCGATCACCACGGACACGGCGAGCAGCCCGACCACCACGGCCAGCATCGTGTTCACCACCTGCTGGAAGCTCGCCCGCTCCACCGCGGCTCCGGTCACCTGCGGGGTCTCGACATCGCCCGAGCCCTGCGCACCCTCAGTGAGGTTGGTCTGCACCGAGGTGACCGTGCCGTAGGCGTCGTCATCGGCCACTCGTGCCCAGAGCATGGCCACCGGTGCGTCCGGGTCGAGCTCGGTGAGCACGTCCGGGGTGACCAGGGTGGTGACGCCGTCCAGATTGGTCACCGCCACCGTGACCGGCACCTCCTGGTCGCTCGGTCCGGTCAGCGTGATCTGATCACCGGAGTCCAGACCGTAGTCGGCCGCCAGCTGGTGGCCCACCACGATGGTGTTCCCGTCAAGGCCGGCGATGGCCTCGCCGGAGCGCACCACGGTGGCCAGGTCGCCCTCGTGCGCAGCGGCCACGTCCAGGTCGGCCGCGCCGATGCCAGGCAGGTCGGTGGCGGCGGTGGTGCGTGCGAGCGCGACGCTCTCCTGCACACCTGCGGTTCCGGTGACCGTCTGGATCTGCGCGTCCTGCAACGCGGAGGCGGTGCTCACCTCCAGGTCGACCGGGAAGCTGGAGGCAAGCTCGGAGCTGAGTGCCCGGTTCGCGGCCAGCGCACCGGTACTCATCATCGTCACCAGCGTCACACCGATCACCAGTGCGCTCGCAGTGGCCGCAGTGCGGCGTGGGTTGCGCACCGCGTTGGCCACCGCGACCCGGGCCGGCACGCTGCGCCCGAGCAGGCGCCCGACCAGCCGGACCAGCCCGGGCACGATCAGCACACAGCCGAGCAGCAGCCCGAACAGGGACACCAGTCCGCCCAGGATCCCGATCCCGAGCCCGATGATCAGCCCGTTGGGGTCGTCGCCACCACCGGCCACCCAGAGTCCGAGAGCGAGCAGAGCGGCACCACCGGCCACGGCCACAGCCGCGATCGCCACCCGGATCTTCGAGGCCCGGGAGGTGGGCGGCGCGTCGACGGGGCGCAGCGCGGCCAGTGGTGCCACCCGGGTGGCCAGCCGGGCCGGGAGCAGGGCGGCCGCCACGGTCACCACCAGCCCGGTGAGCAGCGGCACGACCACCGCCGCCGGGGTGATCACCAGGTTCGTGGACAGTGGCAGGTCGCTGGTGGACTGCGCGAGCACGCGCAGCCCGAGCGCCAGCAGACCTGTGCCCAGCCCGACGCCGACCAGCGAGCTGAGCAGACCGAGGATCGCGGCCTCGGTGAGCACCGAGGTGTGCACCTGCCGGCGGTCCGCACCCACGCAGCGCAGCAGCGCCAGAGTGCGGGTGCGCTGGGCGACGAGCACCTGGAAGGTGTTCGCGATCACCAGGGCGGCCACGATCAGCGCCACCGCCGCGAACGCCAGCAGCACTGCCACCATCGTCGCGCTGTCCCCGGTGATCGCAGCGGTCTGCTCCTCGGCGATCTCGTCTACGGTCTGCGTCTGCAGAGTGCCGCCGGCGATACCGTGGAGCTCCTCGGCCACCGCCTGCGGGTCGGCGCCCTGGTCGATAGCGACCATCACCTCATAGCTCGTCCCGGCATCCTCGGGCGCGGTGAAGGCCCGGATGGCGGCGAGGTCACCCGGGCTGACCACGGCTTCTGTCGGGGCGAACAGGTACACCGTGGGTGAGGCGATCAGCCCCACCACCTGCAGCGCCGTCTCCTGTGTGGTCGGTGGTGCGTCCGGGTCGTCCGTCCACTGTTCCTGCACCACGGTCAGCTCGTCCCCGAGGGACAGGCCGAGCCGCTCGGCCACCCCCTCGGCGACGGCGATCTGGCCGGTCTGGGTGGGCAGGTCACCTTCGGTGAGGGTCTCGCTGCGCAGCCGGTCGTCGCTGGCCGAGGCGCCGAGGCTGACGTACTGGCTGCGGGAGCCGTGCTCCAGCTGGACGCTGGCGGTGTCGGTCGAAGCGGCCGCCGCGACACCGTCGGCGGTGCGCACCTGGTCGAGCTGGTCGGCGTCGATCGCCCCGGAGAGCACCAGGTCGGCATCGGCGTAACGGGCGGTGACCGCGTCGTAGGTGGTGCGTTCCATCACCGCGCCGGCCATCAGCGACGCCGCCACGAACGCGGTGCCGAGCACGATCGCGATGCCCGCGGCCACCAGTCGCCCGGCCGACGCGCGCATCTGGGTCAGGGTCAGACGCAGCATCAGCGGGCCATCCCGGTGGTCTCGGCGGTGCGCAGTGCGTCCAGGCCGGCCAGCACCGAGTCCGGGGTGGGCTCGGCGATGGTGCCGGCGATCTGGCCGTCGGCGAGCAGCACCACCTCGTCGGCATACGAGGCCGCGGCGGGGTCGTGGGTGACCATCACGATCGTCTGGCCCAGCTCGCGCACGCTGCGGCGCAGGAAGGAGAGCACCTCCACCCCGGAGCGGGAGTCCAGGTTGCCGGTCGGTTCGTCGGCGAACACCACGTCCGGTCGGGTGCTCAGCGCACGGGCGATCGCCACCCGCTGCTGCTGGCCGCCGGAGAGCTCGTGCGGCTTGTGGGACAGCCGGTCGGTCAGCCCGAAGGTGCCGGTGAGCAGGTCCAGCCAGTCGGAGTCCACAGTGGTGCCGGCCAGCTGGGAGGGCAGCGCGATGTTCTGCGCCGCAGTGAACATCGGCAGCAGGTTGAAGGCCTGGAACACGAACCCGATCCGCTCCCGGCGCAGCACGGTGAGCTGCTTGTCGGTGAGGCTGGTCAGCTCGGTGCCGCCGAGGACCACCCGACCGGAGGTAGCCGAGTCCAGCCCGGCGAGCAGGTGCATCAGGGTGGACTTCCCGGAGCCGCTGGGACCCATGATCGCGGTGAACGCCCCGCGGGCGAAGTCCACGTTCACCGAGTCCAGGGCGGTCACGGCCACGTCGCCACTGCCGTAGACCTTGGTGAGGTCGCGGGCACTGACGGCGGCCGGGGAGGTGTGCGCTGTTGTCGTCATGGTGTTCACGCTACGGAGCAGGCGGCCTCGTGCGCGTCGCGCCGTGGGTGGGTTCTGCGGTCATACCGTGGGTGGACACCAGCGTGC
>DATGRZ010000240.1:0-3517 GCA_035303065.1 Ruania sp.
CACCACTCCTCGGCCAGCCGCCCGTCCCAGTGCTGGATGCTCTGGTGCGTGGTCCACGGCTTGCTGAAGTCGTACAGCGTCGCGTGCACGTACATCGCCGTGCCGTTGTGGATCGAGGCCAGCCGGCGGTACGGGTCGATCTGCTGCAGGTACTGCAGCAGGTGGTCCCAGTCGGCCATCGTCTTCGCAGTGTTGAAGTCGAACTCGTTGGCCATCGACCACCACACGTTGCGGAAGGCGCCGAGCCGGGCGACCACGTAGCGGATGAAGCGCCGGTCCTCCTCGCCGGTCATGTTGTCCACGCCCCACTCGCCCTTGTCATAGGGGTGCAGCAGGATCAGGTCCGCCTCGATGCCCAGACGCTGCAGGTCCAGCACCCGCTCTTCGACGTGGGCGAAGAAGGCCGGGTCGAACCGGGTCTTGTCCAGCCGGCCGGGCTCGTCACCGACGAACGCCAGCCGCGGTGGGCGCATCCCGCCGGTGGGCAGCAGGCACATCCGGACCTTGTTGAACGGGGAGGCCGCCAGCGAGGCGAGCGTCTCCTCCTCGTGCGCCTGGTCGCCGGTGTGCGTCCAGTGGTAGCAGGTGGTGCCGAAGGACTCGTGCCGGGTGCCGTCGGCGTAGCGGAACGTCCGGGGGCCGGCCACCTGCACCGGGCCGTGGTTGTCCGGTCCGGGCGGGGTCACGGTGAGCTCGCCGGTCCGGCCGTCCAGCTCGGCGGCCGAGCTGGCGGTGCGGAACGTCCAGCGGCCCTCCTCGTCCGGGGAGAACCGGATTCGGTAGGTGCCCTGGCCGTCGTAGAAGCCGTCGACAGTCACCTGGCGGTTGCGGTGCTGGAACGTGGCGGTCAGCTCCACGTCCAGGAACGGGTTGCCCGAGCTCGGTCCGGTCAGGGTGATCTCGTGCAGTCCCCAACGCTCGACGGCGGTGGGCTGGTCGGTGTGTCCGGTCACGTGGCGTCCTCGGTGGTGTCCAGCGCCAGGTCCTGTGCCCCCTGGGTGATCCACTCCACCGGCAGCTGGATGTGCTTGATCGTCTTGCGCAGGTAGGAGTAGGCCACGTGCAGCAGCCCGTCGGGCGTCTGCAGGACCGTCGGGTAGGAGTAGCCCACCGGCGCATCCTTGTACTCGATGTCGGCCACCTGCAGGTTCCGCAGGTAGGGCCAGGTACGGCCGCCGTCCTCGGACAGGGCGATGGTCAACGGGGTGCGCACCGCCTTCTTCCGCCAGCCGTCTCCGGCCGGCACGAACCGGAACTGGTCCCGCTCCATCGTCGCGTCGTTGAAGACCACCACCAGGCGCCCGTCCGCCAGGGCGATCTGGTGCACTGCGGAGTTGTTGTTCGGCAGCGTGGTCCGCACCGGTGGGCTCCACGTGCGGCCCAGATCGGTGGACTCCGAGGCGTACACCCGGTCCGCCGCCCGGGAGCGGAACAGCCCGAGCAGGCTGCCGTCCGGGCGTGCGGCCAGGCTCATCTGCACCCGGTGGCGGCTCTCCGGCACCGGGCGTACCTCCCAGGTGTGGCCCTCATCGGTGCTCAGTGCCACCACAGAGTACTCGCCCTCGGCATCCACCTGGTAGGCCGGCAGCAGCCAGGTCCCGTCGGGCAGGAACAGCGGCGGGTTGCGCAGGAAGAACCCGGGACCGGCGAACAGCGTCTCGGCATCGGACCAGCTGGCCCCGTCGTCCTCGGAGACCCGCACCAGCACATGGGCATCGGTGCGGTCGTGCGGGGTGTTCGACGTGTGCAGCAGCCAGATCCGGTCGTCCGGGGCACGGAACAGCACCGGGTTCTGCTCCGAACGGTCCGGGTCGGCAGCCATCAGCCGCGGTTCTTCCCACTGCTGGGAGCCGGCGGGCAGCCGGGCCAGCACCACGTTCGTCTCCCGGTCGCCCTCCTGCGGTCCGTTGAACCAGGCGCAGAGCAGGTCGCCGGTGCGGGTGGTTGCGAGCGTGGCGGCGTGGCTGTCGACCGGGTGGATGACCGGTAGCAGGGCCTCGGTCAGGTCGGGGTCGCTCGTGGAGCGTCCGAGAAGGCCGGTGAACCTGGGATCCAAGTATCAGTCCTCGTGGAAGAAGTAGTGCTCGGGGCTGCTCGGGCCGGGGGCGGTGTACATGCCCTCGCCCGGGAAGGTGTCGGGCACGTTGCCCATGCTGTTGCTGACGATTCCGTAGCTCTGCGGCTGGGTGCAGACACCGATGAGGTTGAACTCCTCCTTGGCGATCGCCAGGATCTCCTGGTTCAGCGGCTCGATCTCCTCTGCCTCGTAGGTGGTGAGCACCTGGTCGAAGAGCTCGAGGGACCGCTGCCAGGCATCGGGTGGTGTCTTGCCGTCGGCGCCGTCGCTGCGCCACCAGTTTGCCCAGTCGTGCCCCCACATCGAGCTGCCCCGCGGGTTGGACGGTGTCCAGTAGTGGTTCGAACCCATCGTCGGACGGGCCTCGAAGAACCCGGCGGCGAACGCGGTGCAGTGGCTCTGGTTCGCCTCCACGCGCTCCCAGAACAGGCTGTCTGCCACCGTCTGGGTGTTCAGGTCGATGCCGACCTCGGCCAGGTCTGCGGTGATCAGCTCCAGGGCGGCCAGGTGGTCCGCCTTGGCCACGTCGACGAGCACGGTGATCTCCACCGGAGTGTCCTCGAACCGGCGGACACCGTCGGAGCCCGGTTCGCTCAACCCAGCGCGGTCCAGGTGCTCGTTGGCCAGGTCCACGGAGTACTCGGTGTACTGCGTGCCGAACTCCTCGTCGTAGCCGTACTGTCCTTCGTTCGGTGCCACCTGCCACGGGATGCTCTGCTCGGCGTAGACCGATTCCACGACCCGCGGGCGGTTGATCGCGTGCGAGACGCCGATGCGGAAGTCCTTGCTCCGGTACAGGTCGGCGAGCGGGTGGTCCTCGATGCACTGGTTGAACGCCAGGGCGATGGCGTTCGTACCGGCGGGGGCGACGTCGAACAGGCGGTAGTCGCCGCTCTCGGCGTTGTCAGAGATGATCGGCAGGTTCTGGACGGTGTTGAAGTTGCCCATCTGCATGTCCAGGTCACCGTTGGTGATCTGCAGCGTCTCCACCTCCACGTCCAGGAGGATCTCCGCGCGGAAGGTGTCGATGTAGGGCAGCTGGGAGCCGTCCGGGTCGGTCTTCCAGTAGTAGGGGTTGCGCTCCAGCACGACGGCGTCGCCCTCACCCAGTCCCTGGGTCACCCGCCACGCGTGCAGCACCGGTAGGTCCGGGCTCATCCAGTTCGTCATCTTGTTCGACAGCAGCTGGATCCAGTCGTCGAGCCCCTCCTCCTCGACCAGCTCGTCCACGTCCGGGTTGTAGGCGATGTGGAACTGCTCCAAGTAGTGCTTGGGCGCCACCATGAGCCGGTTGCGGCACTGTTCGTGCAACCAGCCCGGCTTCGGGCCGTCGAAGACGTACCGCACGGTCCAGTCGTCCACCTGCTCGAACGTGGCCGGGGAGCCGTCGCTCGGGTTGGTCCACATGTTGTAGATGCCGTACGGGTGGTAGTCCGGGTC
>DATGRZ010000241.1:0-21242 GCA_035303065.1 Ruania sp.
CGCCACCGCCTGACCAGCACCGCATCCGCCACCGCCTGACCAGCACGGTTGCGCGACGACCGCTCCCCCGGCAGCCCCGGAGCGGTTCACGCTTCCGGCGCCGGCAGCTCCAACGTGGTGTCCCCGTGCACCTTGGCCCACACCACCTTGCCGGGCCCGGACGGGCGCCAGCCCCAGTCGGCCAGCCGCTCCACGATCTGCATCCCGTACCCGCCGACCCGGGCCGCATGCGGCTCCAGGTGGGTCGGCGGCACCGGGTTACCGTCCTCGACCTCGATCCGGACACCGTCGCCGGTGTCCTGGATCCGCAGCAGCACCCGACCCTGCCCGTGCACCACCGCGTTGGCGACCAGCTCGGAGACGATCAGCTCGACCACGGCGGGGTCGCGCTCCCAGGACGTGCAGGCCTCGGTCACCAGCTTGCGGGCCCGTCGTACCGAGTCGGCCGCCGGCGCGAGCCGCCACCGGCGGAACAGGCCACCACGGCGCTGCTCGGCGTCCGGGCCCGGCACCCGGATGACCACCACGGCGACGTCGTCCTCAGGAGGTGCGGCGAACTGCCGCAGCACCTGCTCGCCCACTCCGGCCGCATCGGTCTCGCCTGAGGCGGCCAACATCACCGTGCCCAGGCGAGCGACGCCGTCGTGCACGGGACGGTCCCGGCGCTCCACCAGCCCGTCGGTGTACAGCACCAGCACGTCGCCTGGTTCCAGCGTCACCTCGGCGGTGCCCCGCTGCCCGTCGCCAAAGCCCATCAGCCGCCCACGGGCCCCGGACAGCTCGGTCACCTCACCGGCGGAGACCAGCAGCCCGGGCAGGTGGCCAGCACTGCTGTAGCGCAGCAGCCACTCCCCCGGAGTCATCTCGCTGGGCTGCAACGTGGCGTACACCAGTGACGCCGACCGCCGGATCCGCATGCTCTGCACCATCCCGTCCAGGCGGGAGAGGACGGTGCCCGGGTCGCGCAGCTCGCTGGCCAGGGTGCGCAGCACGGAGCGCAGCTGGCCCATCGCGGCCGCCGCCTCCACGTCGTGGCCGACGACGTCCCCCACCACGGCGCCGACCACGTCCTCGCCGAGGTGGACCACGTCGTACCAGTCACCGCCCACCTGGGCGTGCTCGGCGTTCGGGGAGTAGTACGTCCACACGTCCAGGGAGTCGATGTGGTCCAGGTCCGGCAGCATCGCCCGCTGCAGCGTCTCGGCGAGCACGTGCTCACCCTGGTAGAGGCGCACGTGGTCCATCGCCAGCCCCACCCGGCGGGCGGTGGACTCCAGCAGCAGCCCGGACTCCGGGCCGGCGACCTGCTCACCAGGCTCGATCACCGCCATCAGGCCGAGCACGCTGCCCCGCCCCTGCAGCGGCGTCACGATCGCCTCCCGGCGCAGGTCGGGCCCACGCTCGGCGGAGGCGTTGATCAGGTCGGCGAGCTGCTGGCTCACAGTGCCCGGGGTGTAGGTCGCATCCAGGTCCAGACGCACTCTGCGCATCGGGCCCACACCCAGCAGCCGGGCCACCGGGTCCTCCTCGTCGGAGTAGGTGAAGCCGCGCCGGGGGTGGTCGTGCGGTCCGACCGCTGTGCTGTCCAGACCGGTGATCGGCCGCAGCACCGAGTCCTCGGCGAAGAATCCGCACCAGGCGAACAGGCGCCGGCTGAGCAGCCGAGCGATCACGGTCAGCGCACCGGCGTCCTCGCCCTCGTGGATCACCTCGGAGACCTTCGCCAGCGCCTCCAACGTGTGCCGGGAGTGGTGCACCAGCTCCTGCACGTCGGTGCGCACCGGTTCCGGCGGCCCGTTCTGCACGAAGACGAACAGGCGGATCGCACCGTCCAGCTCCCGCGGAGTGACCACGGCATCGAGGATGATCTCGTGCCCGTCTGCGCGCAGCAGGGGAACCGACAACGGGAAGCGGACTCCGTCGACGGCATGCTCGGCGATCTCGGCGAGCACCACCGAACGGTAACCGGGACTGATCACCTCTCCGCGGGCCCGGCCCTCCCGGGCGGTCAGCCCGGTGATCCGCTCGAACGCGGAGTTCACCCAGCGCAGCACCGGGCCGTGCGGTCCCAGGTCGACGACGGCGACTGCTCGCTCGCTCTCCAGGACCACCTGGGCAGCAGCGTCCTTGGGGTCCTCCTTCGCGCTGTCGCGCGCCCTGGGTTCGCTTCCGGGGGCGGGCTGGGGCGGGTACTCGGCCGCGGGATCGCTGGCCCGCGGGCCGCTGCTGTGGTCGGGGTCGGCTGCCGCGGACAGGTCACCGAGGCTGCCGGCCGCATTCGGTCCCGCAGATTTGTTCATCCCCGCGCCCTCCATCGTCTACGGTGTGACCTACCGGAGGACCATCGACGCGTGTGCGGTCCTCGTACCCCCGAGGAGGCCCGATGCCTGACGCTAACAGTTCCGGCATGGACGCGCCGCGCGAGGCCGGCGGAGCCGGGTCGGTGCACACATTGCTGGATCCGGACCGTACCCGACTGGTGCTCTCCGGGGAGATCGACGTCGCCCTGACCGACGAGCTCACCGAGGCAGTCACCGACGCCGAGACCGCAGGTCTGCCGGTGCAGGTGGACGCCCGGCACGTGACGTTCATGGACTCGTCGGGCATCGCGCTGCTGGCGCGCCTGGCCAACCGCACTCCCGGGCGACTCAGCCTGATCAAGCCGCCGGACGTGGTGCGCTTCCTGCTCGAGGTCACCCGGATCGGCGACCTGGTGGACGTGGTCGACTCCGAACCGGACGGCAGCCGGAAGTAGGTCGCGAGGCAGCGATCGGCCGGTTGCGGCGCCACGGTGCTCGGCGCCGGGAGACGGCGCCCTGGTGCTCGGCGGCCGGAACCGGTGACCCCTAGGCTGGACGCTGTGACGGACCGCGTGCCGAACATCCTGCTGATCAACTGCGACGATCTCGGGTACGGCGACCTGGGCTGCTACGGGTCGCACCAGAACACCACCCCGGCGATCGACCGGTTGGCCGCGGAGGGGCTCCGCCTCACCGACTTCTACGTGGCCTCGCCGGTGTGCTCCCCGTCGCGGGCCGCGCTGATGACCGGTTCTCTGCCGCCACGGGTGGGGTTCGGGGAGTTCGACGGCGAGGCGGTGTTGTTCCCCGGGATGCGGTTCGGGCTGGCTCCCGGGGAGGAGACGATCGCGAGCGTGCTGCGCGGCGCGGGCTACGCCACAGCGATGATCGGTAAGTGGCACTGCGGTGACCAGCGGGAGTTCCTGCCCACCAGGCACGGTTTCGACACGTTCTTCGGGCTGCCGTACAGCAACGACATGGGTCTGATGAGCCATGCCGGCCAACGGACCGGCACCGTCCCGCTGCCGCTGCTGGCAGGTGACGACGTGGTGGAGCTGCAACCAGCGATGGCGGCGCTGACCGAACGCTACACCGCTGCGGCGGTCCGGTTGCTCCAGGAGCACCGGGACCGCCCGTTCTTCCTCTACCTGGCGCATCTGCACCCGCACCTGCCGCACATCACCCCGGAGCGGTTCCAGCACGGGTCTCAGAACGGCGTCTACGGGGCAGCGGTGGAGTACATCGACTGGTCCACCGATGTGCTCCTGCGGGAGCTGGACCGGCTGGGGCTGGCGGAGAGCACGATCGTGGTCTTCACCTCCGACAACGGCTCCCGGGTGGCCGGAGAAGGCGGTAGCAATGCCCCGCTACGCGGCACGAAGCGGACGAACTTCGAGGGCGGGGTACGGGTGCCGTGCCTGGTCCGCTGGCCCGGTCACGTACCGGCCGGGTCGACCAGCGCAGCGGTGACCAGCGCGATGGACCTGCTGCCCACGCTGGCGGGTGTCGCCGGTGCCGAGCTGGCCGCCGACCGGGTGCGGGACGGGCACGACGTCCGTGACCTCTGGCAGGACCCGCAGCACGCACGCTCACCGCACCGGGTGCTGCCCTACTACTGGCGGAACGAGCTGGAGGCGGTCCGCAAGGGCCGGTGGAAGCTGCACGTGCGCCGGCACGAGCCGCCAGTGGGCGACGTCACCGAGCTGTACGACCTGGTCGACGATCCGGGTGAGACCACCGATCTGGCCGGTACGCATCCGGAGGTGGTCCGGGACGTGATGGCTGAGGTGCAGCAGGTCCGGCTGCGCTGCGGTGATGCGCACACCGGTGCCCCGGGCCAGGACATGCGGCCTGTCGGCATCGTGGACGACCCGCGACCGCTGGCCGTCCACGACCCCGCCCATCCCTACCTGGTGGCGCTGTACGACGGCCCCGCTGGCTGATCTCAGCCGGCCAGGTGTGCCCACTGCGGCTCCAGCTCGGTCCATCGGCCGGTGCCGGCGACCCGGCCTTCGGCGAGCACCACCACACGGTCGGCGAGGGCGAGTGCAGCCCGCTTGGACGTTGCTCCGATCACTGTGGTGCGGCGTCGGCGCAGTGCTTCCCACAGCTCGAGCTCGGTGGCGGCGTCCAGCGCGCTGGAGACATCGTCGGCGAGCAGCAGGTCGGCGTCGGTGGCCAGCGCCCGGGCGAGCGCGAGGCGCTGCACCTGGCCGCCGGAGAGCCGCACACCGCGGTGACCCACCAGCGCGTCCGGGCCCCCGGCGGCCACCAGGTCTGGTGTCAGTCGCGCATCGGCGACCGGTCCCGCGAATGGCCGGTCGTGGCCGAGCCGGATGTTCTCGGCGAACGTTCCGGACAGCACCCGCGGCACCTGGGCGACGTGCGCGACCCGGCCGGGCCGCAGGAAGACCTCCGCGTCGGTCACCGGCGCACCGTTCCAGGTGATCCGACCCCGGTGCGGCACCAGCCCGGCCAGGGCGCCGAGCAGGCTGGACTTGCCGGCACCGACCTGGCCGACGAGCAGCACCAGCTCCCCGGCACGCACGGTCAGGTCCACATGCTCGGCACCGATCGTGCCGTCGTCGTGCACAGCACTCATATCGGTCAGGACGAGCTCGCCCAGCGGGTCGCGCACCGCCGGCGCCGGTCCGGGAGCCGCACCGGTGAGCAGGTCCACCTGTGGCGGCAGGTCCATCAGGTCTACGCCGCCGGCGAAGGCACTGGTGTGCTGCTGCCAGTCCCGGGTGCCGGGGGCCTCGGTGACCACTGCACCAGCCACACGACCGAACCAGTCGAACCCGTTCACCGCGTTCGCCACCAGCAGCGCCGTGGCCAGCCCCCACCAGCCCCACAGCAGCGCTGCCCAGGCGGTGACCACCCCGGCCTGCACCATCACCACCGGCACACCGGCCAGCACCGCCTGTACCCGGTGCTCGCGCACTGCGGCATCCACCCGCCCGGAGTCCACCCCGCGCAGGTGGGCGTGCACGGCCGGGGTGGCACCGGCCAGCTTGACGGTACGGGCGGACTCCAGCGCGGAGACCAGTGCCCGGCCGAACCCGGCGCGGGCCAGAGAAGCCGCAGCCGCTGACCGGCCGGCGATCGGCCGGCCGATGCTGGAGGCGGCCGCCGAGGTGACCATCACGGCCAGCAGCACCGCCCCGGCGAGCCAGGTGCCCCCGAGCAGGGCCGTGACCGCGGCGATCACCAGCCCGTTGATGAAGTCCACCCAGCGGTCGGCGTAGCGGGCGTACCGGTCGGCGTCCATGCTCCGGGCGACCACCTCACCGGGCGGTGTGCGGGGCAGACCGTGCTGGCGGGTCTGCCCGAACAGCACCGCCATCCGGGTGCGCAGCAGCACCTCCACCCACCAGCGCGGGTAGCGCCAGACGGCGTCAGCGAGCAGCAGCGGGGCGGCGAGCAGGCTGGCGGCCAGCAGCGCCAGCAACCAGAGGACCTGCTCCCCGGTGGTCAACCGCACCACGAGCTCACCCCAGACGAATCCGGTGAACGCACCCTGGGCGCCGATCAGCCCGGCGAGCAGGAACCCGACCGCACCGCCGATGCCCCAGGCAGGGCGCACCACCAGTGCGCGGGCGATCCCGCGGGTCAGGCTCGGCCCGGTGCCCACCTCCCGGCGTTCTGGTGGGGTGCCGGTGCGGCGGCGGTGCCCGATCTGCTCGGTCGGTAGCGCCGTGGTCTCGGCAGCCCCCTCGGCGTGCTCCACCATGGCCGCTGCCACCCCGGGCCCGCCCCCGGCCGAAGATCCGTCCGCAGCCGGCGCACCGTGGTCATCTACCGCGCGAGCCGCGCCACCGTCATCTACCGCGCGAGCCGCGCCACGGTCGAGCAGACCGGATGGCTCGGTACCGCCCTCGCCACCAGCAGCGACGAGCAGCTCCCGGAACGGCCCGTCGGCAGCGGCCAGCTCGGCGCGCCGCCCCTGCTGGATGATGCGCCCGCCGGAGAGCACCGCCACCTGGTGCGCTCGCTGCGTGGTGCTCAGCCGGTGCGCGATCAGGATGCCGGTGCGGCCACTGAGCAGCCGGTCCGCCGCAGCGACCACCCGCCGTTCGGTGAGCGGGTCCATCCGGGCGGTCGCCTCGTCCAGGACCACCACGCGCACGTCCCGCACCAGCAGCCGGGCGAAGGCGACCAGCTGCTCCTCCCCGGCGGAGAGCTTCGTGCCGCCGGCTCCCAGTGGCGTGTCCAGACCGGCCGGCAGGCCGGCGACCCAGCCGGTCAGGCCGAGCTCGGCGACGGCGGCCTCCACCCGGTCGCGTGGGTAGTCCTCGAACAGGGTGATGTTCTGAGCGAGCGTGCCGGCCAGGATGTCGGTGCGCTGGCTGACCACGCCTACGGCGCCGCGCAGCTGCTGCAGGTCCAGGTCGCGCACGTCCGCCCCACCCAGGAGGACGGCACCCTCCGGCGGTTCCACCGCACGGGAGAGCAGTGCGGCCAGGGTGGACTTGCCCGAACCGGTGCGCCCGACCAGTGCGACGGTCTGCCCGGCCGGTACGTGCAGGCACACCTCGCGCAGCGCGAAGGTGCCCTCCTGGTAGGCGAAGTGCAGGTCCCGCAGCTCCAGGTCCAGGGCGCCCTCGGGCAGGTCCTGTCCGCCGACCGGCTCCGGTGGGGAGGAGAGCAGCTGCCGCAGCCGGATCAGCGCACCCAGTCCGGCCTGCAGCTCCGGGAGCTGCTCGGCGAGATGACCGACCAGGCCGACGAACGTCGTCGTGACCAGGAACAGGGTGACCAGCCGCCCGACCGAGAGCCCGTCGGCGAGCACCAGGGCGGCGCCGGTGACCCCGATCGCCGCGAGCAGGCTGTGCAGCAGCACCCCGGCACGCCCCAGCAGCCGGGCCTCCAGCCGCTGCACGACGGCGAACTTCTCGTGCACCCGGGCGGACAGCTCAGCCAGGCGGCGGACCACGAACGCCTGGCCGAGGCTGGTGCGCAGATCGTCGCGACCGGCCACACCCTCCTCAACTGCGGCGGCGTGGTCGGTCCAGGCGATCTCCTCGACCACCTTGCTCTCCGCGATCGGACGCAGCAGCGGGCGCACCAGCAGGTAGGTGATCCCGGCCAGAGCGGGAAAGAGCAGGAACGCCGGCCACCAGGTGAACCCGGCCACGAGCCACATCGGCACTGCGGAGAACACCGCCCGGAGCAGTCCCCACACCTGCAGCCGCATCAACGTGCCCACCTCGTGGGTGTCGTCGTCGACCCGGTCCAGGATCTCCCCGACGGCCTGCTCGGAGAGAGTGGCCAGCGGCTGGCGCAGGGCAGCGGTGAGCAGATCGCGACGCAGGGCGCCCTCGGCCCGGTCCACCACGGCGCTCCAGACCACCCTGCCGACGGTGTCCGCGAGCGCAGCGCCGACCACGCACAGCGCGAGCAGCCCGACCAGGGCGGCGGTCGGGCCCTCAGCGAGGTGGCCAGCCACCACGGTGCCGTAGGTCTGGCCGATGGCAGCGCTGGCGCTGCCGATCAGGGCGAGCGCGGTCGCCGGCCGGCGCAGGCGGCGCAGGTCGACCCGACGTGCGGGGTCCTGCTGGTAGTCAGCTGCGGCGGGGCCGGTGCGGCGGGCGGGTGCTGCGGTCGAGGTCATGGCGGACCAACTCTAGGTTTGGCCACCCGCACCCGTCGCCTCTATTTCTGCGCCGCTGCCCGATGGGTCAAGCAGATCACACCCGGCCGCCCCGGCCGCCCCCGCAGCCCCGGCCGCGCACCCGAGCCTTTGCCGCCGCCAGCCAGCTGCCCCACGCACGCACAGCGAACGGCGACCGGCCCTGTCCAGGACCGGTCGCCGTCGTCGATGGTCTGCTCGGCCTGGCCGAGCTGTTCGCCCCGGCGAACCTCAGGGGCGCTCAGCTGGGTCTGCTCAGCCGATCTTCTGCCCGGCGGAGCGCAGCCACTGGCAGGCCTCCACGATCCGCTCGGCCATCCCGGCCTCGGCGAGCTTGCCCCAGGCGCGCGGGTCGTAGGCCTTCTTGTTGCCCACCTCGCCGTCGACCTTGAGCACACCGTCGTAGTTGGTGAACATGTGGGTCACAGCCGGGCGGGTGAACGCGTACTGGGTGTCGGTGTCGATGTTCATCTTGATCACCCCGTTGTCCACTGCGGTGGCGACCTCCTCGGCGGTGGAGCCGGAGCCGCCGTGGAACACCAGGTCGAACGGCTTGTCCTTGCCCACCTCGGCGCCTACGGCGGACTGGATCTCACCGAGCAGCTCCGGGCGCAGCTTCACGTGGCCGGGCTTGTACACCCCGTGCACGTTGCCGAAGGTGAGCGCGGTCAGGTAGCGGCCCTTCTCCCCGGTGCCCAGGGCGCGCACTGTGGCCAGCCCGTCCTCGACCGTGGTGTAGAGCTTCTCGTTGATCTCGTGGGCGACGCCGTCCTCCTCGCCACCGACCACACCGACCTCGATCTCCAGCAGCGTACGGGCTTCGCGAGAAAGCTCGAGCAGCTCCTCGGCGATCTGCAGGTTCTCCTCCAGCGGCACTGCGGACCCGTCCCACATGTGCGACTGGAACGAGGGCAGCCCGCCGCCGCGGACCTGCTCGGCCTCCAGCGCCAGCAGCGGACGCACCCAGCTGTCCAGGTTCTCCTTGGCGCAGTGGTCGGTGTGCAGGGCGACGGTGATCGGGTAGTTCTTGGCGACCTCGGCGGCGTAGGCGGCCAGCGCGAGCGACCCGGCGACCCGGTCCTTGATGGTGGAGCCGGAAGCGTACTCGGCACCGCCGACGGACACCTGGATGATGCCGTCGCTCTCGGCCTCGGCGAACCCGCGCAGCGCGGCCGTGAGGGTCTGGGAAGAGGTGACGTTGACGGCCGGGTAGGCGAACGAACGCTCCTTCGCCCGGTCGATCATCTCGGCGTACACCTCGGGGGAAGCAATGCCCATGGAAGTTCTCCTGCGTCAGGATGTGTGCTGTCGTCTCAGTCTCCCACGAAGTGCCGGTGCGGCTGGCAGCGGTCTCAGTGCTGCGGCTGGGCGTGCTGCCGGATCCAGGCATGCATCGCGATCGCAGCCGCCGCACCGGCGTTGATGGACCGGGTGGACCCGTACTGGCTGATGTGCACCAGCCGCTCGGCACCCGCCCGCGCTGGCGCGGTCAGCCCCTCGGACTCGGTGCCGAACAGCAGGATGCAGGCCTCCGGCAGCGACTGTGCCTCGATCGGTACCGACCCGGGCACGTTGTCCACGCCGATCACCGGCAGACCGCACCCGCGGGCCCAGTCCAGCAGGGCGGCTACGTCCTCGTGGTGCCGCAGGTGCTGGTACCGGTCGGTGACCATCGCACCGCGGCGGTTCCACCTCCGCCGGCCGACGATGTGCACCTCCTCGGCGGCGAACGCGTTCGCCGAGCGCACCACAGAGCCGATGTTGAAGTCTCGCCCCCAGTTCTCGATCGCCACGTGGAACGGGTGCCGCCGGGTGTCCAGGTCGGCGACGATCGCCTCCAGGCGCCAGTACCGGTACTTGTCGATGACGTTGCGCCGGTCGCCGGCGGCGAGCAGCTCGGGGTCGAGCCGGTCGTCGTCGGGCCAGGCCTCCGGGCCACCGGGCCAGGGCCCGACCCCCACGATCTCCTCGTTCACCCGCCCAGAGTCGCACAGCCACCGCGGGTCCCCTCACAAGGTCAATAAGAAGCGGGCACGGGTGCCCGGGTTCACGTGACCTTGTTCGAGGAGATCGCCGACGGCGGAGCGTGGGGCGGTGCGGGTGGCTCGCCTAGTCTTGGGGGAGGTAGGCACGCCGTCTGCCGCCTGTCGCCGAGGAGACGAGATGCCCGACCAGATCAAGAACTGGCTCACCGACATGGATGGCGTACTGGTGCACGAGGAGCACGCGCTGCCGGGAGCCGCGGAGTTCGTCGCCCGGCTCCGGGAGAAGCAGATCCCGTTCCAGGTCCTGACGAACAACTCGATCTACACCCCACGGGACCTGGCCGCGCGGTTGCACACGTCGGGCATCGAGGTGGACGAGTCGGAGATCTGGACCTCCGCGTTGGCCACCGCCTCGTTCCTGGCCGACCAGGTGCCCAGCGGCAGCGCCTACGTGATCGGCGAGGCGGGCCTGACCACGGCGCTGTACGAGCAGGGGTACATCCTGACCAGCTCAGCGCCCGACTACGTGGTGCTCGGGGAGACCCGGACGTACTCGTTCTCCGCCATCACCCGCGCGATCCGGCTGATCTCCGACGGGGCCCGGTTCATCGCCACCAACCCGGACGTGACCGGGCCCTCCCTGGAGGGTCCGTTGCCGGCGACCGGGGCAGTGGCGTCGATGATCACCGCCGCCACCGGACGAAAGCCCTACTTCGTCGGCAAGCCGAACCCGGTGATGATCCGCACCGCGCTGAACCGGATCAACGCGCACTCCGAGGCCACCGCGATGATCGGGGACCGGATGGACACCGACGTGGTTGCCGGGATGGAGGCGGGCCTGCGCACCTACCTGGTGCTCACCGGCTCCACCAACGCCGACGAGGTCGAGGCCTTCCCGTACCGGCCGACCGCGGTGATGGACGGGATCCAGGACCTGGTCGAGCTGCTCTGAGCCAGGCGACGGCACCGGCGAGCTCCGCTGAGGCCGCCGGTTCCACCCACGAAACCAGCCGCACCTGCAGGCTCCGCTGACCCGACCAACCGCACCCGCGAACTGACCCGAGTGGCTCGGCCCAGCTCGCGGACCGGTGCTCATGGATCAGTTCGCGGCGGAGCGAAGGGGGCCGGAGCGGAGGGTGCTCAGCCCTGCCAGGGCCCCTGGCCGGGCTGGCCCTGCGGACCCGAGGAGCTTGGACCGTGGGGCCCGGGAGCAGGCGGACCCTGGTAGCCGGACGCACTCGGCCCCTGGTAGCCACCAGCCGGCGGCGCCGGGGGCTGGGTGCCCGGCTGCACCCCGGAGTCGGTCGGCAGCGGCGGGCGCGTGGGCTGCTGCCCCTGGGCGTAGACGCCGACATGGCCGGCCTGGTCCTGGAAGGAGACCCGAGGCGCGGCGCGCACGACGGGGTCGTTCACCTCGAAGTACTCGGCGCGGCTGAAGTTGAACATGCTGGCGATGATGCTCGGCGGGAACGTCTCCACCTTGGTGTTCATGTCCCGCACGTTCGCGTTGTAGAACCGGCGCCCGGCGGCGATCCGGTCCTCGGTGTTGGTCAGCTCGTCCTGCAGCTGGGCGAAGCCGGCCTGGGCGCGCAGCTGCGGGTAGGCCTCGGCCACGGCGAACAGCCGGCCGATAGCACCCGAGAGGACGTCTTCCTGCGCGGCGCGCTGGGCCGGGCTGGCACTACCGGCGTTCGCCGCGGCGGCCCGTGCGCGGGTCACCTCGTCGAACACTGCCCGCTCGTGGGCGGCATAGCCCTTGACGGTCTCGATCAGGTTCGGGATCAGGTCGTAGCGGCGGTGCAGCTCGACGTCGATCTGACGCCAGGCCTCCTGCACCAGGTTCCGCAGCTTGACGAACCCGTTGTACGTGGCGATCGCCCAGCCCACCACGATGACCACGACGACCAGAACCACGATCAGCACGAGTGCTACCGGATCCATGGTGTCCACCTCCTCAGCTCTTGGCGAGGGTGAGCCTGCGCCCCGCCCTCGACGGGCACCGGCGGGCGCCCCGGGGGCACGAGTCTACTGAGGCTGAAGGCCTAGATCTGTCGCTGAGAGCACCCAGAGGTAGGGGAGTTCTGCCCGTTGCACTGCTTCTCGGGCACCGGTATCGCGGTCCACCACAGAGGCGACACCCACCACAGTGGCACCGGCTTCGCGGGCCGCGGCGACCGCGGTCAGGGCGCTGCCTCCAGTGGTGGAGGTGTCCTCGACGATGACCACCCTCTTGCCGGCCACGTCCGGCCCCTCGACCTGGCGCTTCATCCCGTGCCCCTTGGCCTCCTTGCGGACCAGGAACGCGTCCAGGTCCAGACCGCGGCTGGCGGCAGCGTGCTGCACTGCGCACACCACCGGGTCGGCGCCCAGTGTCAGTCCGCCGACGGCGTCGATCTCCGCGACACCCATCCCCGCCTCTTCGAGTCGGTCCAGCAGGAGATGACCGATCAGGGGGGCGGCCTCGTGGTGCAAGGTCACCCGCCGCATGTCCACGTAGTAGTCGGCCTCCCGGCCGGAGCTGAGCGTCACCTTGCCGCGGATGACGGCGTGGGTGTTGACGAGGTCGGCGAGGCGCTGCAACGAGGTGGTGGTCACGTGCAGAGCGTATCGCCGGTACAGACGTGACCCGGGTACTGGCTCTGGGTGATGGAAGGGCGAGAGCCGTGACCCGGGTTACGGTAGCGAGCGTGCGTATCGCGACCTGGAACGTGAACTCGATCCGCGCCCGCGTCGAGCGGGTAGTCAGCTGGCTGGAGCGCAGCGAGGTCGACGTGCTGCTGCTGCAGGAGACCAAGGTCAAGGACGAGCAGTTCCCGTCGCTGCTGTTCGAGGCAGCAGGCTACGAGGTGACCTGCCACGGGCTGAACCAGTGGAACGGGGTGGCGATCGTCTCCCGGGTGGGCATCACCGATGTGCAGCGCGGATTCGACGGCCAGCCGACTTGGGGTGATCCGGGGGTGGTCGAGGCTCGCGCGATCGGGGCGACCTGTGCCGGGGTGCGGCTGTGGAGCGTGTACGTACCGAACGGCCGCACACTGGAGGACCCGCACTATGAGTACAAGCTGCGCTGGCTGGCCGCACTGCGGGACCAGGCCGCTCAGTGGACGGCGGCCGGCGAACCGTTGGCGCTGATGGGCGACTGGAACGTGGCCCCGCTGGATGAGGACGTGTGGGACATCGCAGTGTTCGACGGCGCCACGCACGTCTCCCCGCCGGAGCGGGAGGCGTTCGCGGCCTTTGCTGATGCCGGCCTGGTGGAGGTCACCCGAGAGCTGGCACCGGGCAAGTACACCTACTGGGACTACCAGCGGCTGCGCTTCCCTCGGAACGAGGGGATGCGGATCGACTTCGCCTGGACCAGCCCGGCGCTGGCCGAGCGCGTGCGACAGGTGTGGATCGACCGGGACGAGCGCAAGGGCAAGGGTGCCTCCGACCACGTGCCGGTGGTGCTCGAGCTGGCGCGGACCTGAGGGCTGTGCAGGCTACGCTCGGTACATGAGCTATCCGGGGCCGCCACAACAGCCTGACCCGTCAGGCGGGTCGGGCTGGCCGGGTGGTCAGGCGACGCCTGCTCCCGGGCGGCCCGGACACGGGCAGCCGGAGTATGGCCAACCCGGACACGGGCACCCCGGCCCGACACCACCTGCTGCACCAGCGACGTGGACCTCACCGGGCCAGGAGACCGAGGCGAGCGTCCCGGCCATCCCGCAGGCGCCGACCACGCAGCCGGCACCGCAGGCACCTCTCGGGCAGAGCCCCTACGGCCGGCATGCTCCGGTCGAGCAGCATGCGCAAGGCTCCTACGGTCAGTTCACCTTCCCGGTGATGAAGCGGCGGCCGCTGGAGCCCGCTGCAGTGGCCTCGGTAGCCACCTCTCCGCTGGGGCCGGTGGGACTGTTCCTGGGCCTCTTCGCCCGCCGTCAGGTGAAGACCACCCAGCGCCGCAGCCCGGCGCTGGCGGGCACCGGCATCGGGCTCGGGGCGCTGTTCACCGTGCTGTGGGTGCTGGCGGCCGTGGTGCTGGCCGGCAACGGCACGATCGCGCGCTGGACGGAACAGCCCCAGGCCGGTGACGTGGCCGAGGCCCGGACAGTGGCCGCGAGCAACGTCGCAGTGGGCAACTGCATCGAGTTCGTGCCACCCGGGCAGTCGGTCGGCGAGCTGCGTCTGGTGCCGTGCGCACAGGAGCACGCGGCGCAGGCGATCACCTCCCATGAGCTGGACGGCGACTTTCCCGGCGTGGAGCCCCTGAGCACGCAGGCGCAGGACACCTGCCAGGCGGACGTCTCCGCACTGACCAGCGACGTCTCGCTGATGGTGTGGTACCTGGCACCGAGCGAGCAGGCCTGGGAGCAGGGCACCCGCCAGTTCCTCTGCGTGGCTCGCGCACAGGCCGGGACGATGACCGGTGACCTGGTGAACGGCTGAGCCGACCGCCGTCGGGCGAAGTGACGATGACTTCCTGCAAGCCGTAGGGTGCGGCCATGACGTCTCCCTGGGATCCCAACGCACAGAACCCGCCAGGCAACTCTGGTCCGCCCGCTCCACCGAGCGGCTACGGACAGGGCCAGCCGGGCTACCAGCAGGGGCAGCCGGGGTACGGTGCAGCGCAACCAGGCCAGCCGGGACCCGGCCAGCCAGCTTATGGCCAGCCTGGGTACGGCGCCTCCTCCCAGCCGGGGTACGGCCAACCGGGCTACGGCCCGGCTCAACCTGGATACGGTCAACCTGGATACGGCCAACCTGCACCTGGCCAACCCGGCTACGGTCAACCCGGCTACGGCCAGCCCGGCTACGGCCAGCCCGGCTACGGCGGCGGTGCCCCGTTCGGCGGCCCGACCCCGCCGAAGAACCGGACGCCGCTGATCATCGGCGGCGCCATCGGGGCTGTGGTGGTGCTGGTCGGCGGATTCTTCCTGGTCCGGGGCCTGCTCGGCGACAGCACCGGGGAGAACACTGCCGATGTCGATTCCCCCACCCAGGTGCGGGATGTCGACCTGGTCCCGGGCAACTGCCTGGAGTCCCTGGAGTACGACGACAACTTCCTGCTCACCCAGGTTCCGTGCGCGGACGAGCACGGGGCGGAAGTGTATGCGGAGACGAACGTGTCGGAGTCCGACTACCCCGAGTTCCCCGGTGAGGGCGTCTTCGAGACCGAGTCGGACGAGTTCTGTGCCGACGAGTACGGCGAGGTGGTGCGTCCGGTGATCTCCTCCTCCGACCTGCTCTACACCTCGCTGTACCCGTCGCAGAGCACCTGGGACAACGGCGACCGCAAGTTCACCTGCCTGATCGCCGCACCCGAGGACGGCCACCTGACCGGCAGTGTGATCGCCGGCGACGGCCGGCTGAACATCGAGAACTGACGGCCACCGGCCCTCGCCCCGGCGGGGCAAGGGCCGGCAGCCGCACCGGCGCAGTGCGGTCGGCGGTTCAGGCGGCCCGCAGCACCAGTCCCTCCGCGCCGGCGTCCTCGGGTCGGTCGACTACCACGGTGTCACCGTCGGCGACCTGACCGCCGAGCAGCATCTTGGCGAGCTGGTCGCCGATCTGCCGCTGCACCAGCCGGCGCAGCGGGCGGGCACCGTAGGCCGGGTCGTAGCCCTCCAGCGCGAGCCACTCCCGAGCCGCCGGGGTGACCTCGAGCTCCAGGCGCCGGTCCGCCAGCCGCTCGGCCATCCGGTCTAGCTGCAGGTCGACGATCCTGCCGAGCTGCTCGATGCTCAGCGCCTCGAACACCACGATCTCGTCCAGCCGGTTGAGGAACTCCGGCTTGAACGACGCGCGGGTCACCTCCATCACCCGGTTCTTCTTCTCCTCCTCGCTCAGCGCTGCGTCCACGAGGAACTGCGAGCCGAGGTTGGAGGTGAGCACCAGGAGGACGTTCCGGAAGTCCACGGTGCGGCCCTGACCGTCGGTGAGCCGGCCGTCGTCGAGCACCTGCAGCAGGATGTCGAACACCTCGGGGTGGGCCTTCTCCACCTCGTCCAGCAGCACCACGGAGTACGGGCGGCGCCGGACGGCCTCGGTGAGCTGACCGCCCTCCTCGTAGCCGACGTACCCCGGAGGGGCGCCCACGAGCCGGGCCACCGAGTGCTTCTCGGAGTACTCGCTCATGTCGATGCGCACGATGGCGCGCTCGTCGTCGAAGAGGAAGTCCGCCAGTGACTTGGCCAGCTCGGTCTTGCCCACCCCGGTGGGGCCGAGGAACAGGAACGAACCGGTGGGCCGGTCCGGGTCGGCGATACCGGCACGAGAACGCCGAACGGCATCGGAGACCGCCCGCACGGCGTCGGTCTGGCCGATCAGCCGCTGGCCGAGCACGTCCTCCATGTGCAGCAGCTTCTGCGTCTCCCCCTCCATCAGCCGTCCGGTGGGGATACCGGTCCAGGCGGCCACCACCTCGGCGATCTCCTCGACACCGACCTTGTCCGCGATCATCGGCTCGACGGCGTTGGCATCCTCCTCGGCCTTCTCCGCCGCAGTGATCTGCTCCTGTACCGCAGGGATCTCCCCGTACAGCAGGCGGGAGGCAGCCTCCAGGTCGCCTTCCCGCTGGGCGCGTTCGGCCTCGGTGCGCAGGTTGTCCAGCTGGGCCTTGAGGTCACCGACCCGGTTGTGGCCGGCCTTCTCCGCCTCCCAGCGGGCGTTCAGCGCCGCAAGCTCCTCCGAGGAGTCCGCCAGCTCCGCGCGGAGCTTCTCCAGCCGGTCGGCGGAAGCGTCGTCGTCAGAGTCGGACAGGTAGGACTCTTCCATCTTCAGCCGGTCGACGGCGCGGCGGAGCTCGTCGATCTCCACCGGTGAGGAGTCCAGCTCCATCCGCAGCCGGGAGGCCGCCTCGTCCACCAGGTCGATCGCCTTGTCCGGCAGCTGCCGGCCCGGGATGTACCGGTCGGAGAGCTGGGCTGCGGCCACCAGCGCCGAGTCGGCGATGATCACCTGGTGGTGTGCCTCGTACTTGGGTGCGATCCCGCGCAGGATCGCCACGGTGTCCTCTGCGGACGGTTCCCCGACGAACACCTGCTGGAACCGGCGCTCCAGGGCCGGGTCGGTCTCGATGTGCTCACGGAACTCGTCCAGCGTGGTCGCGCCGACCATCCGCAGCTCACCTCGGGCCAGCATCGGCTTGAGCATGTTACCGGCGTCCATCGAGCCCTCGGCGGCCCCGGCACCGACGACCGTGTGCAGCTCGTCGATGAAGGTGATGATCTCGCCGTCGGAGTCCTTGATCTCGTCCAGCACGGCCTTGAGCCGCTCCTCGAACTCTCCGCGGTACTTCGCTCCGGCGACCATCGCGGACAGGTCCAGGGCGATCAGCCGCTTGCCGCGCAGCGAGTCGGGCACGTCACCGTCCACCACCCGCTGGGCCAGGCCTTCTACGACAGCAGTCTTGCCGACGCCCGGGTCTCCGATCAGCACCGGGTTGTTCTTGGTGCGGCGGGAGAGTACCTGCACCACCCGACGGATCTCCGTGTCCCGCCCGATGATCGGGTCGAGCTTGCCCTCCCGGGCGGCAGCGGTCAGGTCTACGCCGTACTTCTCCAGCGCCTGGAACGTCCCTTCGGGGTCCGGGCTGGTCACCTTGGCCGAGCCGCGTACCTGCGGCAGCGCAGCCAGCAGCTGGTCCCGGGACGCACCCGCGGCACGCAGCGCCTCGCCGACGCCCGCGGCATCCTTGGCCAGGCCGAGCAGCAGGTGCTCGGTGGACACGTACTCGTCTCCGAGCGCCTTGGCCTCGTCCTGCGCAGCATTGATGACGGTCAGCAGCCCGCGGGACATCTGTGGCTGGCTCACCGAGCTGCCGGCGGCAGCGGGCAGCGCCGCGGCGATCCCTTGGGCCCGCTGGTTCAGCGCGTTCCGGTCCGCTCCCACAGCGTCCAGGAGTGCGACGGCGACGCCCCCTTCCTGGGCGAGGAGCGCCTGGAGCAGATGGACCGGTTCCAGCTGCGGGTTACCCGCGCCGGTGGCGGACTGGACGGCTGCGGCGAGCGCCTCCTGAGACTTGGTGGTGAGCTTGGTATCCATCGGACCTCCGGGACGTGGATGTGTAGATGACTGGGCTGTTCAGGTCAACGAACCCCACCTTGAGTCTATTCCGCTCAACTTTGTACTCCTGCGCTGGAGCTGCGCCGTCACAGGCTTCTCCGGCAGGTGCATCCTGGCAGCAGATCGGCCACCTGTGCAGGCCGAACCTGCGGATCAGCCGAGCACACCACCTGCCTCGTTCCTCGTGCAGATACGGCCTGCGTGCGGGACACTAGCCCCCGGGTGCCCGATCGGGCACTGACAGAAAGGAGCACACCATGGTCGGATTCGACGAGCTGAAGAACAAGGCGTCTGAGGCCCTCCAGAACGAGGAGAAGACCGACGGTGCGCTGGACTCGGCGAGCGACTTCGTCAACGAGAAGACGGGTGGCAAGCACGAGGACAAGGTTCAGCAGGGGCGCGACTTCCTCGACGGGAAGGTCGGCGACGAGCGCTGACGCCCCACCGTCGAGCGGCCGGTCTTCCGTGGTGGAGGCCGGCCGCCAGCCTGTCTGCGGTCCGGCGGGCAGGACTCGCTCCGGGCCTCGAAGTGCTCCCCGGTCAGGACTTGCCGGTCCGGTCCTCCTCCGCGCAGGCCTGCATGGCGAACGCTTCCTGGGTCGTGGGACCGTCGACGTCGTTGCCGGAGACCTCTCCGTCGGGATAGGTCGACACCTCGTCCAGGCTGAACGTCGCGGTGTCGGTGAGACGGGTGCCCTCCTCGTCGGTGACCCGGCCGCGCAGGCGGTAGTCCACACCGGGATCGAGCTCTTCGACCACGTCGGTGCCGAACAGCTCGACCAGCCGGTAGGTGCTGCTGACGCCCGCATCCTGCGCCACTGGCGCCTCCGCGACCTGCTCGGACCCGTCATCCACCAGCAGCTGTATCTCAGTGGCCGGATAGGTGCAGGTGACCAGCTGCACGACGACGGTCTCGTTGCCCTCCGGGCCGATGCCGACCGCACCGTCCCTCGTCTTGCTGCAGCCGCTGAGCATCGCCGCCAGGGCGGCAGCACTGAGCAGAGCGACCGCGGCACGCCTGCGTGAGGTTCGGGCTGGCACAGGTTCCTCCCTCGTCGATGCGGGCCAGGCAACCATGCCTGCGGGACCGGCGCACGCCTCGCCATGGGTCGAGGTACCCACCAGGGTGCCGCCACCCAGCCGCAGATGGCAGACTCACCGGTGTGAAGGCACTGCTCCGACCGCTGCTCGTCCTGATCGCCGTGCTCGCGCTGGCTGGCTGCTTCCGGGTGGACGGCGAGCTGACCATCTCCACCGAGGACACGGTCTCCGGCGAGGTGACTGCCGCGCTCGACCGGCAGTCGGCGATCGCCCAGGGACGGGATCCGGACGCCTTCGTCACCGACCTCCTGGACGAGGTCGCCGGCGCCGCAGACTCCGGCGTCACCGCTGAGCCGTACGAGGACGGCGACTACGTGGGTGTCACACTGACCCTCACCCGCACGCCGCTGGTCCAGATCAGCGATGCCACCAGCGGGATGCTGCAGATCACCCACGACGGCGGTCAGTACGTCGTTCAGGGCGACTTCAGCGGGCTCGCCCAGACCGAGGAAGAGGCTGCGGACAGCGAGGACAGCCAGCCGGAGGTCGTACCGTGGCAGGCCGACCTGTCCATCACGTTCCCGAACGGGGTCACCGAGCACGACGGCGAGCTGTCCGGGTCCACGGTGACCTGGCACCTGAGCGACGGGACGAGCACGATGAACGCCCGGGGCCCAGCGCCCGGGGGCGGGGTCTCCTGGATCTGGGTCGCCGTGATCGTCGTGATCGTCGCGCTGCTGGCCACCCTGGTGTGGTGGCTGCTGCGGCGCCGGTCCGAGGGCGGGGCGATCGCCGGCCTGCGGTCCGCCGGGGCGCGGATGCGTCAGCGGCACGCCGCTGCCCGGGGAGATGCCACCGGCCGGATCAGCGACCTGGGCGAGGACCGGTCCCAGGAGTGAACCAGCCCGCTGCGCCGGTGCGCCGGATCACCGGCGCCCGGCTGCTCGGCCCGGACCTGAGCCAGCAGGCGCCGCTGGTGGACGTGACGCTCACCGACGGTCGGGTATCCGCCGTGCATCCGGCTGGTCACCGGGCCACCGATGCCCGTGGTTCCTCCGGGGAGGAGGTGCTAGTTGCCGACGGCACCTGGCTGATGCCCGGGCTGTGGGACGCGCACGTCCACCCGACGGACTGGGCGGCCGCCCGGCACCGGCTGGACCTGTCCGGCTGCCCGGACCGTTCCCGGGTGCTGGAGGCAGTCGCGGCCAGGCTGGCCGCCGAGCCGGACATCGACGAGCTGATCGGGGTGGGTCTGCGGCACGCGATGTGGACGCAAGCACCCCGGGTCGACCTGCTCGATGGCGCCGCCGGAGCGGTCCCCACCGTGCTGCTGAGCACCGATATGCACTCTGCCTGGTTCAACAGCGCTGCGCTGTCCCGCTACGGGCTCACCGCCGGGGCCGACGGCCTGGTCGCGGAGAACGACTGGTTCACGGTGATGCCGCGCGTGGGCAGCAGCGACCAGACCACCCGGGACCGGTGGGTGCGCGAGGCCGGTCAGGCGGCCGCCGCCCTCGGCGTGGTGGGCGTCACCGACTTCGACCCGGGCGACAGCCACGGCGCCTGGCGCCGCCGGGTGGCCGCCGGGTTCGACTCCCACCGGGTGCAGGCGAGCGTGTGGCCGGACCGGCTGGACTCGGCGATCGACGCAGGACTGCGCACCGGGGACCTGCTGCCCGGAGGCGGCGGCCTGCTCACGATGGGGTACCTGAAGGTGATCAGCGACGGGTCGCTGAACACCCGCACCGCATGGTGCCACGAGCCGTTCGGTCGCGGCGAGACGGGCGCCCCGAACCTGGCCGCCGGCGAGCTGCGCCGGCTGATGGCCCGGGCGGCGGGGGCCGGGATCTCCTCGGCGATCCACGCGATCGGCGACCGGGCGTGCACGGTGGCGCTGGACTGCTTCGCTGCCACCGGCGCCGGTGGGCGGATCGAGCACGCCCAGCTGCTCACCGACGCCGATGTGGCCCGGATGGCCGGTCTCGGGGTGCAGGCCAGCGTCCAGCCGGGGCACCTGGTGGCCGACCGGGACGTGGTCGACCTGCTCTGGGCGGACCGGGCGTCCCGGGCCTACCGGTTCGCCGACCTGCACCGGGCGGGGGTGGGTCTGCTGCTGGGCTCGGACGCACCGGTGGCACCGTTGGACCCGTGGCTGGCGATCAGCGCCGCAGTGCACCGCACGGACGACGACCGGCCCGGTTGGCAGGTCCAGCAGCGCCTCGACCTGGCCGCCGCCCT
>DATGRZ010000242.1:0-21754 GCA_035303065.1 Ruania sp.
GTGCAGCGGGAGACCGACGAGCTCTACGAGGACCAGTCCCGCGTGGCCCAGGAGGGCAGCGACGGCGAACGCACCATCACCTACCAGGACCACCTGGTCGACGGCGAGGTGACCGACAGCAAGGTGCTCTCCAACGAGGTCACCACCGACCCGGTAGACCGTGTGGTCGAGGTCGGCACCGCCGAGCGCCCTGCCCCGGAACCGACCAGCTCCGGCTCCTCCGGCTCCTCCGGTTCCTCGAGCTCCTCGGACTCCTCTGGTTCGTCCGGCTCGTCCGGTTCGTCGGACTCAGGCTCGTCCGGTTCGTCCGGTTCATCAGACGACTCTGACGACTCCGAGGAGTCCAGCTCCGGTTCGTCCGGCGACAGCAGCGTCGGCAGCGACGTCTGGGCAGCTCTGGCGCAGTGCGAGTCCGGCGGCGACCCCACTGCGGTGAGCTCCAACGGGCTCTACTACGGCCTCTACCAGTTCTCCGTGGGGACCTGGGAGTCGGTGGGCGGCTCCGGCCTGCCGTCGGAGGCATCCGCAGCGGAGCAGACGCAGCGGGCACAGACGCTGCAGGCCCGCAGCGGCTGGGGCCAGTGGCCGTACTGCTCGGCCAAGCTCGGGCTGCGCTGACCCGTCCGCGCCCTCACGCCGCGGGGTTCCTCTAGGCTCATCGACGTGAGCCGACTCGATCCCGCGCCCGCAGCCCCGCGGCTGCTGACCGCCTCCAGTGTGCGCGAGCTCGCGGCGCGGCTCGGGCTCCGGCCCACCAAGAGCCTCGGACAGAACTTCGTCATCGACGCGGGCACTGTGCGCCGGATCGTGCGCACCGCTGGTGTGCAGGCGGGGGAGACAGTGGTCGAGATCGGTCCGGGTCTCGGTTCGCTCACCCTCGGGCTGCTCGAGGCCGGTGCGCAGGTGCTCGCCGTGGAGATCGACCCGGTGCTGGCGGCCGCGCTCGGACAGACCGTCGCCGAGCGGGCGCCTGAGCAGGCCGACCGGCTCACGGTGATTGCCGCTGACGCACTCACTGTGCGGGACCTTCCCGCGACCCCAACCCGGCTGGTGGCGAACCTGCCCTACAACGTGGCCGTCCCCGTGCTGCTGACCTTCCTCGCCCACCAGCCGAGCCTGGTCGAGGTGCTGGTGATGGTGCAGTCCGAGGTGGCCGACCGGCTCGTTGCCCCGCCGGGGTCGCGTACCTACGGGGTGCCCTCGGCGAAGGCCGCCTGGTACGCCTCGGCGACCCGTGCGGGCACCATCTCCCGGAGCATCTTCTGGCCGGTGCCGAATGTGGACTCGGCCCTGGTCCGCCTGGTCCGCCGGGATCCGCCCACCACAGCAGCCTCCCGCGAAGAGGTGTTCACCTGCATCGACGCCGCCTTCGCCCAGCGCCGCAAGACGTTGCGTGCTGCGCTGGCCACCTGGGCCGGCTCAGCACAGCGGGCCGAAAGGGTGGCGCGGGCCGCTGGTATCGACCCGACCAGCAGAGGAGAGCGGCTGGACATCACCCAGTTCGCGGCGCTCGCCGCCGCTCGCGCCGCCGACCAGGAGGATTCGCGTTGAGCACCGGGTCCGCCGCTCAGGTCGCCGTGCACGTGCGCGCTCCCGGCAAGCTCAACCTGGTGCTGCGCGTCGGCCCGGCCGGCCAGGACGGGGACCACCAGCTGGCCACGGTGTTCCAGGCGGTCTCCCTGCACGAGGACGTGCTGGCTACCCCGGCCGAGGAGATCTCGGTGAGCACCGTTGGACGCTGTGCGCACCTGGTCGCCGATGATGAGAGCAACCTCGCCCACCGTGCCGCCATGCTGCTCGCCGAGGCCTCCGGCACCCGCGCCGGGGTGCACCTGCAGATCACCAAGAGGGTCCCGGTCGATGGCGGCATGGCCGGAGGCTCCGCGGACGCCGCTGCGGCTCTGCTCGCTTGCGACCTGCTCTGGCAGACCGGGCTCGCCCGGGAGGAGCTCGGCCACCTGGCCGCCGAGCTCGGTGCCGACGTGCCGTTCGCGCTCACCGGTGGTACCGCAGTGGGGCTGGGCCGCGGGGACGTCCTCACCCCGGCGCTGGCGCGTGGTAACTACCACTGGGTGCTCGGCATCAGCGACCAGGGCCTGTCCACCCCGGAGGTGTTCGCCGAGTGGGACCGGCTGAACCCCGACCCGCCGGGTGCACCGCACATCGATGACGCGGTGATGGCCGCCCTGATCTCCGGGGACCCGCACCGGCTGGCCGAGGTGCTGGGCAACGACCTGGCGGCTGCCGCCGGGAACCTCGCCCCTCCGGTGGAGCAGATGGAACAGGTGCTGGCGGACAGTCCCGCGCTGGCCACCCTGGTGGCCGGCTCCGGACCTACGGTGGCGGCGCTCGCCCCGGACCACCCCACCGCCGTGGAGATCGCCGAGACGCTCCGGGCCGCCGACGTGGCCGACGAGGTGGAGGTGGTCGCCGGGCCCATCCCCGGAGCGCGGCTGCTGGAGTCGGTGCGCGAGGACGAGGCCTGAGAAGAGGCAAGAAGGGGGCGACTGTGGAGGAAAAGATGCACGCACCCGAAGATGTCGTGACCGGGTGGCAGGAGGCGTGGAACAGCGCCGATGCCGACGCCTTGGCAGCACTGTTCGCCGAGGACGCGGAGTTCGTCAACGTGGTGGGCCTGTGGTGGCACGACCGGGAGAACATCCGCAGTGCGCACGCGTTCGGCTTCACCACCATCTTCCCGGACGCCATGATCACGATGGGTGAGCCCCGGGTCCGGCACCTGGGCGAGTCCGCCGCTGTGGTGCACTCCCGGTGGCACCTGGTCGGCCAGGTCTCACCGAGCGGTGAACCTGCCGGTGCGCGTGAGGGGATCTTCGTCTTCGTGCTGGAACAGCGCACGGACGGCTGGATCACCGTCGCCGCCCAGAACACCGACATCGTCCCGGGCACCCAGACCCATATCCACAACGACCAGGGCCGCTCCACCATCTACTACGGTCCGCGGCGTTGACCGCGACAGCCTCCGGAGGCCAGGTGCGGCGGTCCGCGGTCGTAGACTCGCCCAACGGGTAGATTCGTAGACTTGCCCTGGCCGTCCTTCTGTCACTGGAGCGCTTCTCCCTCATGTCCGCAGCCCTTCGGCGGCGCAATGCGCTGTGCCTGCTGTTCCTGCTCCCCGGCCTCGGCATCTCCTCCTGGGTGACCAGGACACCGGACATCCGCGACCTGCTCGGCGCTTCGACCGCGCAGATGGGTCTCATCCTGTTCGGCCTGTCCGTGGGATCGATGGTCGGCATCCTCGGGTCGGGGCCTCTGGTGGCGCGATGGGGCACCCGCCGCGCGATCCTTCTCGGGGTGCTCCTGCTGACAACGGGGATCACCGTGGTCGGGCTCGGTGCCGCGGTCGGCAACAGTGTGCTGGTGGCCGGCGGCCTCGCTCTCTTCGGCCTGGGGATGGGCGGCGCTGAGGTCGCCCTGAACGTCGACGGCGCGGAGGTGGAGCGGCTGCTGGATCGGTCCGTGATGCCCGCGATGCACGGCTTCTTCAGCCTCGGCACGGTGATCGGGGCAGTGTGTGGCATGCTCCTGACCGGCGCGCGCTTCCCGGTGACCGCCCACCTGCTCGTGGTCAGCGGGCTGATGGTCCTCGGGCTGGCACTGGCACTGGGCGGCTTACCCGCGGCCTTCGGTCGCCGCGAGGTCCGCGGCTCGGCTGCTGCCAACAGCTCGGCCGCTGCTACCGGTACGGAGCCGCGCATCTCGGTGTGGCGAGACCGGCGCATCCTGCTGCTGGGCTGTGTGATCTTGGCGCTCGCGATGGCTGAGGGAACCGCGAACGACTGGTTGCCGCTGGTGATGGTGGACGGGCACGGGTTGGCTGCCGCCTGGGGCTCCGGAGTGTATGCGGTGTTCGCGGCCGCGATGACAGTGGGACGCTTCGGCGGCGGTCGGTTCGTCAACCGGTACGGCCGTGCCGCGGTGCTGCGGACCAGCGCCCTGGTCGGGGCGGTCGGCATCGCCGGGGTGGTGTTCATCGACCAGGGCGGGGCCGCCACGGGCGCTGTGGTGCTCTGGGGCCTGGGTGCTTCGCTCGGGTTCCCGGTGGCGATCTCGGCCGCGGGTGCGGACGCCCCCGACGCCGAGCAGTCCGCGGCTCGGGTCTCCTTCGCCGCGACGATCGGGTACGTGGCCTTCCTCGTCGGACCACCGGTGCTGGGGCTGCTCGGTGAGAACCTCGGCCTGCGGCCCGCCCTGATCCTGGTGCTCGTCCTGGTCGCTCTCGCTTCCCTGTTCGCTTCATCCGCTCGACCGCCGGCGATGCCCAGCGCCGCTGTGCCGGCAGTGCAGGACACCGCAGCGGCCCCGCTGCGTCGCTGAGCCGTCAGCCAACCAGTGCACCGGACCATCGTGGGCCGACACCGGAGCGCACCACGGCCAGCTCTGCCGACAACGGGATGATCTCCTCGATGTTCTCGGCCTCGACCAGCAGTTCGTCACGGACCTCGCCGGTCTCCAGGTCGTAGACCGTGAGCCGGTCCGTGGACTGCCGGGCGCCGAAGCGCAGCTGGGACGGCGCCTCGGTCCACACCCCGATCTCGGCATCCATCAGCCAGAGCCGGTGCGCCTCGCCGACCAGGGTGGTCTGCCGCCGGAACTGCCCGTCCGCTGCGTCCGCGACCGATAGCCGTGTGCCGTCCAGGTGTGCGATCACCGTCGCCCCGGGGATGCCAGCATCGGTCGGCAGTGCCCACAGCGAGTTGATGTCCTGCGCCAGCCCGGCGTCCCAGGTCTGGCCAGTGCGAAGGTCTACGGTGTCGGCACCGCGGTCGTTGTCGTAGTAGACCCAGATGCGGTCGCCGAGCAGGATCGTGTGCCGCAGCAGGGAGGCGGAGACATCACCACCCCAGCAGGACACCTCGGCCTGCCACATCTCCCGGCCGTCCCGGTGGCCGGCGATGGAGGATGTCCGTTCCATCAGCCGCGGTGTGCTCGAAGGCAATGCTGCCGTCTGGGGCGATACCGAGGTAGCGGCACGGAGGCCGAGAAGGCTCTGCCTCGGCGTCACCGCGTTCGCCGGCCTCGATCACGACTGTGCCCTCGGCTGCTGCGATCGCGTCAGGGTCACGAGTGCCACCCGCGTCCACCTGCTGCACCCAGGCTTCCTCGCCCTCGGCGGTGATCCTGCTGATCCGGCCATCCTTGCTGAGCACCACGGTCCCGCTGGACGTGGGTCGGGCGTACCGGCTGCTGCGCGCCGGCACGGTCCACTGCTCGGTGCCTGTCCTGCGGTCGAGCGGGCGCAGATAGTCCGATGAGCGCAGCAGGCTCTGCTCCTGACCGACGGGGAAGGCTGTCGTCCGGAGGTCTTCGACGAGGCGTAGCCCGCGCTCGCGAGCACGCGGACGAGCAGGGGCCTAGACTCCATCGCGACGAGTCTGGCACAGCGCCCGCGGGCCCAGCCGGAGCGTCGCGCCCCGCTGCGAAGGACACTCACGTGCTGGACCTGACCGATATCCAGATCCGGGACCCGTTCGTGCTCCCGGTGCCGTCCGAGGAGTGCTACTACCTGTTCGGCAGCACGGACGCGAACATCTGGCGCGGCCCGGCCACCGGCTTCGACACCTACCGGAGCCAGGATCTGGAGGACTGGGAAGGCCCGCTACCGGCGTTCCGACCGAGTCCGGACTTCTGGTCCGACACCCAGTACTGGGCCCCCGAGGTGCATGTCTACGGCGGCAGCTACTACATGTTCGCCACCTTCACCGCCGAGGGCCGGTGCCGTGGTACCCAGGTGCTGCGCGCCGAAGAACCTGCAGGCCCCTACCGGCCGTGGTCGGCCGGACCGCTCACCCCGCGGCACTGGGAGTGCCTGGACGGCACGCTGCACGTCGAGGCGGGCGAGGCCTGGATGGTGTTCTGCCACGAGTGGAAGGACGTGGGAGACGGAGAGATCTGGGCGGTGCCGCTCGCTGATGACCTGCGCACCACCGCCGGTGAGCCGGTGCTGCTGTTCGCGGCCACTGCAGCACCCTGGGTGCGCCCGCTGCCGACCGAGACCGCGAAGAGCGACCGGCCTGCCTATGTCACCGACGGCCCGTTCCTGCACCGCACGGCCGACGGCCGGCTGCTGCTGCTCTGGTCGTCGATGGCCGAGGACGGGTACGCCCTCGGGGTGGCCACGTCGAGGACGGGCACTGTGCTCGGTCCCTGGCATCAGGCCGAGCAACCGCTCTGGCCCCGTGACGGTGGCCACGGCATGGTGTTTCACGGCCCGGAAGGCCGCCTCTACCTCACCCTGCACCACCCGAACCGCACGCCGCAGGAGCGTGCCCGGTTCATCGAGGTGGTCGAGAACGGGGAGGGGCTGGTCATCCGGTGACCGGCACGGGAGGTCGTGCCGGTCACGCCGGCCATGCCGGTCACGCCGGTCATGCCGGTCACGCCGGTCGTGCCGGCAGGTGACGGCGGAGCTCACCGTGCGGCCGGTCAGCTCAGCGCATCGGTCATCTCGCTGACCCACTGGTCGGCAGCCTCGTCAGGGGTCATCGTGCCGAACAGCATCTCCGACTCCATCCGTTGGGAGAGCTCGTTCATGATCGAGCCGCCGGCGGGCTGCGGTGGAGCCACCACCCCCTGCTCCAGCACGGTGTTGACATAGTCGGCCGCGATCTGGCTGTCCTCGTCCAGCAACGGAGAGACCACTGCGAGGGTGTCAGGGTTGAACGGGACCCCGCGGGTGTCCAGGACCAGCTCCGCCGCAGCAGGCTCGTTGAGGAACCAGTCCACCAGCATCGCGGCAGCCTCCGGGTGCTGACTGGTCGCGTTGACCGACCAGAACGCCGAGGGCAGCAGCGCGACACCGGAGACGCCGGTGTCGGTCGGTGGCAGCAGGATCTGCACGTCCTCACCGGCCTGGCTGTAGACCCCCACCAGGTTGGAGTAGCCGAACGTGATACCTGCCTGACCGAGAGTGAACGGCTGCTGGTCCGGTGGCAGCGCCCAGTTCGACGTGACGATCGACGGGTCGGGCAGGCCGCCACCGGTGAGCAGCTGCTGCTCGATCTCGTACCAGCCGGCGACGTCCTCGGACGTGACGTCCAGCTGCCCGTCCCAGTCGTACATACCCAGCTCGCTGACCTGGCCGGCGTAGGTACCCATGATGTCCTGCACCCGCAGGTCGATGCCGTAGACGTCTGCACCGTTCTCGGTGCTCAGATCGGCGTTGCCGATCTGGTTCGCCGCCGAGACCAGGTCGTCCCAGGTCCAGTCGTCGGTCGGCAGCGGGACGCCCGCCGCGGTGAAGAGGTCGGCATTGATGAAGGCGGCGGTCGCATTTCCACCGGTCGGGAGTCCGTAGAGGGTCTCGTCCACTGTGGCGTTGGTGAGTGAGAAGTCCGGGTAGCCGGAGGTGTCCACGTAGTCCGAGACGGTGGACAGGTCCAGCAGTGCGCCCAGCTCACCGTACTCCTGAGGCTTCGCCCCACCGAGGGCGAAAACGTCCGGTGCCGTCTCACCGCCGCCAGCGAAGTCGGTCGCCAGCCGGTTGAACAAGTCGTCGGGAGCGCCCACCGGGGTCTGGGTCACCGCGATGTTCGGGTGCTCGGCCTCGAACAGCTCGATCACCTCGCCGAACAGTGCTGCTCGGGCGTCATCGCCCCACCAGGACATCTCCAGGGTGATGTCCTCCTCCGGGTCGTAGCCCTCGCCACCGGTACCGCCGCCATCGCTGCCACCACCGCATCCAGCCAGGACCAGACCGGTCGCGGCGAACAGAGCACCGGACGCCACGGCTCGTCTTCGGGAGAGTGCAGTACGCATCGTTGCGCCTCGATTCATCAGCTCTTGAAATCGCTTTCTCGGGACCGTAGCACCGGTGACGGCCCCTGTCAATATGTTGTTGGCGACGTCAATATTGAGTGATCAGCGCTCGTCGAGAAGGTGGACGAAGACATTCGGTGCGGTGTGACCGGCGCAAACGCTGCCTTGTGGCGGAGTCGTGGCCCTGCTCCCAGAGCAGGGAGCCGCACCCTTGCGCGCCTGTGCGTGAGCTCGGACCAGTGGCCGAGCGCGATGCCAGCCATCGGCTCTTGACGGTCGGCAGCCCGGTGGTAGGGTCAAGAATCGTTTCAATCACGAAACCGCTTTCTTGGCGCGTTGGTGCCGGCGGCGAACCAGACCTGGTGCCGGCAGCGAGCCAGGGAGGCTACTGACGAGGAGGTCACGGTGAGCAGTCTTGGAGAGCTGCGCACGCTCGCCGTCAACCGCAGCAGGCGAACGACGGTCGGGAAGCAGAGATATCCGGACAACAAACCGGCCTACCTGTTCCTGCTGCCCTGGCTGCTCGGCATGGTGGGTCTGACGATCGGGCCGATGGTCGCGTCTCTGTACCTGTCCTTCACCGACTACAACCTGCTCCAGTCGCCGGTGTGGACCGGGCTGGCGAACTTTCAGGAGATGTTCACCGACTCCAGGTTCTGGAACTCCTTCCGGGTCACCGTGGAGTACGTGTTCGTCAGCGTGCCGTTGCTGCTGGCGCTCGCGCTGCTGCTGGCGATGGTGCTGGACAAGGGTCTGCGCGCGCTGCCGATCTATCGCTCGATCTTCTACCTGCCCAGCCTGATGGGCGGGTCGGTGGCCATCGCGATTCTGTGGCGGCAGGTGTTCGGCAAGGACGGTCTGGTGAACGCGTTCCTCGCCTGGTTCGGGATCGAGGGGCCCGGGTGGGTCGGGCACCCGGACTACGCGCTCGGCACCTTGATCGTGCTGAACATCTGGACGTTCGGGTCGCCGATGGTGATCTTCCTGGCCGGGTTGCGCCAGATCCCGGAGATGTTCTACGAGGCGGCCTCGGTCGATGGGGCCGGACCGGTCCGCAAGTTCTTCCAGATCACCCTGCCGCTGCTCACCCCGATCATCTTCTTCAACCTCGTGCTGCAGATCATCTTCGCCTTCCAAGCGTTCACGCAGGCCTACGTGGTCTCCGGCGGCACCGGCGGTCCGGGGGACGCCACGATGTTCTACACGCTGCTGCTGTACAAGGAGGCGTTCACCGAGCTGAACATGGGCTATGCCTCGGCGATGGCTTGGTTCCTGGTGGTGGTGATCGCCGCCTTCACCGCGATCAACTTCTGGATCTCGAAGTACTGGGTGTTCTATGACGACTGAGACCCGACCCCTGCGTCCCGCCGTCCTGACGCTGCCTACCCCGGTGCGCAGGCGCCGCCCCGGCCGCCGCGGTCGGCAGGTGCGTGCGGTGGTCAAGCACACGCTGCTGATCGCCGCGTGCACAGTGATGATCTACCCGCTGCTCTGGTTGGTGGTCTCCAGCTTCAAGCCGAACAGCGAGATCTTCCGCGACCTGAGCCTCATCAGCACGAACCTGACCACGGAGAACTACGCAAACGGCTGGAACGACCTGCAGCACCCGTTCGGCCTGTTCATCCTGAACTCCTCGATCATCGCCGTCGGGTCGATCCTGGGTAACCTGGTCTCCTGCTCCTTGGCCGCCTATGCGTTCGCACGGCTGCGGTTCCGGGGCAGGAACCTGTTCTTCGCGCTGATGCTCGGGTCGATCATGCTGCCGTTCCAGGTGCTGCTGGTGCCGCAGTTCATCATCTACAAAGAGCTCGGCTGGCTGAACACGTTCCTGCCGCTGATCGCTCCGAAGTTCCTCGCCACCGAGGCGTTCTTCCTGTTCCTGATGGTGCAGTTCATCCGCAGCCTCCCTACGGAGATCTTCGAGGCGGCCCGGATCGACGGCGCCGGGCACCTGCGCTGCTACGCCCAGATCGTCCTGCCGCTGGTCGTCCCGGCCCTGGCCACCACGGCGATCTTTACCTTCATCTGGACCTGGAGCGACTTCTTCGGGCCGTTGGTCTACCTGCGGCTGCCGGAGACCTGGCCGGTGTCGGTGGCGCTCAAGGGCTTCCTGGATGCCCAGTCCGCCTCCGACTACGGCTCGATGTTCGCGATGAGCGTGGTCTCGCTGCTGCCGATGTTCGTGGTGTTCCTGCTCGGCCAACGGTTCTTGATCAAGGGCATGTCCACCACCGGGCTGAAGTAGGCCGACCGTCAGCGGTGGGGGAGGCGCTCGAACGCGAAGGTGCTGTTCGGGTCGAGCGCCGCGGAGATCGCCGCGAGCCGTGGTGACAATGCGGTGACTCTGGGGTCCGCCTCCCGGAAGGAGAGCGGATCTGCTCCGGTGTCCAGGCTGGAGGCGACCTGCAGGCTGTGCGCGATCGCAGCGGTGGTGGCGGGCAGCGACGTCGCGTCGCCGGGTCCGACCACGTGGAACAGGTAGGGCCCAGGCGGGCGGGTGAGCGCACCGTCGAGCACGGGTGCGTGGGAGTCGACGTGGCGCAGTTCAGCCATCGCAGCACCACCGGCGTGACCGACCCTCGCCGAGAGCAGCAGGTCGGCAGCATAGTTCCCGGCCGCGCCGGTGAGCCAGCCCGCGCCACCTCTGGCGGCGACCGGGCTCGGTGGGTCGAGGTGGATCTGGCCGAGCCGTTCGGCATCGGCGGGCCCGGTGCTGTCCGCAGCTGGAGGGGCGACCGCGAGCAGCCGGTCGCGCAGCCTCAGCATCGGGCCCTGGTCGCCGGTGGCGGCATAGGACAGGTGTACCGCCGGGGTGCCGAGCAGCGCGTTCGGGAACGGACCTGACGGCGGCAGCCGGAGCATCGCCATCGTGCTGGTGACGGTCTCGGGTAGCTCGGGCAGCGAACGTGCCCAGGTTCCGATGAGGTCCTCGGCCACGTCCGCGGGCCAGAGCAGGTGGCCTGCCCACATCGGCCCTGGCCGGATGAGGTCGAGATCGAGCTCGACGGCGATGCCCACCGGTGCCCCGCCGCGGAACGCCCAGATCGCTTCCCGGTCCAGAGGGTCGGGTGCCTGGTCGGCGGCAGTGCGGATCCGGCCCTCGCCGTCGACGTATCGGACAGCTCGCAGGTGGCCGGAGGCGAGACCATGGCGTCGGGTGAACCACCCGAGACCGCCGCCGAAGGTGTAACCGGCCACACCGACGCTGGGTGAGGTGCCAGCCAGCCCGAGCAGTCCGTACCGGCTGGCCTCGCGCTGGATCGGGCCCCACGTGGTCCCGGCGCCGATCCGCGCTACCTGCGTGCCTGCCTGCACCCGCACGGTCGCCAGCGCAGCAGTGTCGAGCAGCACGGTCTCCGGGTCCAGAGGGCGGGCCGCTCCGTGGCCGGTCGCCTGCACGCTCAGCCGGGCGGCGCGCGAGCGAGCCACGGTGACCGCGCGGGCGACGTCCTCAGCGGACCGAGGGCGCAGCACCAGCGCGGGTGCCTGGTCGGCGCTGGTGTTTCGCGGTGAGGTGCTCGCGACGTAGCCCGGACTGCCGGGTGCGAAGGTCTGCAGGCGGGTGGTCTGCAGGCGGGTGGTCTGGGTCTTGGGAGCGTTCCTCGCCATAGGTCCTCCGTGTCATGGCCGGACCGATCATGGCCGGACTGACCTGACTGGCCCGGTCGGTCGCTGGCACCGGGAATATAGGTAGCCGGCTATGTACCTATGCTAGCGTAATCAGTTAGCCGGCAACGAATCGGCTCGAGATGGAGAGGACACGACGATGAGGAAAGTTCTAGCCGTAGGCGCCGCCGGCAGGTCGGCGGGGCTGGTCACCCGGGCCCTGGCCGCCCGGGGCGTGCCTGTGCGCGGACTGGTCCGCTCACCGGAGCGAGCAGCCCAAGCACGCAGGAACGGCGCCGAGGAGACCGTGGTCGCCGACCTTGGCGACGAAGGAGCCCTGGTGGCGGCGTTGCAAGACGTGGATGCCGTCTTCCACGTGATCCCGGCGTTCCTGCCGGACGAGGCGGGGGCCGGGCGACTGATGGTCGACGCCGCCGTACGTGCGGGCGTGCGCCGTCTCGTGTTCTCCAGCGTCTACCACCCCTCGCTGGTGGACCTGTCCAACCACCGCGACAAGCTGCCAGTCGAGCAGGCGATCTACGACTCCGGTCTGGAGTTCACCATCTTGCAGCCGGCGATGTTCATGTCCCAGCTGGGCGGCTACCTCTCCGACGCCCGAGGGCGCGGGGTGATCACCGGGCCGTACTCACCCGAATCTCGGCTCGCCTACGTCGACTACCGGGACGTGGCCGAGGTGGCGGCGCTCGCGTTCACCACCGACCGACTGGTGGGTGGCACCTTCGAGCTCGCCGGGCCGGGGGAGTTCTCCCGACAGGACATCGCCGCAGAGCTCGCTGCACTGCTCGGCCAGCCGGTGGACGCCACCGGCGGGCTGCCCGGAGAGCTTGACGCCCGGATGCCGGACCACCTGCGCACCGGCCTGCTACGCATGTTCGGCCACTACCACCGAGCCGGGCTGCGGGGCGGGAGCTCCGTGGTGCTCGACACCCTGCTCGGGCGACCGGCAACCAGCGTGCCGGACTACCTACGCGAGCTTGTCCAGGGCCAGCGCGAGTGACCGTCCCCGCAGCTCACGACCAGCAGCACCACCACATGCCATTCACCCCTGCAACAGAAAGTGCACGATGACGACCATCTGGGACCCCATCACGATCAAGAACCTGCAGCTGCCGCACCGGCTCGCCCTCGCGCCGATGACCCGAAGCCGAGCACTGGCGGACGGTACACCCGGCCCGCTCGCCGCCGAGTACTACGCGCAGCGAGCCGAGCTCGGGCTGCTGATCACCGAGGGCACACAACCCTCCGCCGACGGCCAGGGCTATCTGAACACGCCGGGCGTCTACACCCCCGAGCATGTCGCCGGCTGGCGGACGGTGACCGACGCCGTGCACGCCCGTGGCGGGCACCTGTTCGTCCAGCTCATGCACGCCGGCAGGATGTCGCACCCGGAGAACACCCCGCACCACCGCCCGGGCGTCGCCCCGTCGGCGGTCGCTCCCGACGCCGCCATCTTCACCCGGAACGGGAGGCAACCGGTGCCCGCACCGCGCGCCCTGGCCACCGAGGAGGTCGAGGCGACCGTGGTGGACTTCGCCCACGCTGCGACGGCAGCCATGGCCGCCGGTGCCGACGGGGTCGAGATCCATGCCGGGAACGGATACCTGCTGCAGCAGTTCCTCGCGCCGAACGCCAACCGCCGCACCGACCGTTACGGCGGCAGCATCCGGAACCGTGCCCGGATCGTCATCGAGGTCGCCACTGCGATCGCCGACCGGATCGGCGGTGAGCACGTGGGTATCCGGCTCTCACCGGCCCGGGGGCTCGGAGACCTGGACGAGGGGGCGGAAGCCGGTGAGCTGTACCGCTACCTGGTCGCCGAGCTGGCCCGGCTCGACCTGGCGTATCTGCACCTGTTCGCCCCTGCGGAGGGCCGCGACCTGGTGCGGGACCTGCGCCGCTCCTGGCCGAACGCGCTTCTGCTGCTGCGTGCCGGGCGCCCGGTGACCCCACAAGCGCTCGAGACCGAGCTGGCCGCCGGTGTGGCCGACGTGCTTCCCCTGGGCAGCAGCGCCCTGGCCAACCCGGACGTGGTCACCAGGCTGCAGCAGGGCGCTAGTCTCAACACACCCGATCCGTCCACGTTCTACGGTGGGGGAGCGAAGGGGTACACCGACTACCCCACGCTGACAACAGCGCAGACTGGGTGAGGAGCTGAGGCCGGATGGACGAGGAGGCGCACGGCCCGGCGGAGGCCTCCGAGCTCGAAGAGCTGTTCCCGGTGAGCTATGCGATCTTCGCCATGGCTCGCACGCACCGGGCCGTCGCCTCCGCGGCGCTGGCACGCCTGGGGCTGTTCCCGAACCAGGAGATCATGCTGGTCCAGCTCGCGGCGTCCGACGGTCTACCGCAGAAGACGCTCGCGGAGACGCTGCAGGTCAGCCATCCCACGGTCGCGAAGACGGTCGCCCGGATGGAGCGAGCCGGGTTGGTCGAACGACGGGCCTCCGAAGAAGACCGTCGGGTCAGCCTGGTGTTCCTCACCCCGACGGGGCGCCGCCTCCATGACGACGTCATCGCCGTCTGGCGCACGCTCGACGAGCAGACGACCGAGGGTCTGACAGCGCAGGAGAGGGAGACGTTCGTGGCCATCGCCGCGAAGATCCGCACCGCCATCGAGCACCTGCCCGCCGCCACCGACGGGGGGTGAGGACGTGTGCTCAGCCCTCGTCGGTCGGGTGGGCTGCACTGGACCACCGACGCCGGTGCGCGGGCACTCAGGAGATCTGCTCGGAGACCTCCAGCCACTGCTCCTCCAGGTCGGCCACCTCAGCCTCCAGAGCGCGTAGCGCGGCAGCACGTTCCTGCAGACCCTGGTAGTCGCTCTGATCGTGCGCGGCGAGCTGCTCGTGCTGGGCGGCGATCTGCCCGGCGAGCTTGTCCAGCCGGCGTTCGATCGAGGCGAGCTGTTTCTGCGCCGCGCGCAGCTCCGCCCCGGTGAGCCCGCTCCCGCCCGGTGACCCGCCGCTCCCGGCGGGCTGGGCAGACGACCCCTGTGCCGGGCGGGCGTCCGGACCGCGCCGAGCTGCGCCGTCGTCGGCCCGGAGCCGCAGGTACTCCGCCACCCCGCCGGGCACGTGCCGCAGGCGCCCACCGAGGATCGCGTACTGCTGATCGGTGACCCGCTCCAGCAGGTACCGGTCGTGCGAGACCACGATCAGCGTGCCCGGCCAGGAGTCCAGCAGGTCCTCCATCGCGGTGAGCATGTCGGTGTCCACGTCGTTGGTGGGCTCGTCCAGGATGAGCACGTTCGGCTCGGAGAGCAGCACCAGCAGCAGCTGCAACCGGCGCCGCTGCCCACCGGAGAGGTCGGCCACCCGGGCGGACAGGTGCGCGCGGGAGAAGCCGAGCCGCTCCAGCAGCTGCGCGGGGGTGAGGTCCTTGCCGTCGACGGCGAAGGTCGCCTTGGTCCGGGCCAGCACCTCCCGTACCCGCATCGCGGCGATGTCCGCCAGCTCGCGGAACTGCTGGTCCAGGACCGCCACCCGCACCGTCTTGCCGTGCTTCACCCGGCCGGTGGTGGGCTCGAGGGTGCCGGCGACCAGGCCGAGCAGGGTGGACTTACCGGCCCCGTTCGCCCCGAGGATGCCGGTGCGCTCGCCCGGGCCGATGCGCCAGGTCACGTCCCGCAGCACCTCGTTCGCCCCGTAGGAGACCGAGACGTCCTCCAGGTCCACCACGTCCTTGCCGAGCCGAGCAGTGGCCAGCCGGGTCAGCTCCAGCCGGTTGCGCACCTCGGGCACGTCGGCGATCAGCGCGTTCGCGGCGTCGATGCGGAACTTCGGCTTGGACGTGCGGGCCGGGGCGCCGCGGCGCAGCCAGGCGAGCTCCTTGCGCATCAGGTTCTGCCGCTTGGCCTCGACGGTGGCGGCCTGCCGGTCCCGCTCCACCCGCTGCAGCACGTAGGCGGCGTACCCGCCGTCGAAGGGTTCCACTTGTCGGTCGTGCACCTCCCACATCGTGGTGCACACCTCGTCCAGGAACCAGCGGTCGTGGGTGATCACCAGCAGCGCACCGGTGCTCCTGGGCCAGCGCTGCTTCAGGTGCTCGGCGAGCCAGGCGATGCCCTCCACGTCCAGGTGGTTGGTCGGCTCGTCCAGCGCGATGACGTCCCAGTCGCCCACCAGCAGGGCGGCCAGCGCCACCCGGCGGCGCTGCCCGCCGCTGAGAGCGCTGATGCTGCTGCCCCAGGGGATGTCCGCGGCCAGACCGCCGATCACGTCCCGGATGCGGGGATCGCCGGCCCACTCGTGCTCCGGGGCGTCGCCCACGATCGAGTGGCCCACGGTGGCCTGCTCGTCGAGGTCGTCACTCTGGCTGAGCAGGCCCAAACGCAGTCCGCCGCGGTGGGTGACCCGCCCGCCGTCGGGGTCGAGCCGGCCGGCGAGCAGGTTCAGCAGCGTGGACTTCCCGTCCCCGTTGCGCCCGACGATGCCGATCCGCATCCCGTCCTCCACGCCGAGGGTGACCGCGTCCAGCACCACCCGGGTAGGGAACTCGAGGTGCAGGTTTTCGGCGCCGAGGAGATGAGCCACGCTCCTAGCCTAGGTTCGCTGCGACGGTGACCCGGGACAACGCCATTGACCGCGGCAGCTGCGCGCGGCACACTGAGCGGTGCTCATCGAAGGGGAAGTCGGCCGGCTCAGGGGTGCAGGCCGCAGGGGACACCGGGGCCGGGGGCCAGGGTGGCTGCGCTGCGGGTCGGTCGCACGATCGAAGGACTCTGCCATGACCGAAGCACGTCCGTACCATCCCGGGCCGCCGTCGGGATACCGCCAGCTCTACGGTGCGATCGCCGTGGTGGGCTTCGTCCTGAGCGCCACCCAGTTCTACGTGCGCGAGGTGGTGGATGACGGTTACCCGGAGCGGGAGACGCTGTGGACGCTGCTGGACAGCCTGTGGGGTGCCGGGCTGGCGACGACTGCCCTGCTGCTGCTGTTCATCCTGGTGGCGGTCGCGATCTGCGGGGCGGTGCGCTCGGTGCGCACTGTCGCGGTGCCGGTGGCGATGGTGGTGCTGTCCCTGGTCGGCGCGGTGATGCTGATGACCAAGGTCGGGTTCCGGGACCCGGGGCCGCCGTTCGACGACGGCGGGGCCATGATGCTCGCGCTGGCCTGGGGCGCAGTGCTGCTCGGTGTGGTGCACACCATCCACCTGATCCTCTGGCGACGGCAGGACCGCCGGCGCGGCTGAGCAGCCGCTGACCAGTCAGCACAGTGGCAGGCTGGTCAGTGCTCGAACTGGTTGAGCAGCTGGCGCAGGATGGCCGAGAGCTCCTCGCTCTGCTCGTCGTCGATCGCGGCAAGCAGCTTGGACTCCCGCCGCAGCAGGTCCTCCAGGGCCGCATCCACGGCAGCCAGCCCTTCTTCGGTGAGCCGCACCAGCACCACCCGACGGTCCTCGGGTGCGGGGGCGCGGACCACCAGGCCGTGAGCCACCAGCCGGTCGATCCGGTTGGTCATCGTGCCGGAGGAGACCAGCGTCTGGGTGAGCAGCCGCCCCGGGGTGAGCTCGTACGGTTCCCCGGCGCGGCGCAACGCGGAGAGCACGTCGAACTCCCACACCTCCAGGCCGCGGGAGGTGAACGCCGCTCGGCGAGCCAGGTCGAGGTGCCGAGCCAGCCGGCCGATCCGGGAGAACACGCCCAGCGGGGTGACGTCCAGGTCGGCACGCTCGCGCTGCCAGGCCTCGACGATCCGGTCGACCTCGTCCTCAACGGTCATGGCAACGAGATTACTCGACATCGAGAGACCGGCGGTCGACGGCGTGGTCAGTCGCGGCGGGCGCGGGTGGCGGCCGGCGTGAGCCGCGGCTGGGTCTGCAGCGCCGCCAGGCCGTTCCAGGACAGGTTCACCAGGTGGGCGGCCACCTCGTCCTTCGGGGGCGTGCGGGTCTCCAGCCACCACTGCCCGGTCAGGGCGATCATCCCGACCAGCATCTGCGCGTACATCGGGGCGGTGCCCGGGTCGAAGCCCTGCCGCTCGAACGCGCCGGCGAGCACCTGCTCCACCTGGGTGGCCACGTCACCGATGAGGGAGGAGAACGTGCCGGTGGCCTGCGCCACGGGCGAGTCCCGCACCAGGATGCGGAAGCCGTCGGTGTTCGTCTCGATGTAGTCCAGCAGCGCCAGAGCGGTGCGCTCCACGGTCACCCGCGGATGGCCGCCCTGACGCAGTGATCCGGTCAGCGCCGCCAGCAGCGTGGCCACCTCGCGGTCCACGATCACCGCGTAGACGCCCTCCTTGCCGCCGAAGTGCTCGTAGACCACCGGTTTGGAGACCTGGGCGCGGGCGGCGATCTCTTCCACGCTGGTGCCCTCGAACCCCTTCTCGGCGAACAGCGAGCGAGCCACCTGCAGCAGCTGTTCACGTCGTTGGTGCCCGGTCATCCGGGGGCGGGGGGAACGTTTCGCTGGCTCGGTCACGCCTTCCATCATGCCGTGTCGAGCCAGGGTGGGGGAGCCCGCGCGGCTCGCCCCCGGTCGCGCAATGTCACGCAAGGTCGGGCACCGGTGCCCGATCTTTAGCGACATTGCTGCTCGTGGCCCGCGCGGGCGGACCGCCGGTATGCTCGATGGCGCGCCGTCCGGTCGCCGTCGGTCGGCGCCGGCGGTCCGCCCTGGTGTAATGGCAGCACGCCGGCCTTTGGTGCCGTGCGGTCCAGGTTCGAGTCCTGGGGGCGGAGCCACACCTGGCCGACCAGGTCGACGGCCACCACCTGTGCACCCGGGCAGAGGTAGCGCGTCGGGCGGCGCTGGCCGTGGCGGCTACAGTGGACCGCGTGAGCCTGATGCCCCCCGCAGCAGTGATTGTTCTTGCCGCCGGCCAAGGGACGCGGATGAGGTCCGCGACCCCGAAGGTGCTGCACCGTATCGGGGGTCGTAGCCTCCTCGGGCACGTCCTGGCCACGGCGAGAGACCTCGACCCCGGACGCATCGCCGTCGTGGTACGTCACGAACGCGACCAGGTGGCCGCGCACGCTCAGGAGCTGGACCCCGCTGCGCTGATCGCGGACCAGGACGAGGTGCCCGGCACCGGGCGCGCAGTGGAGTGCGGACTGTCCGTGCTGGACGCTGCCGCGCACTCCGACCAGGCCGCGGCCGGCAGCGAGGCGGGCGCCCTGACCGGGGTGGACGGTCCGGTAGTCATCCTCGCCGGTGACGTGCCGCTGCTGGACGCCGGGACGCTGACCGCGCTGCTGCAGGCGCACCACGCCGACGGCAATGCGGTCACTGTGCTCACCACGAACCTCACCGACCCCAGCGGGTACGGCCGGGTGGTGCGCGGGAGCGACGGCCAGGTGGCCAAGATCGTGGAGCAGAAGGACGCCACCGCCGAGGAGCTTGCGCTCACCGAGATCAACTCCTCGGTGTACGTGATGGACGCCAGGGTGCTGCGCGGGGCGCTCGGCCGGCTGGACCGGGACAACGCCCAGGGGGAGGTGTACCTGACCGATGTGGTCGCCCTCGCCCGTGCCGACGGCGGTGCGGTGCGCGCCCTGGCTACCGACGACCCGATGCTGGTCGAGGGCGTCAACGACCGGGTGCAGCTGTCCACCCTCGGTGCGGAGCTGAACCGCCGCGTGGTCACCGCGTGGATGGAGGCCGGGGTCACTGTGGTGGACCCGGCCACCACCTGGATCGACGTGGGCGTGCAGCTCGAGCAGGACGTCACCTTGCTGCCCGGCACACAGCTGCAGGGCGGGACCCGGGTGGCCACCGGTGCCGTGGTCGGCCCGGACAGCACGCTGGCCGATGTGGTCATCGGGGCGGGCGCCACCGTCACTCGCACGCACGGATCCGATTCCCAGATCGACGACGGAGCCACTGTGGGGCCGTTCACCTATCTGCGCCCAGGGACGCACCTGGGTCAGCGGGGCAAGCTGGGGGCGTTCGTGGAGGTGAAGAACTCCGAGATCGGGTCGGGGTCGAAGGTGCCGCACCTGTCCTACATCGGGGACGCCACCATCGGTGAGGAGAGCAACATCGGCGCCGCCAGCGTGACCGTCAACTACGACGGCGTGCACAAGCACCGCACGGTCATCGGTTCCTACGTCCGCACCGGTGCGGACAACATGTTCGTGGCCCCGGTGCAGGTCGGCGACGGCGCCTACACCGGCGCGGGAACTGTGGTCCGCCGGGACGTGCCGGCCGGGGCGCTGGGGGTCAGCGGGGGGCCGCAGCGCAACATCGACGGATGGACCGTCAGCCGCCGCCCGGGCACAGCAGCTGCCGAGGCCGCCCAGCAGGCCAGTGGCGAGCAGCTCGGCCCGCAGGCCCGTGGGGAGACTGCGCGGCGGGACGCCACCGACTCCGACGCCCAGCAGGGCAAGGCCTGAGCGGCCGGCCGTGACCACGACCACCGTCCCCGACCCGCGTAGGAGCAGTTTGTGATGACCGGCATCACCAGCCACGGCGAGAAGCGCCTCGTTCTCGTCACCGGCCGGGCCCACCCCGAGCTGGCGCAGACCGTGGCCGACGAGCTGAACATCGAGGTGGTACCCACCACCTTGTACGACTTCGCCTCCGGCGAGATCTACGTGCGGTTCGCCGAGAGCGTGCGCGGCACCGACGCGTTCGTGCTGCAGTCGCACACTGCGCCGATCAACAAGTGGATCATGGAGCAGCTGCTCATGGTCGACGCGCTGAAGCGGGCGTCGGTGAAGTCGATCACCGCGGTGATGCCGTTCTACGGCTACGCCCGCCAGGACAAGAAGCACCGCGGCCGCGAGCCGATCTCCGCCCGGCTGATGGCGGACATGTTCTTCACCGCCGGCGCCGACCGGCTGATGAGCGTGGACCTGCACGCCGCCCAGACCCAGGGTTTCTTCAACGGCCCGGTGGACCACCTGTGGGCGATGCCGATCCTCACCGACTACGTGCGCACCCGGGTGGACCTGAACAACGCGGCCGTCGTCTCTCCGGACGCCGGCCGGATCCGCGTGGCGGAGCAGTGGGCGGCCCGCCTGGGCGGGGTGCCGCTGGCGTTCGTGCACAAGACCCGGGACATCACCCGGCCGAACCAGGCGGTGGCCAACCGGGTGGTCGGCGAGGTGACCGGCCGGGACTGCATCCTGGTGGACGACCTGATCGACACCGGCGGCACGATCACCGAGGCGGTCAAGGTGCTGATGGCCGAGGGGGCGCGCAGCGTGATCGTGGCCGCCACCCACGGAGTGCTCTCCGACCCGGCCACCCAGCGGCTGGGCGAGTGCGGGGCGACCGAGGTGGTGATCACCGACACGTTGCCGATCCCGGAGGAGAAGCGGGTCGAGCCGCTCACCGTGCTGTCCATCGCACCGTTGATCGCCCGGGCGATCCGGGAAGTGTTCGACGACGGATCGGTGACCAGCCTCTTCGACGGCAACGCCTGACCCCGCAGACCAGGTCCTACGGTTCGCGGAGGAGTGGGTCATTTTCCGGTTACACTAGGGCGTTGCCTCGGCGAGGGAGGACCGGCCGCGTCCGGCTCCGTGATCGACGTGGTGGAGAGTGCCTGTGCTGTGCGATCCTCTGCCCGACCGCCCGCCCTCCGCCGCAGGCTCGCCCATCGCCTCGACAGTGGAGAGAGAACACCATGGCTGACACCGTCCTCGCGGCCTCCCGCCGCACCGAGTTCGGCAAGGGTGCCGCACGCCGCACCCGCCGTGACGGCAAGATCCCCGCAGTGCTGTACGGGCACGGTAACGAGCCGGTGCACCTGAGCCTGCCGGGCCACGAGACCTTCCTGGCACTGAAGGACAACCCGAACGCGCTGCTGACCATCGCGCTCGAAGGCGAGAACGAGCTCGCTCTGGCCAAGGACGTGCAGCGTGACCCGGTCCGCCGCACCATCGACCACATCGACTTCATCCTGGTTCGCCGGGGTGAGAAGGTCGTCGTGGACGTGTCGGTCGCCATCGAGGGCGAGTCTGCCCCGGACACGATCCACATGCTCGAGCTGCAGACCCTGAGCGTCCTCACCGACGTCACGAAGATCCCTGAGTCCCTCGAGGTTTCCATCGAGGGTCTGGAGGAGGGCGCGGTGATCCGCGCCGGCGAGGTACCGCTCCCGGCCGGCGTGGAGCTGGAGACCGACCCGGAGTACGAGGTCGTCATCATCTCCGTGCCGCGTGCGGAGGTCGAGGCAGAGGACGAGGAGGAGGACGAGGCTGCCGAGGTCGAGGCAGAGACCGAGTCCGAGGCGGCGCCGGCCGACGAGGACTGAGAGCACTCCACTCGATGAGCACTGCGCCATGGCTGGTGGTGGGGCTGGGCAATCCCGGCCCCACCTACGCCGGCAACCGGCACAACGTCGGCCAGATGGTGCTCGATGTGCTCGCCCGCGAGGTGCCCGGGGCGTTCACCGCGCAC
>DATGRZ010000243.1:0-8823 GCA_035303065.1 Ruania sp.
TCGTCGCTCATCCGGACATCATGCCGTGCCCGGGCGGCCCCTGTCTGTTTGGTGCACCCGGGCGCGGCGGCGGCACCGCTCCTGCCACCGGTGCTACTTCATCGTGCCCTGGCTCACCGATCCCTGGAGCTGGCGCTGGAAGATGATGTAGACGACCAGGACGGGGACGACGGTGATGACCACCGCGGCAAACATGGCGCCAAAGTCCACGTTGTAGCCGGCTGCACCGACGAACGCGGCCAGTCGCTGTGAGAGCACCCAGTTGCTCTCCTGCGGGTTCAGTGCGATGGGCAGGATGAACTGGTTCCACAGCCCGAGGAAGTTGAAGATCGCCACTGACGACATTCCTGCGGTGGCCATCGGCAGCATCACCTGGAAGAACGTCCGCCACTCGCCTGCTCCGTCGATCGCAGCGGCCTCAGAGATGTCCTCCGGCAGACTGCGGAAGAACGCGTAGAGGAAGAACACTGTGAACGGCAACGCGAACGCCACGTACGTGATGATGAGCCCGGGCAGGCTCCCTAGCAGCCCCAGGTTCTTCAGGACGAAGAACAGTGGCACGATGGCCAGGAACACCGGGAACGTCAGGCCCGCGAGCATCAGGTAGTAGATCGCCCGCCGGCCCGGGAAGGAGAATCGGGCCAGAACGTAGGAGCACATCGCCCCGAGCAGCATCACCAGCGCCAGCGCCACTCCGACCACGATGATGGTGTTCACAAACGCCAGTCCGATCTGTGAGCTGACCCAGGCGTTGACGAAGTTGTCGAAGTTCCAGTCGGCAGGAAGGCCGAACGGGTTGCCGAAGATCTCCGAGCTGGTCTTGAAGGCACTCAGCAACGTCCACAACATCGGAGCGATCACCAGGATGCACCAGACGATAAGCACACTGTGTGAGATGCCGCCGACGACACGATCGCCTCTACTGGTGGTCTCGGTCCGGCGCGAAGTCGAGACACTCATGCTGCCCCCTTCTCATCCTTGCCGCCGGTGAGGCGGTTCACAGTGAACACGGCTGCCGCGAACAGCAGGGTGACGACCGCAATCGCCACTCCCATGGCACTGGCGTAACCGAACTTGCCCTCCCGGAACGCCGTGTTGAACAGCTGCTGACTCATCACCAGGGTGCTGCTGTTTGGCCCCCCTGTCGGGTTCAATGCCTGTACGTAGACGAACAAGTCCAGCGCGATGATGCCGATGTAGATGTAGGCGGTCTGCACGTTGTCGCGAATCAGCGGCAGGGTGATGGAGATCGTCGTCCGCCACCGGCCTGCACCATCGATGCGGGCGGCTTCGTATGTCTCTGCCGGCACGCCTTTGATAGCTGCGATGAACAAGAGCATGTAGAAACCGACGAGCCCCCACAGCACCACGAACATCGTCACTGGCATCGCGGTCGACTCTTCCCCCAGCCAGGGGAACGATTGGAACTGATCGAGGCCGATGCTGGTGAGAACGCCATTGACCAGACCACTGCTGGGATCCAGGATCAGTCGCCACATGATGGCAATCGCAATCCCGGGGATCGTGTACGGGAACAACGAGACGACCCGGTAGAAACCGGAGTTCTTCACCCCGCGGACGCGACCCTTCTCCGAACCGCCGACTGTCAGCAGTACCGCGAACGCCAGTGCAGTGGTGAGAGTGACCGCTGGGATCACGATCGCGAAGACGATCGAGTTGCCCACAGCGTTCATGAAGCGCGGATCGTTGACCAGCCGCTCGAAGTTCGCCAGCCCGATGATGTCGAACTCGTCGCTGTACCCGGACCAGTTAGTCAAGGCATAGAAGGCGGCCTGGATGAACGGCCAAATCACAAAGATGAGGAAGAGAGCAAGTGGAAGCCCCAGAAAGATCACGAAGAAGCTGATTCGGCCAAACGAGAGCCTAGGGCGAGGCCCCCCGCCGGACGGACTCTTCTGCCCGGCGGGGGTGCCTACGACATTGACAACCGCAGTCACGAGACTTCGATCTTCTCGATGGTGTCGTCGTTTGCGACCCGATCAGTGATGCCTTGCAGGTCGCTGGTCAGTTCCTCGACGGTCTTGTCGCCACCGAGGAAGGAGTTCCAGATCGGCAGCTGCTCCTGGTTCATCCCGTAGTAGTCGACGAACTTGATCGTGAAGATGTCCTCACCGGCTGCGTCGAGCAGGTCTGTCTGGGAGACGAGCGCAGTAGACCCGAAGCCATCGTCGGGCACCAACCCGGCGACCACGGTCGGAGCGAGCTTCTCCTTGCAGAAGTTGCTCGCCGACTCCTCTGACAGCATGATCCGCAACAGTTCCTTGCCGCTGGCGACGTTACCGTCCGAGGGCACGATATAAGGCTCACCAGCCGTCGAGTGCAGCGCGGTCATCGGCATGGTGGGACTGTCGGTGAGGGCGAACGACGAGACTCCCTTCATCTGGAAGTCGTCCGCCGTCTGGTCCTTCATCTCGTTCTCGATCCACCCACCGGAGGGATACAGCAGGGCTTCCTGTGCCTCGCTCCACTGCGCCTGGGCGGCGGTGAACTGGGTACCGGCACCGCCGGGCTTGAAGTAGCCGGCGTCGATGATCTCCTTCATCGCCTGGAAGACGCCTTGGATGGCGTCCATAGACCAGCAGTCCGGCTGCAGGTTCTCCAGGGCGAGCCGGACCTCGTCGCCACCCTCCTTGATCGCGGACTCCATCGCAAGCGTCTGGTAGTAGGTGGCGGCTTCCTGGCCCCAGACGAACAGGTAGAGGCCTTCTTCCTTGGCTGCCGCACCCAGCTCCTTGGCTTCCGGCCAGGTCGTCGGTGGGGTCCACCCGTGCTTGTCGAAGAGAGTAGCGGAATACCATACGCCATACACGGTCAACACGTAGTTCAGTGCAGCGAACTTGTCACCGTAGGTACCCGGAGCAAGCACCCCCCCGTAGAGAGTGTCCCGGATTGTTGTTCCTTCGAGGTTCGGCGCGTCGACCACATCGGTCAGGTCCTCGATCTGGTCCAGGATGGTGCTGAACCCAATCTGGTTCGATCCAGAGTTGTCGACCAAGTCCGGTGGGTTGCCGGAGACGAATCGCGGTTGGAGCTCCTGGGCGATATTGTTCGACTTCTGGACCTCCACAGTCGAACCTTCATGGTTCTCCTCGAAGATGTTCCCGGCGAACTCCACGTAGTCCACGCCGTAGCCGCCGTCGAAGATCACGGCGTCCACCGTGGCGTCGGCCTCGACGCCGAACGGGTTGTCCGGGTCCACGTCCCCGGCGGGTTCTTCGCCGCCGTCGTCGGTCTCTTCCTCACCGCCACCACCACCGGTGGCGCAGGAGGCGAGGGTGACACCGAGCGGAAGTGCCGCGGCGGTGTACAGGCCGCCACGGAGCACGGTGCGTCGGTCAGGTGAGGAGATGCGTGAGTCAGTCATCGTCCTTGATGCCCTTTCTGTGCTGGCATTCTTTCTACAAGGTGTGTTCACGGGCCGGGTGGGCCGTGAGAGTGGGGCTCTCGCCCCGGTCGTCCCGCTGACGGGGGTCACGCCAGACGGCGAAGTCGGCCTTCGTAGGCGTCCTCTAGTGCACGGTTGTGCTCATCACCTCCTGGCCGGTTCGCCGAGATGTACAACGGTGGTTCCTTGTCCGCAGCGAGCATCCGCTCGGTCACCCCGAGGGTGAGCACCTGCGCGATGTAGGCGGCGGTCAGGGAGGAGACGGCACCGGCGCCGTAGCCGTCGCCGAGGGTCAGGGTGGTGTCCCCGTAGGGCGCGAGGTTGTCGATCACCACGTCGGCCACGTCCGCCAGCCGCTTGCCGCTGGGGTGCTTCGGGGTGACCGCGTGGGTGTGCTCCAGGCTGGTGACTGCGATGATCTTGTGCCCGCGTTCGGCCACGGCCAGGGCGAGGCCCACGATCGAACCGTTCACCCCAGAGTTGGAGGCGATCACGAACACATCTTCGGAGGCGATCTGCGCAGTACCGAGCAGCTCGGTGACCACGTTCGGGTCCCGTTCCAGCTCTGAGCCCCGCAGGTCGGCCACGTCTCGGTCACCGAGCAACGCCAGGTCGGACAGGGCCAGCTTGCTGGTGGGGATCAGCCCTCCGGCACGACCGGCCACCTCCATCGCGAACGCCTGGGAGTGGCCGGTGCCGAACGCCTGGATCACCCCGCCGGCCTCGATGGCGGAGGTGAGCAGGTCGACGGCGTCGTCGTACTCACCGGCGGCGGCACGCTCGGCGAGCGTGGACAGCCGGCGGGTGGTCTCGGCGAGGAAGTCGGCAGCGGTGGCGATCATGAGGTCCTTTCAGTCCGCGCGCCGGTGGCCGGCGACGGCGTCCGCGGACGCCGCGATCCGGGCGACCGTGTCCGCGTAGTCGTGCTGGGCGACGAGCAGGTAGAGGAGGTCGAGGACGAACAGCTGGGCGTGCTTGGCGGACAGGTCCGCCGGGTGCAGGTAACGGTCCGGCACGGAGGCGAGCAGGTAGGCGTCGGCGAGCTGGGCCAGCGGTGCGGTGGCCAGGCTGGTGATGGCTACCGTGTAGGCTCCGGCGGCCTTTGCCTTGGCGAGCATCTCGATGGTCTCCTTGGTGCGCCCACTGTGCGAGATGCCGACGGCTACCGATCGTTCCGGGAGGATCGAGGCACTGGCCAGACCGGCGTGCACATCCCCCCAGGCGTGTGCGTTCACCCCGATCCGGTACAGCCGGGTCATCATCTCCTCGGCCATCGCCGCGCTACCACCGGTGCCATAGATGTCCAGGTGCGTTCCGGTGGCCATCTGTTCGGCAACCTCGGCGCACACCGGCAGGTCCAGCACGCTCGCCGTCGCGCGCAACGAACGGATGTGCGCGTTCAGCAGGGTGCGGGAGACGTCCTCCGGGCTGTCCTTCGGGTCCAGGGTGCGGCTGATCTCGGCACGCCACCGGTCGTCGTCCGCGGCGCCTCGCCCGGAGTCGGTGGCCACACCCACGCGGAACTGCACGTAGCCGGGGTAGCCGAGCTGGCGGCAGAACCGGGTGACGGTGGCTGCCGAGGTGCCCGCCCGGTCCGCGAGCTCGGTGATGGACAGCTCCAGCGGGGCGGACGGGTCGTCCAGCAGCACATCGGCGATCTTCACCATCGCCGAGGACATCAGCGGCAGGTTGGCATGGATGCGCTCGGTCACCCGGAGAGCCCCTTCTGAGGCCGGAGGCGCACCCACCATGGTGAAAATTCCTCTCACGTCTTTGTCGTTCTGACTGAAAGGTATTCTCACGATAGGTTCTCGTCAACCCGATCGAAGGAATCGTGATGTTGCGTTATCTAGGCGTGGATGCCGGAGGCACCTCCACACGAGCAGTGCTGGTCGACCAGGACGGCACCTGTCTGGGCATCGGGCGGGCCGGCAGCGGGAACCCGGTCTCGTCGGGCACCGAGTTCGCTGCCACGCAGGTGCTCGCGGCCTCGCTCCAGGCGGTGGCGGGCGCCGGCGTGCCGCCTGAGGCAGTCGCTGGTGGTGTGGTGGCGATGGCGGGCGGCCGGGTGCGGGCCGAACCTGGATGGTTGAACGACACCTGCCGGGCTGGTGGTCTGCCGGTCACGTTCCGGCTGGAGTCGGACCTGCACGCCGCGTTCTGCTCCGCGACGCCGGAGGGCGAGGGGTATGCGATGGTGGCGGGCACCGGAGCGATCGCGCTGCGGGTGCGTGCGCACGAGGTGGACCTGGTCAGCGACGGTATCGGCTGGTTGCTGGGGGACGAGGGCTCCGGGTTCTGGATCGGTCAGCGGGTGGCCAGGGCGGCGCTCGCCGCACTGGATGGTCGGGGCCCGGCGACGACTCTGAGCTCGGCGCTGCTGGAGCAGCTCGGGTTGGAGGCGGATCCTGCGGGCCGGATCGAGGGCCGGACACGCAGCGTGCAGGATGCGATCGATGTGCTCTACGGGCAGCGTCCGGTGGAGCTCGCTGGCCTGGCGCCACTGGCCTTCGCCGCACCGGGGGACGAGGTGGCCGAGAGCATCGTGCGGGAGGCGGGCGAGCAGCTTGCCACCACGCTGCGCGCTGTCCGGACCCCGGGGCTGACCGGTCCGCTGGTGCTCGCCGGTGGGGTGCTCACCCGACAGCCGGCGTTGGCCGAGCAGGTGCACGCCCTCTCCGGTGGGCTGGACGCGCCGCTGCTGACCGACGACGGGCTGGTTGGTGCTGCGAGCCTGGCACTGCGTAGGAACGGGGTGGAGACCACCGGTCCCGTCTTCGACCGGCTGACGAGCACGATCGCCCGCGCGCGCAGTTCCTCGTAGCTCAGGCGGTGGCCTCGGTCATCTGCCGCAGCTCCTTCTTCAGGTCCGCGATCTCGTCCCGCAGCCGGGCGGCCAGCTCGAACTGCAGCTCCTCCGCAGCCACGTGCATCTGGTCGGACAGCTCCTGGATGAGGTCGGCGAGGTCGCTGGCGGCGGCCCCGGCGAGCTTCTCCCGGGTGGTGGTCGGCGTGGGTGCCGTGCCCTTCTTCCCAGGCTGGCGGTAGCCGCCCGCGAGCAGCTCCTTGGTGTCCACGTCCTCGCGGCTGAGCATGTCGGTGATGTCGCCGATCCGTTTGCGCAGCGGGGTGGGGTCGATGTTGTGCTCGGCGTTGTAGGCGAGCTGCTTTTCCCGGCGCCGGTTCGTCTCGTCGATCGCCTGCTGCATAGCGGCGGTGACCGAGTCGGCGTACATGTGCACCTGACCGGAGACGTTCCGGGCAGCCCGTCCGATCGTCTGGATCAGCGAGGTGCCCGAACGCAGGAAGCCTTCCTTGTCCGCGTCCAGGATGCTCACCAGGGAGACTTCGGGCAGGTCGAGACCTTCGCGCAGCAGGTTGATCCCGACCAGGACGTCGAAGGCGCCGGTGCGTAGCTCGCGGAGCAGCTCCACCCGCCGCAGGGTGTCCACCTCGGAGTGCAGGTAGCGCACCTGCACTCCGCGCTCCAGCAGGTAGTCGGTGAGGTCTTCGGCCATCTTCTTGGTGAGGGTGGTGACCAGCACACGTTCGCTCTTGCTGGTGCGTTCGGTGATCTCGGCGAGCAGGTCGTCGATCTGGCCCTGGGTCGCCTTGACGACGACCTCGGGGTCGACCAGACCGGTGGGGCGGATGATCTGCTCCACCACCCCGTCGGACTGGGACAGCTCGTAGTCGCCAGGTGTGGCGGACAGGTACACGGTCTGCCCGATCCGCTCGAGAAACTCTTCCCACCGCAGCGGCCGGTTGTCCATCGCACTGGGGAGCCGGAACCCGTGCTCCACCAGGGTGCGCTTGCGGGACATGTCGCCCTCGTACATCGCGCCGATCTGGGGCACGGTCACGTGCGACTCGTCGATCACCAGCAGGAAGTCCTCGGGGAAGAAGTCCAGCAGCGTGTTCGGGGCCGAGCCCGGGTCACGGCCGTCGATGTGCCGGGAGTAGTTCTCGATACCGGAGCAGGAGCCGATCTCGCGCATCATCTCGATGTCATAGGTGGTGCGCATCCGCAGCCGCTGCGCCTCGAGCAGCTTGTTCTGGCGTTCCAGCTCCGCCAGCCGCTCCGCGAGCTCGTCCTCGATGGTGCCGATCGCACGCTCCATGCGTTCCGGGCCGGCCACGTAGTGCGTGGCGGGGAACAGGAAGATCTCCTCCTCGGAGCGCATCACCTCTCCGGTGATCGGGTGCAGTGTGGCGAGGCTCTCGATCTCGTCGCCGAACATCTCGATCCGCACGGCGAGCTCCTCATACACCGGGATGATCTCCACCGTGTCACCCCGCACCCGGAACGTGCCGCGGGTGAAGGCCATGTCGTTGCGGGTGTACTGCATGGTGACGAACTGGCGGAGCAGGTCGTCCCGGTCGATCTGGTCGCCGACGCGCAGCGGCACCATCCGGTCCACGTACTCCTGCGGGGTGCCCAGACCGTAGATGCAGGAGACGGAGGCGACCACGACCACGTCCCGCCGGGTGAGCAGGCTGTTCGTGGCGGAGTGCCGGAGCCGCTCCACCTCGTCGTTGATCGAGGAGTCCTTCTCGATGTAGGTGTCCGTCTGCGGGACGTACGCCTCGGGCTGGTAGTAGTCGTAGTAGGAGACGAAGTACTCGACGGCGTTGTTCGGCAGCAGCTCGCGGAACTCGTTGGCGAGCTGGGCGGCGAGTGTCTTGTTCGGCGCCATCACGAGCGTGGGCCGTTGCACCTGCTCGATCAGCCATGCGGTGGTGGCGGACTTCCCGGTGCCGGTGGCGCCGAGCAGCACGATGTCCTTCTCCCCCGCCTGCAACCGCGCGGTGAGGTCGGCGATCGCGGTGGGCTGGTCGCCGGCTGGCTGATACTCGGAGACCACCTCGAGCGGTGCGACGGTCCGCTGCAGGTCTGTCACTGGACGCATAGGTTCTACGGTACGCGCCAGCACCGACAGTCGAGGAGTGAGCGCAGCGAGCCCCGCAAGACTGGCGCCACCCACAGAACCAGTCGAGGAGTGAGCGCAGTGGTACAACTCCTCCATGGCCTCATCTCGTCCGCTGGAGCTTCCCATCGACCCCGCTGCCGTCATCTGGTCCGTCCCCGCTGACGAGCTGCCCGAGGCGCTCGCCGGCCGTCCGTTGCTGGTGCTGCTGCACGGCTATGGCTCGCACGAGCGCGACCTGATGGCGCTGGCCGAGCACCTGCCCAAAGGTCCCGTCGTGGCCAGCCTGCGCGCACCGCTGCCGGCCGGGCCGGGCTACGCGTGGTTCCCGATCACCGACCCGGCGCGTGCCGGCGACCCGGACCTGGACCTGGCGAACGCGGCCACCACGGGGGTGATGCGCTGGCTGGAGGACGCCCAGGCGCTGAGCCGGACCTCTGGACCGGTGGGCCTGCTCGGATTCTCCCAGGGCGGGGCGATGGTCACGCA
>DATGRZ010000244.1:0-3353 GCA_035303065.1 Ruania sp.
GGGTCGTGCGGGTCCAGGAACACCTCCCGCTGGGCGTCGTAGAGGTCATGCTCGTCCTCCACCGACGCCGCCTCGAGCACCTTGTCGGCGTCGTAGAGGATCAGGCCGATGTAGCGCAGCCGCCCCACGCAGGTCTCCGCGCACACAGTGGGGATGCCCACCTCGATGCGCGGGTAGCAGAACGTGCACTTCTCCGCCTTGCCGGTCTTGTGGTTGAAGTAGACCTTCTTGTACGGGCAGCCGGTCACGCACATCCGCCAGCCGCGACACTTGTCCTGGTCCACCAGCACGATGCCGTCCTCGGAGCGCTTGTAGATCGCGCCGGAGGGGCAGGCGGCCGCACAGCTCGGGTTCAGGCAGTGCTCGCAGATCCGCGGCAGGTAGAACATGAAGGTCTGCTCGAACTCGAGCTTGACCTTGTCCTCCAGCCCCTTGAGCATCACGTCCTTGGCGGCGTGCTCGTGGCTGCCACCCAGGTCATCGTCCCAGTTCGCCGACCAGGTGATCTGATGCTTCTTCCCGGAGATCAGCGAGTACGGCTGGGCGACCGGCACCTGGTCCTGAGCAGGGGCGTTCAGCAACGTCTCGTAGTCATAGGTCCAGGGCTCGTAGTAGTCCTGCATCGAGGGCATCTTCGGGTTGGAGAAGATCGTCAGCAGCTTCTTCAACCGACCGCCGGCACGCAGCTGGAGGCGACCGTTCTTGCCGCGCACCCACCCGCCCTGCCACTTCTCCTGGTCCTCATACCCTCGCGGGTAGCCCAGACCGGGCCGGGTCTCGACGTTGTTGAACCAGACGTACTCCATACCCGACCGGTTCGTCCACGCCTGCTTGCAGGTCACCGAGCAGGTGTGGCAGCCGATGCACTTGTCCAGGTTCATCACCATGGCCATCTGTGCCATGACCTTCATGCTGACTCCCTCCCGAGCTGCGCGGCCACGTCAGTACTCCACCGGTGCGGTGCGCTTGCGGATCATCGTGACCTCGTCCCGGTTGTTGCCGGTCGGGCCGATGTAGTTGAACTGGTAGGCGAGCTGGGCGTAGCCGCCGATGATGTGGCTGGGCTTGACCATGATCCGGGTCATCGAGTTGTGGATGCCGCCGCGCTTGCGGTCCCGCTCGGTCAGCGGTACGTCGATCAGCCGGTCCTGGGCATGGTGCATGTACACCGTGCCCTCCGGCATCCGGTGGCTGACCACAGCGCGGGCGGCGACCACCCCGTTGCGGTTGGTCAGCTCGATCCAGTCGTTGTCGGCGATGCCTACCTTGGCCGCGTCCCGGTCGGACATCCACACGGTCTGCCCACCACGGGAGAGGCTGAGCATGAACAGGTTGTCCTGGTACTCGGAGTGGATCGACCACTTGTTGTGCGGGGTGAGGTAACGCACCGAGACGCCGAGCTCGTTCTGCTCACCGATCTTCGCCTCCCCGAACAGCTCGGTCATGTTCAGCGGCGGACGGTACACCGGGAGGGCCTCACCCATCGCCTGCATCCAGTCGTGGTCCAGGTAGAAGTGCTGCCGCCCGGTCAGGGTGTGGAACGGTTTGAGGTGCTCGATGTTGATGGTGAACGGGGAGTACCGCCTGCCGCCGCTCTCCGAACCGGACCACTCCGGGGAGGTGATCACCGGCACCGGTGCGGCCTGGATGTCGGCAAAGCTGATCCGCTTGCCCTCGTGCTCGCCGGCCAGGTGGTGCAGGTCGTTGCGGCCGACCCGCTTCTCCAGGTTCTTGAAACCCTCGGTGGCCAGGCGGCCGTTCGTGGTGCCGGACAGCGTCATGATCAGCTCGGCCATCTGCACGTCGGTGTCCAGTGCGGGACGCCCGTCCGCCGGGCCGCCGTTCCGGCGCCCGTTGCGCAGCGCCAGCCGCTCGATCTCGGGTTTCACGTCGCAGGTGACGCCCTTGGTGCTGGTGCCCAGGGTGTCCAGCAGCGGACCGATCGAGGTCATCTTGTCGTAGACGGCGGTGAAGTCCCGCTCCACCGGGACCAGCACCGGCATCGTCTTGCCCGGTACCGGCTCGCACTCCCCGGCCCGCCAGTCCTTGACCTCCCCACGGGGGTTGGCCATCGCCTCGGGCGTGTCGTGCCAGAGCGGCTTGGCGACCAGGTCGGTGCGGGTGCCCAGGTGGGTGCGCGCCAGGGAGGAGAACTCCTTGGCGATCGCCTTCCACGCGTCCCAGTCCGTCTTCGACTGCCACGGCGGGGCGATCGCCGGGTTGAAGGAGTGGATGAACGGGTGCATGTCCGTGGTGTTGATGTCGTACTTCTCGTACCAGGTCGCCGCCGGCAGCACCACGTCGGACAGGATCGTCGAGCTGGTCATCCGGAAGTCGATGGTCATCAGCAGGTCGAGCTTGCCCTGCGGTGCCTCCTCCGGCCAGTCGATGCTGGTCGGGCGCTGCCCCTCCGGTGCCTCGGTGGCGGCCACCGCGTGGTCGGTGCCGAGCAGATGCTTGAGGAAGTACTCGCTGCCCTTGGCGCTGGAACCGAACAGGTTCGAGCGCCACAGGGTGAGCACCCGAGGGAAGTTCTCCTCCGCCTCGGGGTTCTCGACGGCGAAGCGCATCCGTCCGCTCTTCAGCTCCTCGACGGCGTAGCTCACCGGGTCAGTGCCGGCCGCAGCCGCCTCGTCCGCGATCGCCAGCGAGCTCCGGTCGAACGTGGGGTAGGAGGGCGTCCAGCCCAGCCGCACAGACAGGGACAGCAGGTCCATCACGGACTGGCCGGCGAACGCGCCGGTGCCGGCACCCACGGTGTCGGCGCTGTAGGTGTCGTACCGGTACTGGCTGGTGTTCACGTACCAGTAGGCGGTCTGGTTCATGTGCCGGGGTGGGCGGCCCCAGTCCAGGGCGAAGGCTCCGTGCTGGAAACCGGTCAGCGGGCGCACCTTCTCCTGGCCGACGTAGTGTGCCCAGCCGCCACCGTTGCGGCCCTGGCAGCCGGTGATCGTGGTGAGCATCAGCATCGCCCGGTAGATCAGGTCCGAGTGGTACCAGTGGTTCGTGCCGGCACCCATGAGGATCATCGACCGGCCCTTGGAGTCCTCGGAGTTCTGCGCGAACTCCCGCCCGAGCCGGACGATCTTGGCCATCGGCACCGAGGTGATCTCCGAGGCCCACGCCGGGGTGCAGGCGGTGGTCGGGTCGTCGTACCCGGTAGGCCAGGTGCCACCCAGGCCCGGCCGGGACACCCCGTACTGGGCGAGCATCAGGTCGAACACGGTGGTCACCACGTGCTCCCCGACCTGGCGCACCGGCACCCCGCGCGGTTCGTGGGCCACCTTCCCGTCCGGTGCGTCGAACCGGGGCAGCAGCACCTCTTGGCTCGGCCCGCCCTCGGTGTACAGGCT